>CAYSEO010000324.1:0-5306 GCA_964429885.1 uncultured bacterium
CCCCGGCGCCGGCCGGTGCGCCATGCGCCCTGGGGGTACGGGCAAGTCCACTACGATTCGGGCGCTCGCGGCCCTGCTGCCCCAGATCGAGGTGATCCCCGATGATGCGTTTAATAGCCATCCCTCTCTACCGGATCTGATGAGTGAGGAGGCTTGGCAACGGCTGCAGGCTCAGGGGGATCTGCCCACGGCTTGGCGGCAGGTGCCCATGGTGGATCTGCCCCTAGGGGCCACGGAGGATCGGGTCTGCGGCACCATCGATATTGAGAAAGCCCTCTCGGAAGGGGTGAAAGCCTTCGAGCCGGGTCTGTTGGCCAAGGCCAATCGCGGCATTCTGTACGTGGATGAGGTCAATCTCCTGGACGATCATCTGGTGGATGTGTTGTTGGATGCTGCTGCCTCCGGATGGAACACGGTGGAACGGGAAGGGATCTCGATTCGTCACCCGGCTCGGTTTGTGTTGGTGGGCTCGGGCAACCCAGAGGAAGGGGAGCTGCGGCCTCAGTTATTGGATCGCTTCGGCATGTTCGTCGAGATCGATACCGTGCGGGATCCAGCACTGCGGGTTCAGATCGTGGAGGAGCGGGCCGAGTTCGATGCGGATCCGGAGAGATTTCTCTCCCACTATGAGGTCAAACAACAGGAATTATCAGACAGTCTGCAACAGGCACAGCAGCGACTCCCCCAGGTGCAAGTGGATCGGGATCTGCGGTTGAAGATCTCGGGGGTGTGCGCGGCACTGAATGTGGATGGCCTGCGGGGAGATATTGTCACCAACCGGGCAACTAAAGCGCTAGCAGCGTTTGAAGGCCGAACGGAGGTTACAATGGAGGATATTCAACGGGTGATCGGTCTCTGCCTACGCCATCGCCTCCGCAAGGATCCTCTGGAGACCATCGATTCCGGTTACAAGGTCAAAAAGGTGTTCGCAGAGGTCTTTGGTGTCCCCCTAGAGGAGGAATGAGCCGCCCGAGCCTAAAGCCGTGGTTTGGGAGAGAAGATCTCAGGCCAGGACAGCTGCAGGGACGACTGAGACATGAAGGGCGCGGAGGGCAAAGCGTGACGCTGAGCGGCGATCCCCAAGCAAAGGGTAACTAGGGTTGCACCCATCACCAAGTAGATCCAGGACTTAAACATAAGAAAGAAGACTAACGCTGTGAATCCATTGTGAAGGGAGTTGGGCAGCTTCGCCCTCCTACCCCTGCATCACCCAGTCGGGTGAGATCTCGTTCCGCTGATCGGGGGACCTAGATCTGTCTGTGGGATCAGCAGAAACGTTCATACAGGCCATACAGTGCTTGTCAAAGCAATTTTGCCGATCTACTCATCTCCGATAAGCTGATCTCAGAGAGGTTAGGAGACGATCCGATGGCTGAGTTGCGTGCGCTGATCTTTGACGTGGATGGCACCCTGGCGGATACGGAGCGGGATGGCCATCGTGTGGGCTTCAATCGGGCCTTCTCCGATGCGGGTCTGAACTGGAACTGGTCTGAGGCCCTCTACGGTGAGCTTCTAGCGGTGGCCGGTGGCAAGGAACGGATCCGCCACTACATCGAGACCTACAAGCCCCCCTTCACCCCACCTCAGGATCTGACCGAGTTCATCGCCAGTCTGCATCGCTCCAAAACTCAGCACTATACTCAACTCCTGGCCCAAGGGGAGATCCCCCTCCGCCCTGGCGTCGAACGGATCTTACATGCAGCCCGTGATCAGGGCCTGAGGTTGGCCATCTCGACCACCACCACCCCGGCCAATGTCACCACCTTGTTGGAGAACACCCTACCCGGAGGTGTGTCCTGGTTCGAGGTGATCGCAGCGGGGGATGTGGTGCCCAAGAAAAAGCCTGCCGCCGACATCTATTACTATGCTCTGCAACAGATGAACCTGAGCGCCGATCAGTGTCTGGCCTTTGAAGACTCCTACAACGGCATCGTCTCCGCCCTCAAGGCTGGGATCCAGACCGTGATCACCGTCAACGTCTACACCCAACATCAGGATTTCTCTGGGGCTGCCCTGGTTCTGGATCATCTGGGGGAGCCCCATCACCCCTTTACCCCCCTCGCCGGAGAGACCCATGGGGTTCGCTACTTCACTGTGGATCTGGCCCACAAGATCCATCAACAGCGATTAGATTGGCGGCTAACTTGAGGACTCTGAGGTGGTCTGCTCTGCCCTTTCGAGAACTCTTAGCTCTGATCCGGGGCTAGGGGTTCTACCCTCTCTAATGGCAGGGGATATCATTCCGATGCCAATTCCTATTGAGTTTTACTACGTAGATCACCCTACGATCTGAGGGCAGCACAGTGTTAGATTTGAATATCGTCGCAGGGTATCGGAATCATAGTTGCTTTGAGTTATTGGCCAAGGTTGAGCACTAAGGAACAGTTGAGATAAATTGCTCATCGATCTATCTGGATAGCGCGTTATGGGTCATATCAGATCCTGCTCAGCTCTAAACATTATCTGCGGTAATCCTTGGTTGGGCCCCAGATCTGTGCCGCCGTCAATGCAAGATCAGGGAAGGTAGTCGACTCAACGGGATCCTCTCCTCGCAGCCGTTTGATCTCATAGATCCCCTGCTCCGTCAGTGTACAAAGGCTGAGGGTCTGCTGTTTAGGGTAACCGAGAAGTTGTCGTCCTCCTAATCCCTCATGATCAATGATCCAATATTCTGGGATCCCCATGGCTGAGTAATCTTCAACCTTACGGGCGTAATCATTCGGCCAGTTGGAGCTCACCACTTCGATGACTAGCTTAACGCTTGATCCTAAAGTAATGATGGGCTCCTGTTTCCAGAGTGGCTCTTGAGTTAAGGCTTGACGATCGATCACGATGACATCAGGGCGATAGGCCAACCCTTGGCCCAATGGTTTGATCAAACATCGAGCCGGGGTGAACCAATCTAGATCCTGGCGATCCAGATAGGCATTGATCTTACGTAGCAGAAAGGCCGCGACCTCCTCATGGGCGCCTGTGGGTTCCAAATCAATCAGCCCCCCATCGATCAACTCATAGCGAGGATCATCTCCATACTGAGAGACAAAAGCCTCAAATCCCAGCACATCAAAAGAAGTCTCGATCATCGCTTTACTCCCCTGTGATCGAGAGACCCCTCACCCAGATGCGGGGACAGATCCCACCCGGTAACACCTCTGGCTCCGGCTCCACATAGAGGATCGATTGCAACAGATCGCGAAAATCCCCAGCCACTGTGGCGGATGCAATGCTGATCTTCTTCCCTCGATTGACTACCCAACCATCAAAGGGCAATGAGAAGGATCCTTGAGTTGCCTTCACCCCGGCATGGAGAGCATGCAGATCGTCGATAAATACCACATCCTCCGCATCCTCTAGGCTGTAGGTTTGATCCGCTGGGGATCCGCCATATACCTCATAGAAATGGGGCGAGACCGTCACCTTGGCTCCCACATTGCCATGGCCTGTAGGCAGCATCTCCATCCGTTTGGCCGTAACAGAACTGTGAATGAAACTCGTCAGCACACCGTTCTCGATCAGTTGGACCCGACGGGTTGGAGTTCCTTCCCCATCAAAACCGATCCCCGCGATCCGATCGGGATGACGGGCATGATCACAGAGACAAAGCTGGGGTGAGGCCAGGGTCGTCCCCAAAGATTCAGGAGTGGAAAGGCTCTGCTTATCCAGAATGTTCTGAGCGTTGAATAGATTGGAGAAGGCCCCTAGTAAACTGAGGAAGGCATCCGCAGAGAACACCACGGTGTATTTACCTGAGGAGATCTTTTGATAGTCCAGATGACTGATCGTCTTCTCCGCTGCCTCCTGAATACAGCCCGCAATATCCAACTGATCTAGGCCATAGTGTAGACGGATGGCTCCGGCACTGCGGGGGCGCTTGCCCTCCTGTTCCGTCCGACTCACTAAGAATAGAGAGGTGACAGTGTGACCCTCATAACGCACCGCCCCATTGCTATTCAGATAGAAGCGACCGATATCCCGTTGGGCCAAGCCATTGTAGGGCACCCCTTTGATCGCGGCATGAGCCTGCAATAACTGGTCCTCTGCCTCCACTAACCGATCCAGAAGATCCTTGGCTGCAGCTTGAGGTACCTTGTCGATGCTCAGATCAGGAATCGGCACGGCAGCCTCGGGACTGAAATCCGGCACATGTTCCTTGACCCCAAACTCGCTGGCCTCTGAAGCCATCTCTAGAGCCAATCCCAATCCCTCGGCAGTCACGTCATTGGTGGAGGTGACCCCCATCCGCTGATCCTCATTCCAGACCCGCACGATCACGCTGGAGCGATTGGAGGCTTTCACCTGTTTGGGCTCCCCCCGATCCACCTGCACACTGGTCTCATCAACCGTAGAGCCGAAGATATCAAACTTGCGGACCCGCCGCTGGGCTGCACTGGTCTGGATCTGATCTGCCAGTTCCTCGATGGTCATTACCATGGTTGTATCCTGAGATGGAAAGAGCTTGAAGAATTGAAGACTTAATGGAAGATCCTCGATGGATCCAGTAGAGAACGGATCTGTGAGTACGAGCTGGGATCCTATCGTCCCCCCACAGTAATCGAGTCCACCTTCAGATGGGGCTGACCGACGGTGACGTAGATGCTGCCGCTGATGGATCCACAGAACCCTGCTGCCAAATCCAGATCCTGAGAGCACATCGAGATCTTGGACATGATCTCCTGGGCATCGCCGATCAAGGTGGCTCCCTTCAAGGGCTTGGTGATCTGGCCCTTCTCGATCAGGTAAGCCTCCTCAACGGAGAAGTTGAACTGACCTGTGGCCCCAACGCTACCGCCTCCCATGCGCTTGCAGTAGATCCCCTTGTCCACGGAGGCTAGAAGATCCTCAAAGGAGTACTCACCCGATCCGATGTAGGTGTTGCGCATGCGGCTGGCTGCTGCATAGGTGTAATTCTGACGGCGACCGCTGCCGGTTCTGGGGTGGCCTGTGCGCATCGATCCGGCCCGATCAGAGATGAAGTTCTTCAACACCCCGTTCTCGATCAGTAGAGTCCGTTGGGCAGGCATACCCTCGTCATCCATATCGATGGTGCCAAAGGCCCGATCACTAACCCCTTCATCCCAGGCGGTGAGGCTCTCATGGGCGATCTTCTCCCCCTTCTTATCCTGGAATGGCGTGGTGTTGCGCTCGATCTGAGTGGTCTCCAACAGATGGCCACAGGCCTCATGGAAGATCACCCCCCCGAACTTGTTGGACATGATCACGGGATAGGTGCCGGACTCCACATAATCGGCATACAACATCGTGCCTGCCGCCTCAGACACCTCCAGGGCATCAGTAGGAAAATCCCA
>CAYSEO010000325.1:0-5293 GCA_964429885.1 uncultured bacterium
ACTGTATAAACCTTTTTGCGGATCTACTTATACAGTTCTCAAGACACTTTAACGATATCCTACCTGACCCTCAGCCGTAGGCTACAGTCAACCTAGGTTTACCGCGCCGATCCCATGCTCTTCAGCCCGGACAATCTGCCCTACTGGATCCTGCTGGGTGTGGGTCTGGTGTTGTTCATGGTGGTGATCTTCGCTGGGGCTGGAGAGGAAGGGGTGGAGGCCGAGGCGGAGGCTGATCTGGATCTGGACGCGGATGTCGATGCCGATGTGGATGTGGATGTGGAATCCGGCTCAGATGCTGATGTGGATCTAGACGGAGAGGGAGCCTGGGGACCTCAGATTCTGGGCTGGTTGGGATTAGGACGAGCACCGCTGTTGTTGCTATTGGCCATGGACTTTAGTCTTTGGGGTCTATTGGGTTGGATGAGCACGGTGCTACTGGCAGAGATCGGCATCGCCTCGACGGAAGGGATCTGGGCTGGGGGGATCTTTGTGGGATCTTTGGCGTTATCGCTGACTGGTGGGGGAGCGGCAGCACGTCCCATTGGCCGAGTCTTTGCTGGCTTTGGGGAGGAAACTCGGGCGGAGCGCCTGATCGGACGGGTGGGATCCGTGTCCTCTGCCACGGTGCCTCGGGATGGCAGCATCGGTCAGGTGGATGTGTTTGATGCAGCGGGGAATCTAGTGACGATCAGTGCGGTGGCGCCGGACTGGGCTGCCGAGATCCCCCAGCGCGGTCAGCAGGTGTTGGTGATCGATCATCAGTCCCAAGGTTATGTGGTGATCCGGCAGGCAGGTGTTGATGAGCAGCGGTGGTTAGGCAGCCCGAAAGCATCGGGTTAAGGATCCTCGAAAAGTATCTTGCAGGTTGAGTGTGTCCATCCAAGATGAGGAAAGATCATGCGATTCTGGTTAGTATTGTTGCTTTCTTTACCCACTCTGCCAGTGGCTGCTCGGGATGAGGTGGCCGAATCCATAGACGTTGGCTCTCTAGAAGGTTCTATCGGTTCTACGCATCCCTCTGAGGATCCCTTTATGCTCTATCGACCTAGCTCGTCTCCGTTGCTGGCCCAGAGGAGTTCAGTGAGCTTACCCACCTGGGGACAATTGGGCTTCCAGGCGAATCCGATCCTATTGATCACTGTTGGCGTCGTCGGCCTGCTGATCCTCTTGTTGATCGGGATCTGGGCTTACACCCGTGTCTATGTGATCACGCCAACCAACGAGGCTTTCGTGCGCACGGGCGGGAGCCTAAAGAAGGGCAAGAAGGTCATTCTCAATGGGGGTGATGTTGTCCTGCCTGGATTTCATGAGTTGACGCGGGTGCCCTTGCGAGAGCTGTCTATCGACGTGGAGCGAACTGGGAAGTTGGCGGTACGCACCCAGGATTACCTGCGGGCGGATATGCGGGTGACCTTCTTTGTCTGCATCAAGGGTCAGGAACAGGATGTGTTGACCGCCGCCGCGCGACTCTCTCAGAATGGCAAGATCACCCCCACCGATATCAAGAATGCTCTGGAGAAACGGGCCGACGATGCGATCCGGGCAGCAGCCAAAAGCAAGAAGCTGGCGGAGATCGACTCCGATAAACTGGGCTTTGCTCAGGAGGTCTTGAACCTGATTGAGCCGGATCTGAAAAAGGTGGGCCTCACCCTCAACAATATCGCCATCTCGGAGGTGGAGGAGAGCGATACCTACGACACCAACAACTTCTTCGATGCCCAGGGCGTGCGTTTGAGAACCGAGACGATCCAACAATCGATCCAGCAAAAACGCGAGGTGGAACTGGCCACCAAGATCACGTTGGAACAAAAGGAATTGGAAGCGGAGAAGCAATCTCTGTTGTTGCAACAGGAGAAGGAGAGCGCCAATCTAGAGCAGCAGCTGCAGGTAGAAGCCCTCAAAGCCCAACGGCAACGGGAGATCGAAGAGGCACGAGCCAGGGAGGAGGCCACGACCCAGAGAAACAAGATCCTGCAGGACAAATCAGTGGAAGAGGAGGAGATCCGCAAGCGATTGGGGATCGAGCAGAGTCAGATCGAGGCCGATATCGAGCTGGAGGAGCGGCGTAAACAGTTGAAGGTGGTGCAGGCTCAGCAACAACAGGAGGCTGAACAGGCCGAGATCACCCGGCAACAATCCATCGAGGAGACCCGTGTGGAGCGAGAGGCCGCTGTGGAGCGCAGCAAAGTCCTGCAGGCTCGGGCCGTGGAGGAGGAAGGGATTCAGAAAAAGCTGGCTTTGCAACAGAAACAGATCGAGGCGGACATCGCCCTAGAGGAGCAAACTAAACAGCTGCGCTTGGCCCAGATCCTACAACAACAGGAGTCAGAGCAGGCGGAGGTCTCCCGGAAACAGGCGATCACCGCCGCAGAGCTCAACTCCCAACTGCAGATCACCGAGGCGGAGCGTCAGGCCCGTCTAGCCCAGGAGGATACCCAGATCGCCATCGCCAACAAGCGCCAGGAGAGTCTCATCGCCGACGCCGAACGGGCCAAAGCCGAGGCTGCCGTGGTCAGTGCCACCCAGGTCGAGGAGGCGGAACGAGCCCAACGACTGGCGATCATCGAGGCCGAACAGGAGGCCCAGAAGCATAGCATCGCCGAGCGTAACCTGGTGGAGATCGAGGCCTTCCGTCGTAAGAAGCAGGCTGAGATCGGTCAACAGGCTGCAGAGATCGAAGCTCAATCGATCCGCACTTTGGCCCAGGCGGAGAAGGAGAAAGCTCTGGCAGAGGCGGAGGGGATCGCAGCCCGGCTCGCGGCAGAGAACAGCATCAGTACCGCCAATCTCACCGCTGGCCTGATCAAGGAAGTCTGGCCCGATCTGGTTAAACAGCTCCCGGAAACCCTAGAGGCCCTGGCTCCCAAACCCGGTGTTCTGGGGGATGCCCGCATCTATAGTTTCTCAGGGGGGAACGGATCCGATCCCCAAAGCATCAACAAATTGCTGATGTCCACCAGCGCCCTGGAACTGCTGAGCATTCTCTTGGACGAGGGCAAATTGGGATCCTTGCTAGCTCAGGTCAAGCAACTGGTTCAAACCCCACCGACTGGATCCCAAGATCAAAACCCACCGAATCTAGAGGAAACCTCAACGGGATCCCTAACGGATCAGTGAGCATCGGCCTCTCTTTGAGCCTCCACCCACTCTACCAACAGTGACTCCACTAGTGTGGACAAAGACGCTTCCTCCGATCGAGATAGGATCTGCTGAGCCTGCTGCAGGATCTCCGGAGCGATCTCGACGGTTACCGCCACCTGAGCGGGAGACACGGCTGGTGATCGAGCGATGGGAGCGAGGCGATAGGCTTGGGCACTGATCTGCTTGGGCCGAGCCTGGACAGGGGGGGCTGGGTTGAGGGAGCTGGGGAGCTGGGCCACAGGTTTGCGACGGGGAGCGATCAGCACCTTCTCAGGGAGCTGAGGACTGGAGGCCGTGGAGTGGGGCAGTTGGGGATGCAGCTCACTGTTGGGATCAGGGGTGTAGCGTTCCAGATCCAATAACTTACGAAACTTGGTCATGACAGGATCTCCTGACCCACAGCCACATAATCACTCCAGGCGATCCGAGCTCTAGGATCCGAGACCTCATAGACAGGTTCCCCCGCCAGCGCCGCCTTCTGAAAGGCCACCATGCGCCGGATCCACCCTTGAAAGAGAGGCAAACCCGCCTCCCGAATAAAGGATCGAGCCTCAGCACCATCCCGACTGGGCCAGGGGGGGATCACGGTCAACAGCACCTGAAATCGTTGGGGATGTAGGGACTTGAGCACATCCACCGTCAACATCAGACCCTCCAAAGCCAGGGCATCGGGGGTGGTGGGCAGAACGATCAGATCACAGGTCTCCACCAGATCATCCAGGTGTTGGGGGGAGGGTCGGGCTTGTGTGTCGATCACCACATGATCGTAGCGGGCCATCTGATCGGGGCGGGGCTGTTGGTCAATCACTGTAAAAGGCAACCCCTGACCTCGGCTGGACCAGCGGGAGGCGGAACGATTGGGATCGCAGTCTACGAAGAGAGTGGATCCCTGTTGTTGCAGGAAGGCAGCTAGATGGACGGCGCTGGTGGTCTTGCCCACCCCTCCCTTAAAGCTGGCAACCGCGATGATCATGGCTTGGTTTGAGAGGCTCTTGGATCACAGTTCTAGTTGTAGCCAAGATCTGGAGGATCGGGACAAGCCAGACACTGCTGCATTCCGTGCTTCCTGCTGGGGAGTGGTCTCAGAGTCGATCGGCAAGGCCAGAATCTCTTGCCTTACTCCAGGTTCAGCCAGTCCTGAATGCTCTCGGGCGGGATCCGAATGAAGGGATTGTCACTTAGGGTTTGGATCAACACTAGGCTCTCCTGATCGAAAGCCCGCAGCAGCCGGGGACGAAAGTTGGGATCAGACTGAGCCCGATCTTGTAACACATCCGCCAGGATCGCCCAACGTTTATCCTCAGGCTTGGTGGTATAGAGTTGTGCCAGTTGAGTCAGAATGGTCCTGATCTCCTCGACTACATTGGGATCGGAGTTCTCTACCTGCTCAGATCCATTCCGCTCCGTTGTCAGGATCTCTGTGTCCTGGGAGTGAGTTAACAAGGGTTGATCGGCGATCGTTCTCAGCATCTGCAGCAGATTCACCCCCTGACGATAATGGTGTTTGAGTTGCTCCTCGGAGAGCTTCAGGTGTTGGCGGTAGCGATCCTCCAGTAACTTAAATTGTTGTTGGTAGTGATGTTTCAGGCTGGCCTCGATCTCCTCCCTGGGAAAATTAGAGGGCACATTCAGTCGCACCACTAAGCCCCCATCCTCCTGGGCCTCCAGGCTCCGCACAAATAGGATCCGGGCTCCCTGTTCCACCTGGATCTGAAATAAGGCGATCAGAAAGGCCCGCCAGTTGATGCCCCCCCGAAAGGTGAGATCGATGTTGGTGTAGCTGGGTTGAAACAGACGCGCCAGTTGCCCTGGAGCGAATACCTTGCGCTCATCCCGAGGCCGTCGCTCCTGTTGCTTTTGCTTCAGATAGATATAATCACAGATCGCTCCCTCTAAGCGGGTCTCCCCATTGATCACCCAATCCTGGACACAGGCGCCCGTCAGGATCGCTTGCTGGAATACGGTGGCCAAAGCCTGGGCTCGACTCAGATAGGCCCCCCGCAGATCCGCCTGAGTGAAATCCGTCTGGCTCAGATAGGCCTCATTCAAGATCGCCCCACTCAGATTGGCCCCACTCAGGTCCGCCTCACTCAGATTCACCTCACTCAGATCCGGCCCCAGCAGATCGTCCCCCATCAGAAACGCCCCC
>CAYSEO010000326.1:0-5285 GCA_964429885.1 uncultured bacterium
GAGCATCTCTTACAGCAGCGTCGCCCTCTCTACGGTCAGGCGGATGTCCATGTGCAGATCAGCTCAGAGGAGAAACCCGAGCAAGCGGTGGATCGGATCTGGACTTTGGTGGAGCGACGTCTGAAGCCAGATCCAGATTCCCAGTCCCACTCCCCAGAGTAGAGACGGCCAGTTAAGATAAAGAAGTATTAACAGCGGCCTTGTTTGTGACGATCTGAGTCAGAAGTTGTAACGATGCAGACAAGTTGGTGGTCCCTAGCAGCCCGATCGTTGCTTTGGGTTTGGCCCAGAGCCCAATCTAACGATCCCTCTCCGGCAACAGGTATGGATGAGCGTCCCCAGCGATCTGTCGTTTTCCCTCACTCTCGCTCCCGGTGGCGGCGGTCGGTGCGCTATCTCTATCTGCGATTGATGCGGATGCAGGCCACTCCGAGGGCGATCGCGCGGGGGATCGCAGCGGGGGCGTTTTCAGGGCTGTTTCCCTTCTTTGGGTTGCAGATCATCATCGCGGTGGGGCTGTGTGTGCCCTTGCGAGGGAATAAATTAGCGGCGGCGGCGGCCACCTGGATCAGTAATCCCTTCACCTATGTGCCCATCTATCTGTTCAACCTACAGGTGGGCCAGTGGCTATTGGGTCTGGATCAGCCGTTGATGCCCCAGGAGCTGGACTATCGCAACTGGGCAGCATGGGGCTGGGAGATGATCCTTAGTTTGCTGTTGGGTTGTACCGTGATGGGTCTGATCGCAGCAGTGATCTGCTACTTCTTGGGGCTCTGGTTCGTCCATCGCATTCGCCGCCAGCGCAGAAGTCAGCTGGTGCAGTTGCCTTGAGGTGGCCTGGAGTCGAGATCCCCTCGCTTCGCTTCCCTTAGGATCTGATCGTCGCGTCCTGTGGCAACCAGAGGATGAAGCGGATCCAGCCCGCCTGACTCCTGACCCGGATCTCGCCTCGCATCTGTTCTATCAATCGTTTGACCAGAGCTAACCCCAAGCCAGTGCCTGGATGTTTCCACCGATCCGGTTGGGGGACTCGGTAGAACTTCTCAAAGATTAGGGTCAGCTCCTGTTGTTCCAGCTCTCCCGGATTGGCCACCTCGATCCAGATCCGGTTGAGGCCCTGGGCGAACCCTGCTTGGAGTCCGGCAGTGATCTGGATCTGATCCCCTGGAATGGTGTATTTGCAGGCATTGGTGAGGAGCTCCTGCAGCACTCGGGTGAGGCTGGTGCGATCGGTGGTGATCTGAATATCCATCAGCTCGGTGGGGGGATGGAACACCAAAGTCTTGGTCTGGCTCTGGGCCATCAGGAGGTAGGGATGGATCGATTCCTCCAACCAGGGCAAGAGCTGGATCGTTTCCCATTGCAGCTCATAGCGATTGGCGGTGAGACGCTGCAGATTGAGCAGATCCGTGATCAGGGCGATCTGGCGCTCACATTCGGTTACTGCCATATCGTAGTATTGTTGGCGCTTGGCGGGGGAATCGCTTTGATTCAGCAGTCGCAGCGCCAACCTCAGGTTGGTCAATGGGGTGCGGAGCTCGTGGGAGACGGTGCTGATGAAGTCGTCTTTGAGATGGTTGAGCCGTTCCAGCTCTTGAACCTGATGTTGGGCCGCCTGATAGAGACGAGACTGCCGAATGGCGATCCCACACTGGTTGGCCACCTGCTGCACCAGACGAGTTTCCAGATCATTGAAATAGGCGGTGACGGGCCGAGTGATCCAGATATCCCCCAGGATCTCCTGATCATCACGAATGGGACAGGCCAAGACCGCTTCTCGATGCTCCTTCCCCCTATGGAACGGCAGCCAGCGGGTACAGAACTGCAGCATCTGTCCCTGCTGAAGTGGGGTGTAGAGATCGGCGTAATCGGAGATCTGAATCAGGGCAGGATGAGGGGCCGACGCCTCAGCATCTTCGGTATATTCGCATTGCAGGATGGCATTCTGACGTTGGGGGGAGTAAAAGCTGATAAAGCACCGGCTCCCCTGCAGAGATTGACCCAGATCCCAAACCACGGTCTGCAGGATCTGCTGCTCATCCAAACCATCCCGCACCTGATCGGTGAGGCGGCGGAGGGTGGCTTCAAACTCCAGAGCCTGCTGGAGCTGCGTGGTCCGAGCCACCACCTGTTGTTCCAGATCTTGATTGAAGACCTGCACCTGATGGTAGAGCTCCGATTGTTGAATGGCCAGAGCCAGGTGATCGGCGATCTGATGCAGCAACCGTTGCTCATCCAGGGTCCAGTGACGGGGCTGATGACACTGATGGACCGAGAGGATGCCCTTGACCTCCCCCTCCAGACGAATGGCCACAGACAACAAGGCTCGGATCTCTAAAGCTTCTGTCTGATCTAAGGTCGCCGCCATCCGGGGATCGTGATAAACATCCATGACTGCCACCGCCTCTTCCTGGGCGATCACGGCCTGAGCATGGGGGTTGCCCGCAATGGGGATCAGAAACCCCTGGGTGGTGGATAATCCTGTTGCTGCTGCCGCCACCGTATGGATCAGCACTGAGTCTGGCTCACTCCAGAGGGCCACGATGCCCCGACTGCCCTGAAACACTGACTGGATATTGCGTGCGGTGCGATTGAGGATATCGTTGAGATCCAGGCTCTCCCGAATGTCTTTAATGAGGGTGTTGAGTAGGATCTCCCGCTCGATCTGGCTGTAGAACTCTTGCTCGATCCACTTGCGCTCCGTCATATCCTCGACGATGGCTAGGCTTGAGATCGCTCCCTGATCATCCTTGATACAGGAAAAGGTCACCCGCGCCCAGAGGCACTCCCCCGATTTACAGAGGTAGCGTTTCTCCTGAGCAAAGGAGTCCATTTTGCCAGACAACATCTCCTGAATGGCGGACTGATTGCGATCTCGATCTTCAGGATGGGTGACTTGGTAACAGGTCATCTGCAGGAGCTCGGCCTCGCCATACCCAACTAGATCACAGAACCGTTGATTGGCCCGAATAAACCGACCCGTAGGATCCGCCTGGTTAATGCCCACGGCAGCCTGCTCAAAGATGGCTCGAAATCGAGATTCACTGTGCTTAAGAGCTTGCTGGACCTGGCGCCAATGAGGTAGAGGGGCGATGATAGGATCACTGGGGAGAGGGACTTGCTCTGCCTCGCTCTGATCAAATGGATAGAGATCTGGATTAGAGGGAATCGAGGGGAGTGGATGGGGATACGAGGAATCACGAGGACTCGTGGGCAACTCTTGTAACAAGAGCAGATGCTGTTGAGGGCGCAGGTGGGGTGTAGCCGTGATCTGGATCGGTCTCGGGGGATCTAGGGCCAGAATCAGCTGGCACTGGGCCGAGGTCTGACTGAGCACCTGTGAAAAGAAGCACTGCCAGACTTCGGGCTCGGTTAACAGTTCCGCCATCCTCAAGCCAATGAGTTGCTCGGGCGGGATCTGCAATAGAGTCGCCGTGGCCTGACTAGCGCCCAAACAGTGGCCCTGAGCATCGATCACCACTAGGGCATCCTGGGCATGGCGAAGCAGCAGCCCCCAAGGATCCGGTAGCTCGCCAGGCTTGAATGGCGCTGAATCTGTTTCTGAAACCACAACCCAGGGAGCCTGCCTAACATTCATACCCCTTAACATAGCTACTATACCTCCATCCCAACCGTGAGCGATGGACGAAAATCAGTTGTCATCTACATCTCATCATTTGTTCTCAACGATGAAGATCCTGTGAGCAGATCCTGGGGCAAACGCTCCATCAGCCGCCGAAACGGATGGTTATCTCCCAGTCCCCGCACCACCACTAAGGCCCCTTGGATCTGGATCAGGGCATCCTCGGCTCGCTCCTGGGCGATCTCTGGAGGCAGACCCGCGTCCCGTAGAGTTTGGGCTAAAGTCTCGATCCAGACGTTCATGGCCTCCTGCACCTGCGCCTGGAACTGATCCCCGGCCTCCCCTAAGGTCAAGACCGACAGTAGACAGGTCTCCTGCCCCTGGTGATAGAACTCGGAGAGGCTAGCACACATCTGCTGCAATCGGTGTTGAGGATCCCCTGGCTGTCGTAAGGGATGCAGGATGGTCTGATCCATGATCTGGTTGGCCCGCTCCAGGACCTGGGTCGCCATCTCCTGCTTGCCCCCTGGAAAGTGGTGATAGAGGCTGGCTCGCCCTAGGCCAGTGGCTTGAGAGAGCCGGGATAAGGTGGCTCCTTCGTAACCATAGTGGCGAAAGATCGGGGTGAGTTGGGCGATCGCTTGCTGCTTGGACATGGCGGATCTCACCGGAGGGACAAGGGCCTGAATGGGTCGATCCTAACCTAACGTTCGTTCCAGACCTTTAGAGGCTGAGAGAGTGATGGCTGCCATCGGCCTGTACCCAGGTGATCTGTTGGATCTGGCGTTGGCGGGCATAGAGCTCAAGTTGCTCGGGGGTGCGGGAGAGCAATTCCAGTTCCACCCGGTGATCTAACTGGCGCCAGGTTTGGGCCAAGTGTAGGGCAGCGGGAAAGGCACTGGCCTCGGTGGCCACGATCAGGGCATGGATGGGCAGGTTTTGGCTGGGTAGCTTCTGGGTCAGGGCCAACACCCGTTGGAGTTGCTCCAGCACCAACATGAAACCGATCCCCGGTTGCTGTTGTCGATCGGGGTTGTACAGGGAATAGAGCTGATCGTAGCGTCCTCCTAGGCCCACCACCTCGGTGCCGACTACGGCCTGAAAGACGATACCCGTGTAGTAGGCAAAGGTCTGAAGCAGGCTGAGATCAAGCACCACCTGCACCCCGCGTTTGTCCAGGAGCTGACAGAGGTGTTGCAGTTCCGTCACCCGTTGCCGTTGAGGGGTAGGCAGGGAGAGCTGATGTAGACGGGGAAACACCTGGGCTGGCTCCCCCCGCAGATCCAGGATCTGTTGACCGATCTGGCGATCGGAGTCGGAGAGGGCAGGATCCTGTAGTTGCACCTGATCCAGCTGGGCGATGGCACGGCGCAGACCCGGTTGAGCAGTAGGAGAGAGTAAACTCAGCAGGCTCTCCGTGAGATTGACATCCCCGATGATCAGGGTCCAAGTCTCCACCTGCAGCTGATCCAAACACTCCGCCAACAGGGTGAGGAGCTCAGCATCCGCCCACCAATTTCCCGCCCCGATCAGCTCCACACCGGCCTGGAAGAACTCCTGATCCCGCTGGCTGTTGCGAAAGACATTATCCAGGTAATAAAGCCTTTGGGGAAAGGGAGCCTCCACCATCCGGGTCGCCGCCGCCCGCACGATCGGCACCGTCAGCTCCGGGCGCAGCCCCAACATCACCCCCTCCCGATCC
>CAYSEO010000327.1:0-5253 GCA_964429885.1 uncultured bacterium
TCTTACAGAGCGTTACCGCGAGGCAGAACCTCCTCAGGGAACACAAACCGCTTGTGGGGCTGGTCCTGAGGTGCCATCCACGCCCGGATCCCCTCGTTCAACAGAATGTTCTTCGTGTAGAACGTCTCAAACTCAGGGTCCTCTGCGGCACGGATCTCCTGGCTCACAAAGTCATAGGCCCGCAGGTTCACCGCCAAGCCCACCACTCCGATCGACGCCATCCACAGACCCGTCACCGGCACGAACAGCATGAAGAAGTGCAACCAACGCTTGTTACTAAACGCGATCCCGAAGATCTGGCTCCAGAACCGGTTCGCCGTCACCATCGAGTAGGTCTCTTCCGCCTGGGTCGGCTCAAACGCTGCAAAGGTGCTGGCGTCTTCCCCATCCTGGAACAGGGTGTTCTCCACCGTCGCCCCATGGATCGCGCACAGCAGGGCGCCACCCAGCACACCGGCCACACCCATCATGTGGAATGGGTTCAGGGTCCAGTTGTGGAAGCCCTGGAAGAACAGCAGGAACCGGAAGATCCCGGCCACACCCAAGCTCGGAGCGAAGAACCAGCTGGACTGACCCAGAGGGTAGAGCAGGAACACCGACACAAACACCGCGATCGGAGCGCTGAAGGCGATGGCGTTGTAGGGCCGCACCCCCACCAGACGGGAGATCTCGAACTGACGCAGCATAAAGCCGATCAGGCCCAGCACACCGTGCAGGGCGGTGAAGGTCCACAGACCACCGATCTGGCACCAACGAGCCAGGTCTCCCTGAGCTTCGGGTCCCCAGAGCAGCAGCAGGGAGTGGCCCATGGAGTCAGCAGGGCTGGAGACGGCCACGGTCAAGAAGTTAGCGCCTTCCAGGTAGGAGGAGGCCAGACCATGGGTATACCAGGAAGTGACAAAGGTGGTGCCGGTGAGCCAGCCGCCAACGGCCATGAAGGCGCAGGGGAAGAGCAGCAGGCCGGACCAGCCGACGAAAACGAAACGATCGCGCTTGAGCCAGTCATCGAGGACATCGAACCATCCCCGTTGTGGCGCTACGCGTCCAACTACAGCTGTCATAGAATGAATCCTCTCTTAACGACAGACACAGGATATGTGCTGAAGATAGATTGCGAGATCGAACTGTGCTGACACAGCTCGGGTGATAGTCCATTGATAACGAGAATCTTACGAAATATCAAGAGGCGTAACAGGCTCTCAGGGTCCCGCTCACCTCCGATCTCCCCCCTCCGATCCCACAACAGAGCCAGTTTTATGGATCTGGCTCCATCCAGGTTTCGATCTTAAGGAATGTTTCACTCTGGGTCTCAGATTCTTCTTGAGCCTCTGGGCTTGAACCCCTCGATTGGATCTGTCAACCGTACCTATCTATCCTAGGATTGATGGGAAAGACGGCAGGGGACATTAGGGACACTGAGGAGGATGATGTGGTCCGAGCAAAGATTCTCTTCGCAGCAGCAGAGGCCGCACCCTTAGCCAAGGTGGGGGGGATGGGGGATGTGGTGGGCACCTTACCTCCCGTCCTCCACCAGCTCGATCAGGATGTGCGACTGATCATGCCGTTTTATGGACTGTTGTCGGAGCAGATCTCAGCCTCCGAGCCCGTGTTCTCGGGGGAGGTGATGGGGCAACAGGTGCAGATCTATGAGAGCCTCCTGCCCAACACGGAGGTACATCTTTATCTAGTCGCTCATGAGAGCTTTGCGCCACAGCGGGTCTATGGAGGCACGGATGAGAACTGGCGGTTTACCCTGTTCGCCAATACCGTCGTTGAGTTTGCCCAATCCTATGAGTGGCAACCGAACATCATCCACTGTCATGACTGGCACACGGGCCTGATCCCCGCCTGGATCCATCAGTGTGAGGATATCGGCACTGTCTACACGATCCATAACCTGGCCTATCAAGGTCCATCCCAAGAGGAGATGGCTCAGATCGCGGCGCTACCCCCAGACTACAAGGCCCACAACGCGATGGCTGGGGGCATTATGTACGCCGATCAGGTGTCTACGGTCTCTCCCACCTATGCTCAGGAGATCCGGACCCCTGTGCATGGGGAGGGATTAGAAGGGCTGCTGGATTGGAAGGCCGATCGGTTACAGGGCATTCTCAACGGCATCGACATGGATCAGTTCGATCCAGCCCACGATGACGTCCTGCCTCAAACCTTTACTGCAGAGACCTTGGCAGAGCGCTTGGCCAATAAGACGGCTCTGCAGGCGGAGACCGGGCTACAGGCCAACCCAGAGGTGTTCCTGGTGGGCATGGTCAGCCGGTTGGTGGAGCAGAAGGGACTGGATCTGGTGTTACAGATCATCGATCAGTTCCTGGCCTACAGCGATGCCCAGCTGGTGGTGTTGGGGAGTGGCGAGGCAGGCTACGAACAACGATTATCGGAGCTCAACCTGCAGTTTCCGGGCCGCATGTCCTATCAACGCCGCTTCGATCCCAAGTTTGCCCAACGCATCTACGGGGGCACAGATGCCTTCCTCATGCCCAGCCGGTTCGAGCCCTGTGGCATCTCCCAGATGATCGCGCTGCGCTATGGATCGGTGCCCATCGTGCGCCGTACAGGGGGCTTAGTGGATACCGTGTCCCATCACGATCCTCAGGCAGGGACAGGCACAGGTTATTGTTTCGATCGCTACGAACCTTTAGATCTGTTCACCTGTTTGGTGCGAGCCTGGGAGGCCTATCGCCATCGATCCACCTGGCGTCAACTGCAGCAACGGGGGATGGCCCAGGACTTCAGCTGGCAACGATCAGCTCACGATTATATTGCCATGTACCAAAAGATCATGACGGAGGCTCCTTTGACAGAGGATCAAGAGACCACCTCTCAATCTGATCACCCAACCCAGACTCCAACGGAGACAGCCTCTCCAGCTGCGGTATCAGCCTCAACTCAAACCTGAGGAAATCAACAAGCCGCTTGATCCCAACAGGAGCCTCACCACGGTAACAACCTGAGGATCGGGTTGGTGGTATAGTTTAGTAAATTACCGGGGCTAACCTCGGAAATATTGAGTTGACCACAGCCCTACTTTAATAAATGCTCATGAACCTGTCGCCCTTAAGTCCATCCGTGCAACGCTACCGGCTGTCGAGTATTCTGGTCGTTTTGTTTGTGGCCCAGGTAGTTGGGGCGGTTGGGGTGGTGGGATGGCTCTCCTTTCGTAATGGGCGACGGGCGATCGATGACTTGGCTAACCAACTGATGGGGGAGGTTAGTGCCCGCATCGAGGGGCAGATCCTATCCCATTTGGGCAGGGCAGAGACGGTTAATACCATGAACGCCATTGATCTCAAGGGGGATCTGTTGCCCACAGAGCAACCTGTTCAGCTAGCCCAACATTTCTGGGGCCAGATGAAGCAATTTCCCTTTATGACTTACATTTATTGGGGCGGAGAATCAGGGGAATTTGCAGGAAGTGGACGCGATGAGATCGGCAATCTATCCATCGGCATCAGTAGGAATTTCACTCAGATCCTCTACCCTGCCGATGAGCAAGGCTTCCCCTCCGGTCCCCCTCAGTTCATAGGTGAGAATTATGATCCACGGCGCCGCCCCTGGTACACCGAAGCCGAAGCGACTGGGGCGCCCACCTGGAGTTCGATCTATGTTTGGAGTGATGGGTCTGACATCAGTATTGATGCTGTGCATCCGGTGTATCAGGAGGATCAGCTCCTGGGGGTAACAGCGGTATCTCTGGGTCTACAAGCCTTGAGCGAGTTTCTCCGCAGTTTGGCGATCGGTCAGACTGGGGAAGCTTTCATCATCGAACGATCCGGGAATATTGTTGCCAATTCTACCCCTGATCCCCCTATTGACTTTGGTGAGACGGGACAGGAGCCCACTCGGCTGTCGGCTTTTGAGAGCGAGTCCTTATTGATCCGTTCCACGACAGATCACTTGCTAGAGCTGTATGGGGACCTGAATCAGGTGCAGCAGCCCAGACATCTGGAGTTTGATCTGAATGGACAACGACAGTTTGTCCGGGTGGTACCCTTTGAACGGGGAGAGGGGATCGATTGGATCATTGTGGTGGCGGTGCCTGCCTCTGATTTCATGGAACAGATCAATGCTAATACCCGCAATACGATCCTATCGGCGGTGGCGGCTTTAGCGGTGGCCATTCTAATCAGCATCTGGGCGACCCGACAGATCCTGCGACCCGTCAACCATTTGATCCAGGGCTCGGAGCTGGTGGCCAGAGGGGATCTCTCCCGCCGGGTCAAGTTAGGATCTCGGATCTTGGAGTTAGAGCGGTTGGCCTTATCCTTCAATGGCATGGCTCAGCAATTGAAACACTCCTTTGAGACTTTGGAGGATCGGGTGACGGAACGGACGGCGGAGCTGGCGGAGGCCAATGGGGAGATTCGGCAGCTGAACCGCAGATTGAAGGAGGAGAATGTGCGTTTGGGGGCTGAGATCGAGGTGGCGCGGCAGTTGCAGCAATTGGTTTTGCCGAAAGCTGAGGAGTTGGCCACTATTCAGGAGTTTGATATTGCTGGATATATGGAGCCAGCGGATGAGGTGGGAGGGGATTATTATGATGTGCTGTGTACGGATGGGATCATCACGTTAGCGATCGGGGATGTGACGGGTCATGGGTTGGAGAGCGGTATCCTGATGTTGATGATGCAGACGGCGGTGCGGACGCTTCAGGAGCTGCAGGAACGGGATCCGGTTAAGTTTTTGGATACCTTGAATCGAGCCATCTATAAGAATGTCAAACGTATGGATATGGATAAGTCTGGCACCTTGGCTGTCCTCGATTATGTTGATGGTCAGTTGAGCATCAGTGGTCAGCATGAGGAGACGTTGGTGGTGCGGGTCAATGGAGAGATCGAGCGGATCGATACTATGGATCTGGGGTTTCCGATTGGCCTAGATGACCCGATCGCTGAGTTTGTGGGTCGAGCTCGGGTGACACTCTCCCCTGGGGATGGGATCGTACTCTACACTGATGGTATTACGGAGGCGGAGAATCTCGCTGGGGAACGGTATGGGATCGAGCGGCTTTGTGAGGTGATCAGTGGTCACTGGAGTCTCTCCGCAGCTCAGATCAAGCAGGCTGTGGTGAGAGATATCAAGGCATTCATTGGGGATCAGAAGGTCTATGATGATATTACGCTTTTGGTCTTGAAACGGTTACCCCAGTCGGCTCAGGACTCATCAGGATTAGCAGCGAGTTTACAAGGTTATCCTGGGAGCCAATCCAACGGCTAACTTCAGAGAGAAACTGAA
>CAYSEO010000328.1:0-5242 GCA_964429885.1 uncultured bacterium
CGCCGTCACCATCGAGTACGTCTCTTCCGCCTGCGTCGGCTCAAATGCCGAAAAGGTGCTGGCTGCCTCTCCATCCTGGAACAGGGTGTTCTCCACCGTCGCCCCGTGAATGGCACACAGCAACGCTCCACCCAGCACTCCAGCCACTCCCATCATGTGGAAGGGGTTCAGCGTCCAGTTGTGGAAGCCCTGGAAAAACAGGAGGAAACGGAAGATACCCGCCACACCCAGGCTGGGAGCGAAGAACCAGCTCGACTGGCCCAGAGGGTAAAGCAAGAACACTGACACGAACACAGCGATGGGAGCGCTGAAGGCGATGGCGTTGTAGGGACGCACGCCCACCAGACGGGAGATCTCGAACTGACGCAGCATGAAGCCAATCAGAGCGAGGACACCATGCAGAGCGGTGAAGGTCCAGAGACCGCCGATCTGACACCAGCGAGCCAGGTCGCCCTGGGCCTCGGGTCCCCAGAGGAGGAGGAGGGAGTGGCCCATGGAGTCGGCGGGGGTGGAGACAGCCACGGTGAGGAAGTTAGCGCCTTCCAGGTAGGAGGAGGCGAGACCGTGGGTGTACCAGGAGGTCACGAAGGTGGTGCCGGTGAGCCAGCCACCGACGGCCATGAAGGCGCAGGGGAAGAGAAGCAGGCCGGACCAGCCGACGAAGACAAAGCGATCGCGCTTGAGCCAGTCATCGAGGACGTCGAACCATCCCCGTTGTGGCGCTACGCGTCCAACTACAGCTGTCATCTAAATCAACTCCCAATCTTTATAGATGATTGCGAAACATCTCCATAGAGTTGGGCCTGAGGCCCATCCTGAAGATTCTGAGAGGTGCTGGGATGATATCACCCATAATCATGGATCCCGATCCTCTGGCGAGGTGAGCAGCACACCGACTGCCTCGGATTACAGTCCACTCCAGCATTACGATTGTGGTCTGCCGGTAAAGACTTGTAAATCCGTCTCATCATTATAGGGGGCATTCGTCCGGATCGCCCAACCCAGTCTGGCGGTGATCAGCCTCAAGGACCTGATCCTCAGCGCCAGTGCCCAGAGTTATGGTGGATGGGAATGGAGGAAGAGCAACAGTCCATGGCCAAAGGTAAGAAACGATCGGATCAGGGCCTTGCCGGATCGGAGGTCTACCGGGTGGTGTATTCCGAGTGGGGCTCGCCTGTGGACCCAGATAGTGGTGTCCCCCTACAAGATCAGGCCCCGGAGAAACATAAGCTGATCCTGCGACGGGAGCGAAAGGGGCGAGGGGGCAAGACCGTCACCGTGATCAGTGGTTTTCAGCTTACCCCCAAATCCTTGACTGCTCTGGCTAAACAACTGAAAGCGGCCTGTGGCACAGGGGGGACCGCCAAGGAGGACAGTATCGAGATCCAAGGGGATCATCGTCAGAAACTGGCGGAGCTGCTGGATAAGCTAGGGTATCCCTACAAGCTCTCAGGGGGCTGATCCCTGTGCTCTGCCTCCTGGTAGCGTCGGATCGCCTTTTGGATCAGCGATAGCAAGGCATAGGCCCGTTGATCATAAGGTTCTACTTCTAAGACAGACTTAAAGGCGGTCTTGGCCTCCTCTAGCAGGCTGATCTGTAGGGATCCGGACTCCCCAGCCTCCAGTTGAGCCTTCTGCAGCAGCATCGCCCCCAGATTGTGATTGGCCTCCACATGATTGGGATGAGCTTGGATCACCTGACGAAACTCCCCTAGGGCCTGTTCGACATCCCCTTGAGAGCCCAGGACCCAACCCAATTTGTAGCGAGCCTCAGCATGATCGGGGTCTAAGGCTAGAGCTCCTCGAAACTCCTCAGCAGCGGCCTCCAGATCTCCGGCTTGCGCTGCCTGTACCCCGAATCGATACCGATCCTCTGCGGTGTAAGCTGTTTCCGTCATAGCAATCCCAGGCTTCGTTGCACCGATCCTAACTGAGTCCTATGGGTCCCCCAGCTCCGAGACTTTATCCGTATTTGTGCTTATCCAGGTATAGAAATTTTCCGATCCATGACACAAGGGGCACCCTATTTCGTTATGCTCAACATACGATAACAAATCGTCACAACCTGGAGTTTGACAATGACTGGTTTTATCAATCGACTATTCCGTCGCGGCTCCCAACCTGCCGCCAACAATGGGGCGCAACCAGCCCAACCCAAGCGAGGTGGATCCTACTTTCTGGATCCGGACGAGGCCAAAACCTATGGTGACATCGATTACATGCGCACCGCTCGCAAGGTGAGAAAGACCTTTAAGGGGGGCAAAGAGGAGGTGACCGAGGAGATCTCTGCCACGGAGAAGCGCCGTCTAGAGGAGAAGGGACGACAGCAGCAACAAACCGAAACCCCAACCGTCTCGGCTCCGGAGTCCTCAGACCCCACCCCTCAATTGGAGCGTCGGCGGGCCAGCTCAGAGATGGATACGTTCCGGAACATGGCTCGGGATCTGGGTAAAAAATCTTAGGGCCCTCAGGATCCGGAATCATAACCAATCAGGAGGCTGGAGAAGATCCCCAGCCTCTTTGGTGTGGAATATCGCGATCGGGCACCTGATGTCAGACGATCGGTCCGTCGAGCACTGACCCTGACTGAAGGATCTGCTCACGAGTCATTCTCGATCGCTGTAGCCCCAGAACGGCTCAGATGATGGTGTTATCTGGGATGACGGCATCCTTGATCACGATCACTAGACCGTTGGTGATCCAGATGCCCTCCTCCTCCCGTTGGGCCTCCTGGACATTGTCCTTGTTGAGGATCTTGACATTGCGACCAATCCGGGCATTCTTATCCACAATGGCATTGCGGATATGGGTATTGGCCCCGATGCCGAGGGGGAGTTTCCCTTCCGCTAACAGGGCTTCCCGAGCTGGGGTGGACTCGTAGTAGTCCGTACCCATCACCAGGGTGTTCTCGATCGTGGTGTTGGCCTCCAACCGGGTGCGAATGCCGATGATGGAGTTGCGGATGGTGGTGTTCTTGATGATGCACCCATCACAGATGATCGATTCCTCGATGGTGGCGTCCTGGATCTTATTGGGAGGCAGGAAGCGAGGCCGAGTATAGATGGGGGTCTCGGTGTGGAAGAAGCTGAAGGGGGGCTTGGGCTGTTTCACCAGAGCCAGGTTGGCATGGTAGAAAGCCTCAACGGTCCCGATATCCTCCCAGTAGTCATCGAACAGATAAGCCTGTAGGTTGCGTTTACCGATGGCTGCCGGGATCACCTCTTTACCGAAGTCGGTGTGTTCAGGGTGCTCCAGCATCTCCACCAGGGCCTCCCGTTTGAAGACGTAGATCCCCATGGAGGCGATGTAAGGCTTCTCCTGGGCAGCAGCAGCGTCTAACCCCAGAGTCGTGGTGTCCACCCGCATGGCGTGTAGCGGATCCCCTTTGGGCTTCTCGCTGAACTCGATCACCTGGCCCGAGTCATCGATCTTGATCAGGCCAAAGCTAGAGGCGATCGCCTCATTACAGGGGATCACCGCCAGGGTGACATCGGCGTTGGTCTGACGGTGATGCTCGATGAAAGGACGGTAGTCCATGCGATAGAGGTGATCACCGGAGAGGATCAGACAATCCCGCGCCTTCCAGGATTCCATCAACCAGATGTACTGACGCACCGCATCAGCAGTGCCCTGGAACCAACCGGGGTTCTCGGGGGTTTGCTGAGCGGCCAGGATCTCCACAAAACCGCCACTGAAGGGGGAGAACCGATAGGTATTGATCACATGTCGGTTGAGGGAGGCTGAGTTGAACTGGGTGAGGACGTAGATCTGATCGATGTCCGAGTTGATGCAGTTGCTGACCGGGATATCGATGAGGCGATACTTACCGGCCAGGGGCACCGCCGGCTTGGCTCGTTTTTTCGTTAAGGGATAGAGCCGTGTTCCCCGACCACCACCTAAAATGATCGCCAGTACCTCGCGCATGGGCGTCCTCCGACTTGCAGAAGGCTACGTCAACTAGCATAATCCCCTCATGCCTCAAGTTCTAACGTTTACCAACAATAAAGGAGGGACTGGGAAATCCACCCTATGTACCAACTGCGCTCATGTGGTGGCCCAGCGGGGGGCACGGGTGTTGTTGATCGATCTCACTTCCCAGCGCACCTCTAGCCAGTTGTTGTTGGGAGATCTAGAGGATCTGGCCGAGTCGGATACGATCCTGGGCTGTCTGGCGGCTGAGCCGGAGCGCCATCTGGAGGAGGTGATCTTTGAGAGCGATAAGGGCCTGGATGTGGTGCCCTCCCCTGTCACCATGGCCCAGGCGGTGGGGCGGTTGGCCAATCTTCCCCAAGGCCGAGATCTGATCCTGAAGCGGGAGCTGCAGCGGGTGGAGGAGAGCTATGACTACATCTTTCTGGACAGCCCTGGGGATCTGAACGTGCTGACCGCCAATGTGTTGCTGCCTGCGGATGTGGTGTTGATCCCGACCCGCCTCAATCGTACTGATTTCTCCTGCACCGAGACGACGATCCGGTTTGTGCAGCAGGCGGAGCACTACATCGGCCAACGGCGCCCGCGGGTGATCTTGAATATGCTGGATGATCGGTACCTGCCGGGGGGGATCTGGGCCAATGCTCACACGGGGCAACTGTACCAACAGGCCCAACAGGTTTTTAAGGATGTGCTGTCTACGGTTACCATTCCAGATAGCAGCGATATGCGGACGGCCTTCGACCGGGGGTTGACCGTATTGGAGTACAAGCCAGAAGCTCTGGCGGCTCAGCGTCTGCAAGCCTTAGTTGATCAAGAGGTGATCCGTGAGTGAAGCCGATCTCGCCCGTAGTCTTTTTTCCTCCGAGTCCCAGACCGAATCGGGACAGGGCAAGCCACGGCGCAAGCGTAAATCTACTGCCGCTCCCCCTGCAGCGGATCCGGCTCATGAAGAGGAGACCTCTACCTCGGATCCCCCTGAGGTGGAAGCCGATGCGGCTGAGCTGAAGACCCAGATCGCCACACTGCAGGCAGATCTAGAGCAGGCCCTGGCCCAATGTCAGAGTTACGAGCAACAGATCACGGCTCTCAAACAGACTCTCCAGGATCATCAAGGGCAGGCCCAGGCGGATCGACAACAGCTCACGGCGGAACGAGATCAGGCCCAGGAGCAGGTGAAGCAGAATCAGGAGCAGATCCAGTACCTACGCTCGGCCCTGCAACGACTACAGCAGCAGAAGGATGATCTGCAGACGAAGTAGACTCAAGACCAACACGATCACCACAGCTCTCAACATCAACAGAAGCCGCC
>CAYSEO010000329.1:0-5236 GCA_964429885.1 uncultured bacterium
CCCGCCTCCTCTTTCCCTCAGAGCCTCCCACCTTCCTCTCACCCTTAACTGGTACTGGTGTTGTATATCGAGGCAATGGCCTCCGTTCTACTCAGCTCTCTAGAGCAAGAAGACTCCCAAGCGGCTCGGCACCACACTCGCATCGCCAAGCTCATCATGTTGCTACGCCATTACATGAACAAGCTACTCCATGCCGTCCTGACCCCACCCGAATCAATAGATCCGCAGGTAACTCAGTCGGTCTCTCCCCCCAACTCCGAGGCCCCCTAGGCTAGGACAAGGATCAAGGAAATTGTCCTTTAAGGATTCGCAGCACGACTCTCTTACTGAATCGATTCCCCTGAAATTAGACACAATAACGGAGCGTTCTAGCCATGAACCTGTTAGCGGATCCAGTTGGTGCTAGGTTGAGTGTTAAAGCCCAACTGTGTAGAAGGTAGGGGCAAGCATGGGGATCAGACCAATCGACCATCTGCTTGTGCTGGATGACGATCTCTACACACCAGGGGTCTCTGCTCGCAATGCTCAGCTCCCAGATGGGGTTATCAGGGGGGGGGCGCTTCACGGCAACTCCTCTCAAGGGAATGTCCCAGCTCTGGGTAAGACAGGGCGTTTCTCCTACTTGGAGCTACTCTGTCAGACCCACAGTGTCGATGATCTGGACACTCGTATCCGCATTAATCTACAGGAATCTTTGATCCAGTTCATCAAGAATGAGAAGAAATGGACGAGTCTACCCATCGGTGAGCAGAATAAGTTGCTGCAAAGGTTGACAACCCGTAGCAATGAGAGTAATCCCTTCGCTGAACGGATCACTGTTAAATGCCAGGACGACAAAGGGAACCTCATTACCCGTCAAGCCAATTTGCTGCTGGATGCGACCCGCAATCAGAACTTATCCCAGATCTTTGATCAGATCGTGAACCAACAGATCGCCCTAGTCTTCTATGAGCAATTCTGTTTTGGTATCGTAGAGCACTTAGAAAAACTGATCGATCTGGAGACAAAGGTGATTGCTGCTGGGGAGGAGTCAACGTCGATGATGGTCCCCATCCACCCCATCGACCTACAGGATAATCTCCTGCCTCTATCCCCCCAAGATCTAGAGCTGATTCGAGAGAACGGTCTAGGGATTATGATTAACTTGATCCCACGGTTTCTGCGTCTGCCTCTTAACAAGTTGTATTACGCAATGGCGGGTCGAGCGACGGACTTTCCCTCGATGGCCTTACAGTTTTACCTGGATGGATATTTCTCCTCGAAGCGCCACAAGATCTATAACTCCCCAGAGATTGAGGAACAGATCAGGACACTATTCATCAAATCCTTCTACGCCATCGTGCGGCTGGGGGGGCTGTCTATGGAACAACTGCGGCAACCCGAGGCTAACCGAGATGAGCGCTTTGAGTTCTTCACTCTCGGGGACGAGGAGACTGCGAATCTAATGGGGAGCAAGATCTTGATCCCCTACCAAGAGTCGATCCGGCAGCGACTGGAGCGGACTCAGGAGTTGGAGCGTCAGCTACGCCAGCGGCGACAGGTGGAGGGACCTGCCGTCAAGGTGGAGTTGGATCTGGATCAGGTGATGAAGGATATCTTCCAGATTTATCGGGAGCAGCAGGGGGCGGAGTCAGAGAATGAGGCGGATTTTCTGACTCGAACCGCTTGGTTGCCTGAGGTGCGGCTCCAGACTCTCTCGGACTGGGATAAACAGGTCCTGGAGCAATACATGGAGCGAGTTCTCGAGCCGGACTATCTCGAGCAGATCTCGGAGACGGAGCACCAGTTGATCCAACAGTGGTTTGAGATCGCGGCCCAGGAGTTCCAGGATGAGCGCACCTACGCTCAGTTGGAGGCTATCCAGCTGGCGGACGAGGAGGTCTTCACCCATGAGCTGCTGTTGCGGCTGGTGGAGCGCCACCGGCACATTATGGAGCAGAACCGGGTGGTGGTGGTGGAACAGATAGTCAAACAGATCACGCGCATGTTGAGGGTGGGCAGTTTGACCCCAGAGATGGTGATCCGGGAACGGTACGATTCCTTTCATCAAGATGTGTTGCCCTATATCTATTACTTCACCGTCACCAATGCAGAGGGAGAGACCCTCTGGATCGAGTCCCCCTATCCCTTGAGCAAGCTGGTTTATTTGATCGATCGGGTGGAGACGATGACACAAGAGGACGGCTCCCCCTTGGCGGACAGCCCGTCCCTGGCGATCGCCAAGCAATTGATGCAAGAACTCCTTTACACTGAGCGGGATCATGCTGCTGCCCTACCCTCGGCGGAGCTCTCAGAGGCGGTTTAACCCATCACCATGCCCCCATCCACCTGGATCACCTGCCCCGTGATGTAGGCTGCTGCCGGATCCGCTGCCAGAAAGCGCACCACACCTGCCACCTCCTCCGGGGATCCCAGACGACCCAAGGGAATTGAGGCCAGGATCGGCTCCGTATCGAGCTTTTCGGTCATTTGAGTGGCGACAAAGCCAGGGGCGACGGCGTTGATGGTGATGTTGCGGGAGGCTAGCTCCCGAGCCGAGGTACGGGTCAATCCGATCAAGCCTGCTTTGGCGGCACTGTAGTTGGCCTGGCCTGGGTTACCCGTGAGTCCCACCACAGAGGTGATATTGATCACTCGACCCCGCCGTTGTTTGACCATGATCTTGGCGGCGGCTTTCAGGCAGAGAAAGGCTCCTGTCAGGTTGAGATCGATCACCTGTTGCCAGTCCTCGGGTTTCATGCGCAGGAGCAGACCATCGCGGGTGATGCCCGCATTATTCACCAACACATCCAGACGACCCCAGTGGGATTGGATCTGGGAGAAGAGCTCGTCCACTGCTGCCGGTTGACTGACATCTCCGGCCAGAGCCAGGGCCTCGCCCCCCTGAGTGGTGATCTCCTGCACTACCTGCTGGGCAGCCTCAGCGGATTGGGCATAGTTGATCGCCAGCTTGGCGCCCGCCGTCGCCAGACTGAGGGCGATCGCCCGTCCGATCCCGCGACTGGCCCCGGTGACGAGAACCACCTGATCCTGAAGGGGGAGGGTTGGGATCTCCTGGTTGAGCACACTGATCCTCACGAAGGGAACTGCGGTCTATCTTGCCAGATCCCCTGCCTGAGTTCGTGATGAAGAATTATAAAGTTGGCGGTGTTTCCTTGATCGCTAGGGGGTGTGTCAGCATAATAGGCTTACCTTGCCGTGGGAGGGAGCCATCGTCATGCCTACTGAATTTCTGCCCATCGCCTATTTTCAAAATGCGTTCGTTCCCTTCTCTGAGGCTAAGATCTCGATCGCAACCCATGCCTTGCACTATGGTACCGGGGCGTTTGGGGGCATGCGAGGTCTACCGGATCCTGCCGATCCCAATCAGATTCTGTTATTCCGTCTCGATCGTCACAGTAGACGCCTCAGTCACAGTGCCCGCTATCTGAACTATGACCTGCCTGCCGACAAGATCCAGCAGGTGTTGATCGATTTTGTCAAGAAGAATCGGCCCGACAGTCCCTTCTATATGCGTCCCTTCGTCTATACCTCGGAGCTGGGGATCGTTCCGAAGCTACATGATCTGGAGAAGGATTTCTTTGTGTTCGGCATGCCAATGGGGGATTATCTGTCTCCGGCGGGGGTGAGCTGCCGGATCAGCTCCTGGTATCGGCAGGAGGATCGCAGTCTACCGTTGCGGGGCAAGATCAGTGGTGCCTATATTACCTCGGCCTTGGCCAAGACGGAGGCGGTTTCCTCTGGGTTTGATGAGGCGATCTTGATGAATGCTCAGGGTAAGGTGAGCGAGGCTACGGGGATGAATTTCTTTATGGTGCGAGATGGGTCTCTGATCACCCCTGGGTTTGAGCAGGATCTATTGGAGGGCATCACCCGCGATAGCATCCTCACAATCGCTCGGGATCTGGGCATTCCGGTGATCGAGCGTGCCATCGATAAGTCGGAGCTGTTGATCGCTGATGAGCTGTTTTTAAGTGGTACGGCAGCCAAGATCACCCCGATCCGGCAGGTAGAGAACTATACTCTACCACTGGAGCGTCCGATCGTGACTCAGTTGAAGGAGAAGCTAACTGCCATCACGGAGAATCGGGATCCTCAATACAAGGAGTGGGTTTGGCCGATCCGGTTGGATGAGTAGCAAGATCGCAGACGATAAGGGATCCGAGTGAGTGGATTAAGAGAATCATTCGTTGTGAGTCTGCTATGAAAGCTCAGGATCAGGGAGAGCCGCCCACCACCTTAAGATTGCACCCATGGTATCGAACGGTTGATGGATGGATCGGATCCAATCTTTGCTGCGAGCCTGCGTTGGAACAACTCTGATCATCATGATATCAATTGTGCGAAGGATAAACAATATCTATAAAACTCAAGTCAAAGATACTTGCTGGACTGTCAAAAAAGGATATGTCAGCTTTATCCAATCTGGAGTCAAATACTTGTTCGTAAATCGAAAGGACTACATGACATACTTTATCTCGGTCGAGAAGTAGAAACTGATCTCGATTCTTTCGTTACGCAGATCCCGGATGTCTGTCTCTCAGGCTCGGTCTATGAACCGTGCAGTGGAAGGCTTAACGTTCGTTTCAGTAGCAAAAACGCTTGGCGCGTGACAAACGACTTTGTCAGCTGCAAACTCTTGTTAGCCGGCCTCTCCGCTAACTACGAAGTCTGCTCGGTCGATCGGTTGGTGGTTTTCCACGTACCGATCTTCGCTTGGCATCCAATCCTGCTCCCAACGGTCTCGATACGATTCTCCATCCCGCTCGATCCCGCGCTTCAACCGCAGTTGGCGCGGGCAATCGACCCAAATTCGAAAATCGTATTTAGCAGCCAACTCGTCACGACTCGAGAAGATACCCTCAATGATTACTATTGCGCCAGGTAATATATGCTGAGCCTCCGTAAGCACGTCTTTGCACCAATCGTATCGCTCAAAACGAGCCTTTCGCCCGTCGCGAAGAGGCTCGAGAACCTGATCGCGGAGCCGTTCCCAATCAAAATCGCCGCCAATTGGTTTTTCAGCGCCCTCACCGTTCATTCGGAGCGACGACGGTAGGTAGAAATCGTCGAAGTGCACAATTTCTACGCGCCGCCCGGTCGGTTCCAACTGGGAGGCCAAGATGTTTGCGAGAGTCGATTTACCCGCGCCGCCCTTACCGTCAATTGCGACGAGAGTGGTCGAGTAACTAGACTCAAGCGATAGTATTTGCTGAACGATTTCGGATGCCTGGTT
>CAYSEO010000330.1:0-5218 GCA_964429885.1 uncultured bacterium
AGTAGATCGGCAAAATTGCTTTGACACGCACTATATAGACTGTATAAACGTTTTGCTGATCTACTTATGGGTTGAATTGGACCTGCTTACACTTGTAGGCCAGAGATGATCTCTTTAAGGACCTGACCGGAGTGCTTCAGCTGTTGCTCCTCCTCGGTGGAGAGAGAGAAGTTGATGATCCGCACCACCCCCTCTCGACCCACCACGGCAGGCAGGCTCAGGCACACCTCCTCCAGATCATATTGCCCCGTCAAGAGGCTGCTCACCGTCAGGACTCGCTGTTGATTGCGCAGGATCGCCTGCACGATCTGGGTCACCCCTAAACCGATCGCATAGCTAGTGGCTCCCTTGCGTTTGATGATCTCGTAGGCTGCATTCTTGACCTGAGCGAAGATCTGGCCCAGCTGCTCAGCATTCTCAGGATGGGTCAGCTCCGGAAACACCTCCTGGATACTGGTACCCGCCACATTCAGCTTGCTCCAGGCCGCCACCTCACTATCCCCATGCTCCCCGATGATGTAGGCATGTAGACTGCGGGAATCCAGCTTTAATCGCTCCGCCAGGAGATAGCGAAACCGCGCCGTATCCAGTACCGTTCCCGATCCCAACACGCGCCCGGTGGGGAATCCAGACAACTTGAGGGAGACGTAGGTCATGATATCGACAGGATTGCTAACGATCAGCAACACCGTGTCTGGGCAATAGGTGACAATATCCCCGATCAGGCTGCGAAAGATCTCCGTGTTGCGTTGCACCAGCGCCAGACGGGTTTCCCCTGGACGTTGCTTGGCCCCAGCGGTGATGATCACAATATCTGATCCGGCAGCATCTCGAATCTCACCCGCCCGGACCACAGTCGGGGAGATAAAGGGAATGCCATGTACCAGATCCATCACCTCACCCTCCAGCTTCTCGCGGTTGATATCGGTGAGGACCAACTCATCCAGGATGTTCTGGATCAGCATTGAATAGGCACAGGCCATCCCCACCTGACCCGCTCCAATGATCGTGCCCTTGAGTAGACGGCGGGAGGAGGTGCTGATGGAGGGGGAAGCAGCGGAAGCAGCAGTCATGATCGCCTCGGCAGGTTGAGCAGGATCACCACTAGGGTAAGCCAAGGCGCGGCAGTCGCAAACGGGAGTTTTCAGATCAAGCCCGCCGCAGGATCGGTTGTCTCAGTCGTTGGTGGCAGGAGCGTACCAGGAGGGCTTCCACGGAGGTGAGATCCAAAGGCTTGGCAAACAGATAGCCCTGACCATAGGGACATCCCAAAGCCCTCAGCTGATTGAGTTGCAACTCCGTCTCAATCCCCTCGGCGATCACGTCCATCCCTAGGGTTCTGGCCAGGGTGATCACAGCCCTCACAATGCCCAAAGTCTCCGATTGGGTGCCTAGCCCGCTCACAAAGGAGCGATCGATCTTGAGAGTGTCTACGGAGAAGCGTTGGAGGTATTTGAGAGAGGAGTAGCCGGTGCCGAAGTCATCGATGCTGATCTGGACCTGGCGCGCCCGCAGTTGCTGTAGGATCACCTCCGCCTGTTCAGGATTCTCCATGACAGCGCTCTCGGTGATCTCTAGCTTTAAATAGCGAGCACCAAACTGGGTCTGATTCAGGATCCGATCGATGTGGTGGAGCAGATCGGGCTGGGCGAACTGCTTGGGGGAGAAATTGACTCCTACGGTCAGGGGACGAGCATGGGGGTAGCGCTCCTGCCACTGCTGCATCTGCCGACAGGCTTCCAGCAAGATCCACTCGCCGAGGGGAACGATCAGGCCGGTTTCCTCCGCAATAGGGATAAACTGGCCGGGAGATATCCAGCCCCGTTGCGGATGCCGCCATCGCACCAAGGACTCAAACCCGACCACCTCACGGGTAGGTAGAGAGAGGATGGGCTGGAAGTAGAGCACAAACTCCTGCCGCTCAATGGCCCGTCGCAGATCCGTCTCCAACCGCAGCTGACCCTTGGTCTGGTCCAACATTTTGGGCTCAAAGATCCGGTAACCGCCTCCCTCTTTAGCTTTGGCACGATACATGGCGATATCCGCATCCCGGAGCATCTCCTCAGGGCGTTGGTAGTCCCAGCTGAGCACGATGCCGATGCTGGCACTCAGAAACACCTCGCTCTGCTTCACCAGAAAAGGAGCTTGCAACAACTGCTGGATCCGTTGCGCCCGTTGGACTGCTGCCCTCTCTGTCTCGATCCCCTCGATCAAGATCAGAAACTCATCTCCCCCTAACCGGCCCAGTAGATCCGCCGATTTCAAATGAGAGCGCAGTCGTTCCGCGATCGCTTTCAATAATTGATCCCCAACGGTATGGCCCAGGGAGTCGTTGATCAGCTTAAATCGATTGAAATCTAGGAATAACAGAGCGAAGGGTCGGGCCGGATTCTTTAAGTGACGAGAGAGTTGGGCGAGGATCATGCGTCGGTTGGGCAGGCCGGTCAGACTGTCCTGGAGGGCGATCCGCATCAGCTTACTCTGAGCCTGACGCCGCTTGGTCACCTCCTGCTGCAACACCTGGTTGGTCTCCTGCAGTTGTCGAGTTCGTTGTTGGACCCGTTGCTCCAGTTGACTATTGAGCTCTCGCAGCTGCTGCTGCATTCTCTGAATACTGAGCTGATTCTCAACCCGAGCCAGAACCTCCTCAAACTGGAACGGCTTGGTGACATAATCATTGCCTCCACAGGAAAAGGCCGCCACCTTATCCTTGGCCTCCCAGAGGGAACTGATAAAGATCACCGGGATCATGCGGGTGGAGTCCTGATCCCGTAATTGCCGACAGAGCTCGTAACCACTGATCTGGGGCATATCGATGTCCATCAAGATCAGATCGGGAGGATCGGTTTCCGCCAGGATCCGAGCCTGGGTGCTGTCTGTGGTTTTGGTCACCTGGTAGCCTTGCTTGAGTAGAAAGCGCTCCAGGACCCGTAACCCGATCAGATCGTCGTCGATCAGCAGGATCTTGCCCTGCGCCAGAGGGTCTGGTGTTACTTGAGGGCTGGGGCAGCTTTCCATAGATCACCCAGGCAGTCAGGACAAAGAGGGAATTGATAGTAGATTATACTCTACTTCTCCCAGGGGCAGTGATCCAGATCACTCAAAGAATCCAGCATTTTCCCTTATATCCAGATCTCGATAGAGGTGATACAAAGCAAAACTCGCGTGGATCCACTCGCCATCGGCAAAGCCATTAGTTAGAGACCCCCTGGAGGATGCCGGATAGAACCGTGAAAGGGCTAGCCCGATCCTGACGCACCACTTGGCCCTGGATCGCTGCTGGCTCAAACACAGGTCCCTGCTGCTGGATCCGGCCCATGGGATCGACGATCAGGTTGAACCCCGTATTGTTGACGAACACCAAACTGCGTCGAGTTTCGATCGCCCTAAAGACAGATAGAGCCCCATGTAGAGTTACCCAATTGCTGCGTCCAAAGCTACTATCATCCGCCAAGACGATCAGGCTCTCCGCCCCAGCCCTCACCAAGTGTTGACTGGGCTCAGGCAACACACTCTCCAAACAGATCAACACTCCGATGGGGCCAAACTCGGACGTCCAGATCGGGGCGTATTCCTCTCCGTAGGGCACATGGCGTTGACTCTCAAACAACGGGAAGATCCAACGCTTGCCCGCCTGTCCGATCAGATCCCCATCACTGTCATAGAGGAGAGCTGCATTGTGATAGCGCCGCCGATCAGTCCCTCGCTGTAGGGGTGTGAGATCCGGTTCCGTTGTCCCCAATAACAGACCTCCATCCGCTGGTAATAGTGACACCATTGGATCAATCAGGAAAGATTCCAGGGGGGTGTGACGCAGGCGAGCCCTCAGAGATCCCTCTGGCCAGATCACCAGTTGTGCCCCTTGCTGCAACCCCTGAGCTGAGAGTTGATAGAGCTGTTGATATTGACTGAGGCGATAATCCCAATGCCGATCCCGCGCTAACCAGGCTACCGGCTGGATCCCTGCCACAGCATAGGCCACCGGCTCCACCCTGTTCCCCTGCCAGTCAGCCAGTCGCCACCCCCCGTAACTGAGAACCATGAGTGTGACTAGCCCTGCGATCATCGCTCCCCGTCGTTTTTGCTGTACCTTGACCTGGGGCTGAAGGACCAGGGCCACAGTGGCATTGATCAAGATTCCGTAGAAAGTGACTCCCCAGATCCCAACCAGATCAGCGATCTGAATGCCCCAGATCCAGTCATACAACAACGCTCCCCAATGGAGTGGGATCGGGAACCGGAATCTAGCCCAAACCAGATCCCACAGCACCCAAACTCCGGCTATGGCCATCGGACGCATCTCACCCGGACAGGGACGGGTCAAGGCCAGACTCAACAAGGTCACGGCGATTAAGATCCAGGGCAGCAATAGATACCCCACCAGACCCACGCCGATCTCCAGAGGGCTGAGCCATTGCACTGAGCGGAAATCTGGAGCCAGGGTAATGCCACAACTGATCATCCAGACCCCGATAATGACCTGGATCTGGCGCCGACCCAACTCTCGCCAAGCCATCGCCAATAGAGGAGAGATCCCCAGCAACGCCGCAGGATAGAGATGGAACTCAGGCTGAGGCACCCCCAGACAGATCCCAAGGATCGCGAAGATCACCACCCCTGGAGTGGAGAAGAGGACTCTCTGTGGCTGAGAGGCTGCCCGAGAGACTTGATCAGCGAGTGGCACTGAAACCGTTGATCGTGGCGCCTGTGCCGTCGATGCCTATCCCTCCTGGGCAGATGTTGCCAGAGGAGGCGTCACCTGTGATCGATGTGATCAAGGGAGGATCTCCAGAGGGTGTGCCTGTGGCGGTAACGGAGAAGGTTGCGGAACCACACTGTACGATGCCAAGGGTGACCGGATCACTCACGAACGTTCCAGAGAGATCCGTCTCGTTACTGATGCTGAGATTTGCGGAACCTGAGAGGTTCAAGACACCGACTGTAAAATCGAAGGATCCGGTGGCGGAGGTTCCTGATTGGTTCAGCGTCAGGGTCCCACTGTTGATGGAGGCACTCCCTCCAATACCAGGGATGGGCTCGCTGAAGTTCACCGTCCCTGAGACCGAATAGGTCCCCGTAAAATCCGGGGTCGCCATGGGGGTTGGTGTGGGAGTCGGCGTGGGATCTCCGGGATCGGGAGTGGGAGTGGGATCTCCTGGATCGGGAGTGGGAGTGGGTCCACCGGGATCAGGGGTGGGAGTCGGTGGTCCGGGATCGG
>CAYSEO010000331.1:0-5211 GCA_964429885.1 uncultured bacterium
AACCTCATGAACACCCGCCCCCACCACCCCCCCCCCCCACTCCAGCACCCACTCCTACTTCTCCTCCACAACCCACTCCTACTCCTACTCCTACTCCAGAACCCACTCCTACTCCTACTCCAGAACCCACTCCTGCTCCTACTCCAGAACCCACCCCGATCTCAACACCTCAACCCTCCTTGACCTTGGCACCTAGCCCAGAACCCACCCCAAGATCAACGCCAACCTCAACACCAGCACCCACAGAGGTGACTCCTGTTCCCTCTTCAGATCTGGCTGCTGCACCCTCCACCCCTGTGCCTCAGATGACTCCTCTGCTCAATGTTTTTCAAGATTCTGCAAGCGAGTCTGCAGCTAGCGATCCTGATCCTGTGTCTAATGTACCAACCCAGTCCGAGCCCGAGAGCCCCTCTACTCCAGCTCCCACCTCTCCGGTGCCCACCTCGACCCCTACCCAGGTGAGTGCAGCAGCCCTTGAGATCGTGCCTGATGTCATGGCTCAACCCAGTTCAAGCTGTCTGTCTGATGTGAGTTATCCAGCTCGATTACGGCGGCTCAATAGGGAGGGCAGCGTGAGGTTACGACTGCAGATCACTCCCCAAGGACAGGTGGAACAAGCTGAGATTCTTTCCTCTAGCGGAGTGCCGGAACTCGATCAGTATGTCAAAGAGGCTGTGCAGGCCTGTCCCTATACCCCTGCAAAACGAGGTGATACTGCAGTCGCCTCAACCGTTGTGCTTCCCTTCCGGTTCGTCCTCCGGTAAGGAGTCTGCTGAGAGCTTTTCCTGAGCGATCTTAGGTTTCTGTTGAAATCAATACAGAAAGATGCGATGGAGAGGTCAACTATTGAGATGGTCTTGCAATTGGTCGAGCAATGTGTCAACGTGAGAAGCATAGCGTGGGGAGGCAGAATTAGATGTGGATCCTCCTGGTTGTGACAGGGCTAGTGTGCGTCCGTATGCTGGGACGGTTAATCGGCTGCTGGGTGGCTGATCGAGTCCTGGAATCCGTTCTGAGGCAAACTGAGGCAGAATGGGCTCGGAGAAACCGCCGATTACGACAGTTGGAGAGGTTATTGGCCGGTCGCCTTCTGACTGCAGGGCAGGGTGTTATGGAATATGCTTATGGTCGTCTCGATCAGAATTCCTCATCGTTGCAGTGCATCCCTGCCCAGAATTGGCACCCGATCTACAGGGATCGGGAACTGGAGGTAAGATAATCGGTCCCTCTGTCGCTTACCCTAACTGAAGCGTTAGCTCACGAGTTATTCCCGATCGCTGTATCCTGATGTGGAGGGCTGATGATGTCACAGTATCCTGGCGAAGTGTTTGCCCAAACCGCTGAGTTTGACAGTGGTATGAGGCTATTGGTCCCCCGCTATGTGGAAATGTTAGCGGTCCTGCAGCGCTGCCCTCAGGCCAAACTGACGGCAGTTGATTACTCGCCCCGGATGTTGGAGTTTGCTCAGGGCAAGATCGCTGAGGCGGACGTGGGGGAACGGGTTAGTCATTCACCATCTGACGGATGAGATGAAGCTCAAGTTATTCCAAAGGATCAAACAGGTGTTAAATCCAGGAGGCTGCTTCTGGAATGCTGATCCCACACCGACGGAGGCTACAGCACTACAGCCGATCTATCAACAGGTGAAGGAGGATTGGACTCTACAGCAAGGGAGTCATCGAGCGGAGATCCAGGCTAAGTTAGGTAGCAGTGATCGCCATGGCCATTCCAGTCATGATCATCTGGCTTCCCTAACAACTCATCTGGAGATGTTGCAGCAAGCGAGTTTCCAAGGGATCGAGGTCCCCTGGAAATACTTTGAGCTATCCATCTTTGGAGGATATGCCTGATCGTCATGAGATCATCCCGAATTCGGATCTTACAGCTGTTGTTGATCCTTACCCTACTGATCCTGATCATGGTGCTGATCAATGGGGTGGGGATAGAACGGATGCGGGCAAGGGTTGAAGAGTTTGGGATCTGGGCTCCCTTGGCTGTGTTTGTCCTCCGACTGATCAGTGTAGTTTTACCTGCCATTCCTGGCACAGTCTACTCGGTCTTGTCCGGGAGTTTATTTGGTTTTGTGCAAGGATTGATCCTGATCTCAGTCGCGGATCTGCTCTCCTGTACCCTCAACTTTTGGATCGCGCGTCGGTTCGGGCGTAATGTGGTGGAAAGATTTGTCGGCCAATCATTTATGGTCCGCATCGATCGATTGGGGCAAAGACATCTGGAGAATAATCTTTTCCTGATGATTGGTTTTCTGATGACAGGATTATTTGATTTTGTGAGTTATACGATCGGCTTGACTCAGACAAAGTGGCAGAAGTTTATGGGCGCCTTGATCCTGGGGATCTTACTCTCGAACCCGCCTGTGGTTGCCCTGGGCTCCGGTCTGTTTGAGGGTGGGAGAGTGCTGTTGGGATTTGCATTGCTGGGTATCTTTGCCCTAGCGATCGTGACTGGATTTTTGAACCGGAAGCAACCTGTTGCAGAGGTTAGCGGATCGGATCCGACAAGACCTGAACCTGAGACAGAATGAGAAGGATCGAGAAAGATCCATGATCTGTAAGGTATCAGGAGAGGACGATGATCAAAGCAGTCAATATCAAGGATGAACTGGCTCAACGACCTGTGCTACGGGGTCGGGGACCTGACACTACGGAAGCAGAGGCTGATGCCGCCTTCACCACCCTGGCTCCGTTTCGGGATGGGGGGATCTTTGCAGGTAGTTTTGAGGGAAATAGCCCCTGGGAACGACACCCTGATGATGAGTTGGTGCATATCCTGAGGGGATCCACCACCCTGACTATCATGACGGACGCAGGTCCCCAACCATTCTCTCTGACGGAAGGGATGCTGATCGTGGTCCCGAAGCGACATTGGCACCGGTTTGAGGCTCCGGAGGGGGTAACCGTGTTGACAGCAACCCCTCGACCTACAGATCACACCTATGCAGAGGATCCCAGAACCGTTCAATAGACCGATGGGGTGGGATCTGGGGTACTGCTCCACTCTCGGACAGGGAGTGGTCACCTTAATAGTATTCACTAGCAATAGCTGCATAAGTGGGTACCGGTTTACTGATACCCCCAGCTCGAAGATCGAGTCATCCACCAGGAGCCAAGAAGTCTCTACAACCGGTATCCCCGTAGCCGGGAGCGGATCACAGCAAGCTGCTTTACAAATCGTAACAACCCACTTACTTGCAAAATAGTGTCATCAAGCCTAATCTTGATCCAAGGCTAACGAGTTGAGACTCTCTCTCAATAGCCTTTTCTCCATAACCGAGGTCCTTCTAGAGGCAATCTGGGGGCTGGTGTCAGCTGGTTCATGATCGGCGGCTGATCGCTCGTCCCCTTTTTTCATGATGTTACGGTCACGGTGAGGTATCCGGATGACAACTGCAGCAGAACGATCCGCAGTTCAGACTGCGCCCTGGTGGGCTGGCAACGCCCGTTTGGTGAATCTCTCTGGTAGACTGCTGGGGGCCCATGTGGCCCATGCGGGACTGATCGTCTTTTGGGCTGGGGTCATGACCCTGTTTGAGATCTCTCATTACAGTCCAGATCAACCCATGTATCAGCAGGGATTGATCCTGCTACCCCATTTGGCTAGCCTTGGCTGGGGCGTGGGTACCAATGGCGAGGTGATCAACACCTATCCCTATTTCGTGGTTGGAGCTCTACACCTGATCAGCTCAGGATTTCTGGGCTTTGGTGGGATCTTTCATGCCCTCAAAGGACCGGCGACACTTGAGGAAACCCAAGCTTTCTTCAGCTATCGTTGGGAGGATAAGGACAAGATGACGACGATCATTGGGATCCATCTGCTGCTGCTTGGAGGTGGAGCTTTCCTGTTGGTGCTGAAGGCTATGTTTTTGGGAGGACTTTATGATCCATTGGTGGGAGAAGTGCGAGTGATCTCCCCTGATCTCAATCCTTTTGGTCATCTGCTTGGGATCGAGGGTCGGCACTGGATCGCAGGTGTTGATACGTTGGAAGAGGTAGTCGGCGGTCATATCTGGGTTGGTCTTCTCTTAATGGCTGGCGGGGTCTGGCATATCAAAACCAAGCCTTTTGGGTGGGTGGAACGGATCTTTGTTTGGTCTGGTGAAGCCTATTTATCCTATAGCCTGGGAGCTTTAGCTCTGATGGGCTTCATTGCGGCCTACTTTGTCTCAGTCAACACTGTAGTCTACCCTGAGGTGTTCTACGGCCCAGCGCTGTCCGTGGGATTAGATCGCTATCCTTTCTTCGGTACTGGCGAGGCACTCACCTCTCGGATCTGGTTGGCGAATACTCATTTTTGGCTGGCCTTTTTCATCCTCCAAGGACATCTGTTTCACGCTCTGCGAGCCCGAGGATTCAGTTTTCGCCAAGGTAAGGTGGTAGGCTCAGCCCAGACTCTGGCGGCACAACCGACTTGATCTCGCCTCTACTGATGTAGTCAAGCATCCTGCATAGGAGCCCGGTTATGACTGGTATTACCCTCACAGGTGTTCCACAAACCTTACTCTTGACGACCCGAGCCAGGGTAGAAGAGCATCGCCGCCCCGATGGGATCCTCAGGGATCCTCAGGTCGAGGAGTGGTTCCAAACTCTATCCTGGGATGAGCGATTGGATACGCTTTATACTCCTCTGACTCAACTGGGGTGGGCTGTTCGGGCTCATCAGATTGATCAGCTGGTTGAGCAGTTTCTGGCTGCACGGGAGATGGCCCTGGTGGTGGAGTTGGGCTCTGGCTTGTCCACTCGCTACTATCGGATCGCTCGGCCACAAGATGCTTGGATGGAGCTGGATCTGCCGGAGGTCATTGACCTACGACGTCAGCTGGATCAGGAGACGGACCATCACCGCTTCCACAGTGGTTCTATTCTTGATCTCAGTTGGATGCATGATGTTCCAGAATTCCCCTCTGAAAATATCTTGTTTCTCGGGGAAGGTGTGTTCATGTACCTCCCTACCTCGCAGGTACCGCAGCTCCTCAAGGAGATGCAAGAACGTTTCTCAGGATCTACGTTGATCCTGGATGTTGTGGGTGGGTTGACCCAAGGTGAAACGGCACAGAAACTTGCTGATCTGGGTGCTCCTCTACAGTGGTTCGTTCGCAATGAGCAGGATCTGGCGAAGATGGGATTGACTCTAATTCAGGTTTTGTCTCTGATCCAATGCAATCAACGCTATCCCGATCGGATTGGTATCTGGCGG
>CAYSEO010000332.1:0-5163 GCA_964429885.1 uncultured bacterium
TGCGGGGGATTGGTTGGGGGCTAAGGGGAAGGTCAAGCGCACCGATAAGGGGGAACTGTCGGTGGCTGTGGATGAGTTTAAGTTGCTCACTAAGTCGCTGCTGCCACTGCCGGATAAGTGGCATGGCCTTAAGGATGTGGAGAAGCGCTATCGCCAACGCTATGTGGATCTGATCGTCAATCCGGAGGTGCGGCAAACCTTACGGGATCGCGCCAAGATCATCAGCTCCCTACGGCAGACCCTGGAGGTTCAGGACTTTATCGAGATCGAGACGCCAGTACTGCAATCGATCCCAGGGGGGGCAGAGGCCCGTCCGTTTGTGACTTTTCACAATACCCTGGAGATGGAGCTGTATCTCCGGATCGCTACGGAGTTACATCTGAAGCGGTTGGTGGTGGGGGGCATGGAACGGGTCTATGAGATCGGACGGAACTTTCGCAATGAGGGGATCTCCACTCGCCATAATCCGGAGTTTACGTCCCTGGAGGTGTATCAAGCTTACGCGGACTACCACGACATGATGACCCTAACGGAGGGGTTGATCGTTGAAGCAGCACGGGCCGTGAAGGGGATGTTAAAGATCGCCTATCAGGGGGAGACGGTGGATCTAACTCCTCCCTGGCGACGGGCTACGATGCATGAGCTGGTGCAAGAGGCAACTCAGATCCCGTTTCCGGAGGATCTTCGATCGATCTCTGATCCTGAAAAGAAGCAGCTATTGGATCGGGTTAAGGAGCTGAAGGTACCGGATGTGTCTGAACAGGATACGGCGGGTCAATTGTTGATCAAGACGTTTGAGCACTGTTGTGAGGAGAGTTTGCTGCTGCCGACTTTTGTGTTGGACTTTCCGGTGGATAATTCCCGCTTGACGCGGCCCCACCGTAGTATGCCGGGGGTGGTGGAGCGGTTTGAGCTCTATATTATGGGTCGGGAGTTGGCCAATAGTTATTCGGAGTTGACCGATCCTGTTGATCAGCGGCAGCGGTTGGAGATCCAGGCAGCCTTAAAGGCGGCGGGCCATGAGGAGGCCCATTATCTGGATGAGGATTTCCTGACGGCTTTGGAGTACGGTCTACCGCCCACTGGGGGCATGGGGCTGGGGATCGATCGGTTAGTGATGCTGTTGATGGATGCGGCCAGCATTCGGGATGTGATCGCGTTTCCACTGTTGAGACCTGAGGCAACTTTGATTTAGAGATAACAAGAATTAGCAATTGGGATTTCACATGAATGTCTTCAAGATCTCAACCCATAGAGAAGTAATTATCGTGTGAGGCCAGATCTAGGATCTACATTCGTTGACGCTGCAGGCAGCTACGGTCTACAATAGCGGTCTAACTTAATGAATCAGTTTACTTACAATGGCAAGAAGAATTGCTCTTTTCAATCACAAGGGTGGGGTTAGCAAGACCACCACCACATTCAATCTGGGTTGGATGCTTGCATTGAAAGGAAAGAGGGTGATCATTGTAGACACTGATCCTCAATGTAACCTCACCGGCATTGTATTGGGACAGGGGAGTGATGAGGATGAGGAAAGGATCGAGAGGCTCTATCATACACACTCAAACATTAAGACAGGATTGGCACCAGCCTTTGAGTCGCAGCCCAGGGCCATTGAGGCAGTGGAATGTATTCCAATCGACGGGCGAGACGGACTTTTCCTCTTGCCAGGCCACGTCGGCTTCGCAGAATATGAAGTAACGCTCGGAATTGCACAAGAACTGAGTGGATCAATTCAAGCCCTCAAGAATCTACCAGGCTCCATCACTGATTTACTGAATAAAACAGCAGAGAAATACTCGGCAGATTATATTTTGATCGACATGAGTCCAAGCTTGGGTGCAATTAACCAGAACCTGCTAATGACAAGCGATTTCTTTGTTGTTCCAACTGCTGCTGATTTTTTCTCGGTAATGGCGATAAAATCTCTGGCTAAGACTTTGCCCAGATGGCATAGTTGGGCAAGGCAAGCCAGCTCACTTCCTTTGTTAAGGGGGGCTTCTTATCCCTTTCCTGAAACAGACTGTCATTTCTTAGGAACCATCATACAGAACCATCGAATTATTCGAGGAAAAGAAACCACAGCATTCGAGAAATGGATACGGAGAGTCGAAGAAAGTGTAACTAATGAGTTGGTACCAGTGCTGCGAGCTAGTAACATGATGCTTCCGGAGCAGTTCTATACTGGCAGTGGAGTTGAAGGTAGCTGCACACTCGCAAAGATCCCGAACTTCAATAGCCTGATTGCACTGTCACAAGAACACCAAACTCCTGTTTATGCCTTGACTCTCGAACATTTACGTTCAGCGAAATGGCAGGGAGGAGTACTAGAGAAGGCTCAGGAAAAGCAACAGCAATTCCTTGAGGTGTTCTCAGGTTTAGCAGATAAAGTTATTGGACTAACTTCCCCACACCATGTTCTCAGCGCTTAATCAGTTCCGCATTAGCATTGCTCGCGTTCGGGATTTGATTGCTATCTATACTTCAGTCAGAAATCAGTCTACACCTGCTTTGGACTTGTCCGATGTCCTTAGAGCTGCACTTGTTTTGGCTGTGAGTGCCATGGATTACTATGTGCATGAGGTCGTAACTCTAGGAATGCTAGAGATCCACAGAGGTCAACGCCCTGAGCCTCCACCCTCCCGTAATAGCACTCAATCGGCGTATTCCCGCTTTAGGGTTTCACTAGGGGGAGCACGTCAAGAGAGGCTGATCGCTATAGATATCGGCTCATGGCTGGAGAATGAGATCCAACAGAGTCAAAGTTCCGCATTTCTACAACAATCTCATACTATTCCATCCTTGCTACCCATTCTATCAAGCAGTATTACGAATAAACTCAACAGTTCTACCTGGTTAGAAGATGAGATCCGAGCACAACTGGGTTACCAAAGTTTCCAGAGACCTGATAAGATAGCCGATGCAGTCAGAATGATCTCAGATAAGCGGCTTTGGGAGGAGGTAGCCAATCAGATCGGAATATCGGAGAGAGATGTTAAGCAACAAGTCATCGCGATAGTTGAGCGCAGAGATAAGATAGCTCATGAAGCCGATATCGATCCTAGCTATGGGATCGGGAATCGTTGGCCTATCGACGAGATACTTGTCAATGATGCTGTGAATTTCATAGAGAGTGTCGTTGAAGCTATTCACAAGATCCTCTAGCACCCATTGGGGTTAGTCGCTTGTCACCGATATTGATTCCCTCTTCAACTGACTTAATCCAGTCCGATAATCTGCCCATCCACCCGAGGGGAGTGATTAGGCTCTCAATCTGGCTGAGATCTTAACCGTAACCGCACTGAATCTCCATGGGCAGGGAGTCCCTCCGCTGTGGTCAGGGCCTCGATCGCTCCCGACACCTCCACCAGGGCAGCTGGACTGTACTGCACCAGAGTGGAGTACTTCATAAAGGTCTCCACCCCCAAGCCGGAGGCATACCGGGCCGCCCCCGAGGTGGGTAGGGTATGATTCGGGCCAGCCAGATAATCACCCACCGCTTCTGGAGTATTGTGACCCATAAAGATCGCCCCCGCATGTCGGATCTGATCCAAGACTTCCCAAGGATCCTCAATCTGGAGTTCCAGGTGTTCCGGGGCAAAGTGATTGGAAAGGGAGAGGGCGGATTCTAGATCCCGTACTACCCCGATCAGGCCATAGTTGGCGATGGATTTTTCCGTCAGGGTCCGACGGGGATGATCCTCTAACCGTTCCACCAAGATCTGGCTCACCTGTTGGGCCTGTTGTTCATCGGTGGTCAGGAGGATCGCTGCGGCCAACTGATCGTGCTCCGCCTGGGCCATCAGATCCACAGCTAGATGGAGCGGATTAGCGCTGTGGTCGGCAATGATCAACACCTCCGAGGGACCAGCCAGAGAATCGATCCCGACGGTGCCATAGACCTGCTTCTTGGCCAGGGTGACATAGATGTTGCCAGGACCAGAGATCACATCCACCTTAGGGATCGTCTCCGTGCCATGGGCCAAAGCGGCGATCGCCTGGGCTCCTCCAACTCGGAAGATCGTCTGTACCCCAGCCTCCTGAGCCGCCACCAGGATCGCAGGACTGACCGCCTTGCCGCCCCCTAGATCGGATCCGGGTGGGGTGACCATGACGATCTCAGAGACCCCCGCCACTACTGCCGGGATCGCGTTCATCAACACGGTGCTGGGGTAGGAGGCCTGTCCTCCAGGTACATAGATCCCGGCTCGATCCACAGGATGATAGCGCTTGCCCAGGGTGATCTGAGGATGGGAGAAGGTCACCCAGCTCTGGGGCACCCGTTGCCGGTGGAAGGTCTCGATGCGTCCCTTGGCCATACGGATCGCGTGCAACAGTTGGGGAGAAATGGCCTGATAGGCGGCCTCTAGTTCCGCTCCCGAGACCCTCAGATCACTCACCTCGAAGCTGACATGATCGAACTCTGCGGTGTAGTCTAGAACCGCTTTATCCCCTTGGCGACGTACCGTCTGTAAGATCTCCCGCACCGTAGCCTCACGATGCATATTCTGATCCGATTGAGTCCGTTCAGCGATCCGGCTGAGCTCCGCTGCGATCTCGGTGGGTTGGTGAACGATTCTCAGCATGGCAACTCCACGGTGACGGAAGATGGCAGGGGCTTCAGGGTAGCACAGGTGCTGTCTGCAGATCTGGCCTGGGCTAGACCTGGACATAGCTTAGCTTGATTTCTCTGAGGCCATGGGGATCTTGAAGAACCTCAACTGTGAGCCCTAGAACAATGGCTTAGAACAATGGCTTTCAGTCCTCTGTGGATCGGAGATCTGGAGGGTTGAGGGTGACATCAGGCCAGTAGGGAACGAGTCAGCCGATGGAGATCGAGCAGGAACACGATCAGGGGGGATCCGGGTCGAGGGAGCACCGCTACATGGCTGGCCAGATCGAGGGGAAGAGAGCGTTGGTAGGCTGCCGGTAGGGGCCGGATCAGGGCCAGAGGCAGGGTATAGAGGTTAGGGGAGTCCTGGATGGCGAGGCCGTAGCTTTCTCCTTGTTGGGAACGAACGATCAGTAAGAAGGGACCGAGGGATCTGAGGCGTTGGGCGTATTGAGGGGCCATGCGGGGGTAGAGGTTGAGTAGGGTGATCTCTTGCTCCTCCCAGGACATGAGACTGATCTCGCGGGTCTGGTGACGGATCCCAGCGG
>CAYSEO010000333.1:0-5139 GCA_964429885.1 uncultured bacterium
ACAAGATAGCCCCTCTGGGTCTCTGCAGCGGCCAACATGACCCGATCCGTCTCCAGATCGGCCATCTGCCATTCCCCTGCCTAGAGTAGATCCCGCAGCGGGGTGTAGTCGATCCCTTTCTCGGAGCTGAGATCGTCTTTCTGGGGTGCCTGAGCTTGAGCCTGGGCTTGATCTCGTTTGGTGGTGAGCTGTTGGATCTGGGCTTGGAGGTGTTGCTCTCTGTCTCTGGCCTGTTGGAGTTGATCCTGGGCCTGAGCCTGGGTTCTCTGCAGCTGAGCTTGGAGCTGATCTCGTTCGGCCTCTAGGTGTTGGAGCTGTTTTTGAGTCTGCAGTAACTCCTGCTCTCGGATCTCTAGCTGGCTCTGTAGAGACTGGATCTGTTCAACTTGTGTGTGAATTATAGATCTCTGCTGCTCGATCTCGGCCTGATATTTTTGCTCCTGCTGGGTCTGTTGAGCTTGTAGATCACTGATCTGCTGATGCAGCTCCCTCAGTCTCTCCTTTTGTCGATATCGCCTCTCCGCGATCCGCTCTAACCCTGATAGGGCATCAGGATCTGCCCAGACCGCCAATACCCTCCTCCACAATTGACGGGCCAGATCGTAGTCTTCCTGTAACTCTGCGATCAGGGCCTCCACCTTGAGATAAACTGTATCTTCGGGTTGGGCTAACTCGGGGAGAAGAATATAACTCTTTCGGGTTAAGGGATTGACAGATGTACGCGGATTCTGATTATTATCTGAGGTACTATATTCCCGCAAAACCTCAGGAACCCGACGATTAAGATACTGATCCAGCCTCTCTACCGTGGCACATCCTCCAGGTCCCCGAGTCCGCAATCCCTCCAACAAGGTATGGGTAAACGCTCCACCCTGCAGACGATCAAGCTCGAAAGCTGATTGCCTCGGTTGACAGGAATAAAACTCCACCACACCCTGATGTTCCTCCATCCCGATCCCTTGTCCACCTCGGGTCTGCTCAAACTGATCTCGACACGCATCCAACAGAAGGATCACATTACCCGCCCCACTACGCTTGAGGCGTTCCACGATCCATCGAATGCTTAGAGCTGTGCCTAGGGTTCGAGAACTACCATCTCTTGGCATCAAATAATCCTGTCCAGAATGATATCCATGACCTGCAAAGAAGAACCAGATATCCTCGCTGGAATCTAAAAAGGGCTGCTCAAACAACTCATGGAGAAACCCATACAAATTTCCGTAGGTTGGATCACTGGAGAGCTCAAACCCTTTAGCAGTCCGTATCGGAGGGGATTCTTCTGCGAAGAAATAGATCTGTTGGGGATCGAATCGAGATTGGTCAGTAATGAAGGCCCTGACTCGCTCGGCATCCTGCTTGGCATAGCTCAGAGGCCGGAGATTGCCACAATAAGTATTGATCCCAATGATGATCGCGCAACTACCCATCTGACTTGGAAGATCGTTTGAACAATAGTCGGATCGAGCCCTTAGTCCCGGCCTCCACACCCCAACCCAGAAGCATGAACTTGCCCTTACCATCGATCCCAACGGTGAGCTCGACCTCCGATAGCTCTAACCCTGAGTTCTGACTGGCCTCGGTTTGAGCCTGAAGGAAAGCCTGATCCATCGTCCTCAGGAACCCTGAGAGTTCTGATTGAAAGCTCTGAGCTGGGACTGTTGACTCTGTTAGACGAGCCAGCTGCTGTTGCTCCATCCCCTGAGCTAGATCTTGATGGAATCGATTCTCGTAGGACGACCCTCCCCTAGCTTAGGAGTCTGACGTTGAAGCATTTGACTTCTCAGGAACCTGAAAACTCAGGATCCGGATCTTATAGGGATCGGAGTTAACCTCAGTCATGACGTTGCTCCCGAGACTTGAGCTTACGGATTAAAGCTCGGATCACCTGGCGCTTGGTCTCCTGCCGCTCCAGACAGTAAGCCTCCAGAGCGTTATACTCAGTCTCGGGTAACTCCACCGTCAGACGACGGATCGGTTGAGTACTCATCTTGCGGGGCATGACGGATCCTCTACATGGACTCCATGACTACTTTACCGTCTAGGATCATCAAACCGCCGTAATTTTAGCTTCCCTTCCACTCCAAGGGATCCTTTCCCCAGACCCGCTCAGATCCACAGGCCCTCAGCTGATCCAGGCTCTGATGATGTTGCCCACCAGATCCGAGGATCTAGCCCGGCTCAGTGCCATAGTGCAACAGCTGGGCCTTGTATTGCCCCAGCAGATCCCGGTCAGTGCTGACGGTGATCTGTTCCTCTGTCATCCGGATGTCAGCCATGTCTATACTCAGTATTGACTATGTCTAACTTTAGCGGATCAGAAAAGATCAGGCAGAATTGCCATAGAGAAGAAAGGTGAGATCATGACCCTCCAAGAAGCCCTGCTGGATACCGTGCAACAACTACCTCCTGAGCAGCAGCAAGAAGTTCTCGACTTTGCTGAGTTCCTCAAACACCGTGGCAAAAACACCTCCCGCCGACAGATCAAGGGACTATGGTCCGATCTCGATTTCGACCTCACAGAGGCTGATCTAGCTGAGGCCCGCCAGGAGATGTGGGGTAACTTTCCCAGGGAGCTGACCTACTGATGCCCATCGTTGCCGATACTCATGTTGTGATCTGGTACTATCAGCACCCAGATCAACTATCTCCAGTCGCTGTAGAGACTCTAGATCGAGTGGTTGCAGAGGGGGACTCATTGATGATCTCTGCCATCTCGATCGTTGAGATCTGTTACCTGATCGAGAGAAACCGGATCCCGGCCATTCTATTGGATCGGCTGCGAGACGAACTGCAGCGACCCGATGCCCAACTGGTCTCTGTGGCTCTGGGGCGAGAGATCGCCTTGGCCATCCCTCAAATTGATCGAGCCGTCGTTCCGGACATGCCGGATCGGATCATCGCTGCCACCGCCTATCACCTGGGTCTCCCTCTGGTCACTCGCGACCGGCAGATTCAGGTCTTGAGCGTGATCCAGACGATCTGGTGACCCGCTCGGGGAATTCGGCAGACAGTGTTTGCACAATTGGGAGACCTCATGTTATGGACCCCTGACACACTCTGATCCGGTCCACTTTAAGCCAGGTGTGCCCACAGAAAACTTCAACCGCCAGAAGCCCCTATATATAAGGATCAGAGAGACTTTAGGTTTACCTTGACACGGTAGGAGCAACTGGTTCGACTCCAGTACAGCCCATACAGACGGATCCCGCTCCCAGAGCGGGTTTTATTGTGTCTGAGGGTGAGGGATCTGAGCTTTGGGGGATCTGTGGGTGGCGACGGAGAAGGTGCAGTATTTGGATGCGGCCCTGGGGACGAAGTATCGGGCGACTCGATCGCGTCTGGTGGAGTTCTTTCAGAATCGTTCGGTGGTGGGGATTGATCGGGAACAGGTGGCTGAGTTCGTGGCTTGGTATCGAGCTCTGGTGAGCCCAGGGGTACTGAAGGAACGGTTGACTCTGATCCGGGCCTGTTGGCAGTGGGCTCTGGAGCAAAAATATGTAGAGATCAACCCTTGGAATAATCGAGTGAAAGTGCCTGCGAAGGAACGACCGGAACCGTTTACAGAGGATGAGGTGAGACGGATCCTCCAGGTGTTTCAAGAGGTGCCTCGGTTCCAACACTATCGAGACTTTGTTGAGTTCGTCCTAACGACAGGATGTCGGACTGGGGAGGCAGCGGCTCTGACTTGGTCTGGAGTTCGTAAGCAGGAGTCTCAGATTGTTTTCTTTGCCAGCAAGACCAATAAGATCCGGGTGGTGGAGATTCCCTCAGAGTTGACGGAGATGTTGCGACACCGCCGACTGGACTGGGGGGAAACGGATGCGACAAGTCGCCGCTGGCACGAACGGGTGTTTACCTCTGTACGGGGTAGACCTATCAACAAGGCAAATTTTAGAGACGATGTTTGGACGCCTGTTCTGCAGTTAGCTGAGGTGCCCTATCGGCCTCCTTACCACTGCCGTCATACGATGATATCTCATGGCTTGGATCAAGGACTTTCTGCTATAGAAATAGCTGAGATCGCAGGCAACACACCGAGGACGATTTATCAGCATTACGCAGCTTCAGTCAAGCGGATCCGCGTGCCAAGGCTGTTAAGCGGCGGCGGGCTTCCTTGAGTTTCTGCTCACAGAATTTGTGATGAAGATCTGGATCACCACGATGCTCGGCCCAGTGTCTCAAGGTGGATTCGACATAGCGAATTCCCTTACGATTGCCCAAGCGGATATAGTGGAGACCTTCTTTGTGAGTTCTATTATGTCGCCAGCGTTCGAGGCAACGAGCCGAACTTAGCTTTAAGAGAGTTGCAGCTTCTTGGGGAGTCAAGAGATTGTCTTGCATGATGTCTTTGAGGTGGGAGCTATGGTTTTCGGAGGTGGAGTGGTTAGGTGCTCCGGCGCAGATGACGGATCTCAATGTCATAGGGATGGATCCATCCATGCTTGTGGAAATAGTCGGGCTGCTCGGGTGCAGGGTAAGGATCTGTATTGAGGTTCCTTATGCTGGAAGGCTATCCTTCCAACGGTAAGGTTACACTGTGCCAATCTACGGGACAGAGGCTGATATTGAGGTTGGTAGACCTGGATCCTGTTCGCTATGCTGACAACCATGCCACACCAAGACTGAGGACTAAGAAGTTGACCAGAGTTGATCATCTATTCCTCCTGATGGGAGAGAATCCGTTACCTAACCTTGTTGCCTCTAAAGTCCTTTTAGGCCGGAAGGGAACGGCTTACCTTGTTCATACTCAAAGGACACAGGTACAGGCTCAGAATCTAGCCAAGGTGCTGTCACAGGATCCTCTACTGTCACCTCCCAAGCTGATCAACATCCGAAACGATCAGGCTGAGGCCTCTGTGATCAGGCGAGATATACAGAAGTTCGTCGATGGCATCTCTGGATCAGTGGGGATGAACTACACGGGTGGGACGAAGGCGATGGCTGTGCATGCCTACAGGACCTTAGAGCAGCTCCGACCTGATACGATCTTTAGCTACCTTGACTCCAATACAGCGGAGATGATCATCGATAACGATCTGGAGTTGAGTCGTCGCTTTAAGCCGGATCTCAAGCTATCGCTCGAACAACTGTTTAGCCTCCATGGTTTGGAGTGGTTGGTGGATCGTCCTCCCCAAAGTC
>CAYSEO010000334.1:0-5139 GCA_964429885.1 uncultured bacterium
AGCATCAGTTGGGGTTGGCGGTGGATCGGGAGCTGCAGGCTAGCGGGGATTGGTACTAGATAGAGCAGTCCGGCCTATCGTGTTAGCGAATAAACGGATGAAGTTGCTGATCTTTGATCCAGTACAGGAGGTCATCGTTCGATGGATAAGTTGAACCAATATCGTGATCTAAGTAGATCGGCAAAATTGCTTTGACATGCACTATATAGCCTGTATAAACGTTTTTTCTGATCTACTTACTCTATCAGCTCCTGTCAGAGCACGCGGAGATCCCCTACAGTCATGGGAGTATCGAGAGCTATGTCATTGTTGACAGTGAGAGGACGGGGCATCGATCAGCGGCAACCCTGGTCATTCCTAGGGAACCGCAGCGATCTAATCCCTCCGATAGAAATTCCATCAGGACTTTTGCCTTACGTAGGGGGATCTGGCAGACTTAGAGGACGGTGTATTGACTTACAGACCCTATGACTGCTATCCCTCAAACCATCGACTGCGCCACCGCCTGCGCCAACGGCTGCGTATTGGGTGATCAGTGTCCCCACCGGGAGGCCGCTAAGGAAGCGGTCAGCTACATCATGAATACCGATTGGGAGACTCTGATGAAAAAGGCTGAGGATCGGGTGAGGCGACAGGCCTCAGAGGATGAGCCACAGGCAGGCTCCGATCCCATGTCCGTCCTGGACAACTATCAGGTAGGCCAGGATCCCTCGCAACTCTAAACAGCACTTGGATCACAGCAGTAATGGGGGACAGTGGTGGCCAGCAAAGACCAACCCACGGGACGAGTAGTGCTCAATCACTCCACCCATGTTGAGGGCCTGATCGCGGTCCTGGAAGAGGTGGCCAAGCAACCTGGCATTAAGACCATTACCCCAGGTGTGATCGGGCGGGCCAAGGGCAAAACCCCCCAGCTCAGTCTGCGGATCTCTGTGACGATCCGAGGGGGATTCAAGGTGGTGGCTCGACGGGGCAATACGGTCCAGGAGGTGTTTATCATCACCACCCTGGACCAAGAACAGCTGCAGTTGATCCTCCATCAGAGTCTGGAACGTCGAGCCTAAGGGATCGTTAGGTTGACTCGAAGGCCCCCAGCCGATGTCGCAGACTGTTGGCGATCTTTTGGCCGATATAATCTGGGATCTGGGCACTGGCATTGGGGCCGAGGAGATAGCAGATCAGACGAGTTTGCTCCCGTCGCATCACCAGGTTTAGATTGATCAGAGTGAGATCCTCTTGGGAGAGGGCATAGGCGATCTTGTAGAATAAACCAGGTTCATTATCAGCATCGATCAGCAGGGCTGGTAGATGGAAGACCTGATCGAAATAGAAATTCACCTGAGCCTGACTGAGGCCCGTGCAGAGATCGAACTCTAATCTAAGCATCTCATGAACATGAAAGATCCCAGCTAGACATTCATGGATACCTCGCTCCAGATTGGTCTTGGTTTGAGGGCTGAGAGATCGACCATTGCGGGTTAAGATCAGACGTATAAAGGCCAAATGGGGAGAGTAGATCTGACCGTAGAGATTGACCCCGTGAATTGAGAGATTAAAGGCCGTGATCACTCCAAAGATATCGCTAAGGAGATGGGCTTGGTTATTGTAGGCAAAGTGAAGCACCGTCTTGTCTCGCTCATCCCGGATCTGGACAACGGCCTTACGGGTTTGATAAAGACTATAGGCCAGCTTGAGATTTTGAGCCTGCACCTCGCTACTGGCAAACTGACTATAAAATGGAGGAAAACTTTGATTGAAGTGCCGCATCAGCGCAGAACGAGGGCTGATCTTGATCTCTTGAATGTCTGATTGTGCAACCATCGATCCTCCCGTTGGCTCTAGCTTCCCCTCAAGCAACCCCTCAAACGTCAGTCTTCCCCCGTTATTCCCCTGAGTGCACTTTGCCCAGGAGCCTCCTGTCGAGAGGTTCCCGACAAGCGATCCCTAACGCCCCTGGAGTGGATAGATAGTAAACTCTAGTGTATCCGAGTTTGTGGAAGGCTCCGGACTCGATCCGGGCCAATCTGCGAGAGGCTCTAGCAGGGGAGGCCCCTCAGTTCGTACAATACAGAGCAACCCAGACCTGCCTTGGGTCCGCCCAAGACTCGGTCTATGCCGTCATGGAGATCCTACCCAGCGTGAGTCCTTCTACCCCTCAACTGGCGGTGGATAAGCCGTCCCAGCCCCGATCGGATCACCCTAATTCTGGCCTGAACTCGGCTTGGTGGGACCTGTCGGTGCGGGTGGTGCCGCGACAGGAGGATCTGATCTATTGGCGCCTAGAGACCTTTGGCTGTCAGGGGATGACCAGTGAACGATTGAGCAATGGCTCCCTGCTCTCTATCCATGCCTACCTGCCTCTGACTCAAGCCACGATCCTAGATCTGGCGGCCCTAGCGCTACAGATGCGTCAGGATGCCCTATTGGCCAACTTTCCTCCCCCTGATTTGAGTTGGGAACGGATGGAGTCTGAGGACTGGTCCATTAGCTGGAAACGGCACTGGCAGCCCCAGGAGGTGGGGGATAAGTTACTGATCTGTCCCGCTTGGTTAGAGCCCGCAGAGTCCCAACGGCAAGTGTTACGTATGGATCCGGGCATGGCCTTCGGTACAGGGGTTCATCCCACCACTCAGCTGTGTATGGAGGCCTTGGAGATGCGATTAGAGCCTTGGGGAGGGGTGGCACTACCTGAGGTGATCGCGGATATCGGCTGTGGTTCCGGGATCCTGTCGATCGCGGCGGCCCTGTTAGGGGTGAAACAGATCTATGCCGTGGATACGGAGCCCTTTGCCATTGAGGCGACGGTCTATAACCGAGATGCCAATCATCTGACAGATCAGATCTGGGTTGCCCAGGGGAGTCTGGAGCAGATCCCGGAGGCGGTGGATGGGCTCGTGTGTAATATCTTGGCGGATGTGATCCTGGATATGGTGCCCAACTTTAAGTTGGTGGTGAAGCCAGGGGGTTGGCTGATCCTGAGTGGCATTCTGGTGGATCAGGCCAAGTTTGTGGCGGAGACCTTGGAGGCCAATGACTGGGTGGTAGCGGCCCTATGGAAGCGGAAGGAATGGTGCTGCCTGAACGTCCGGATGGCCTGAAACAGCTGCCCCGCTTGGGGATCCAGCCTGAACAGTGGGGATTGATAGGGGTGAGGTTACGGCCCGAGCAACGACATTATCTGGAGCGGGTGCGACGGTTGCAGCCTGGGGATCCTTTTCTGGTGTTTGACGGATCTGGAGGGCTCTGGCAACTGCTCTGGCAGATGGGGGAGTGTCCTGTGGATCAGGAACTACAGCCGCTGTCTCGGGAGCTGGGGGTGGATCTGCATCTGGGGTTGGCCATGATCAAAGGAGGGGGTCTGGATGAGGTGATCCGACAGGTGACGGAGTTGGGGGTGGGTCAGATCTCACCTTTGGTTACGGAACGGACCTTGATGCAACCCGGTGGGGCTAAACAACAACGCTGGCAGAAGATCGCATGGGAAGCGGCGGAGCAGTCAGAGCGGCTGCGGTGGCCTCAGATCCATCCCCCACTGGATTGGTCCGCATGGTTGGGCCAAAGACAGGAGAGAGAGGTGCTGATCATGGCGGTGGCTCGGGCTGAGGGTCCTCATTTACTCTCGGTGCTACGGGATCTCCCCCAGGCCACTGAGCGGATCGCCATCGCTGTGGGTCCTGAGGGAGGGTGGACGGCCACGGAGATCCAACAGGGACAGGCGGCAGGGGCTCAGGTGATCGGGTTGGGGCCACGGGTGTTACGGGCGGCTACGGCTCCGATCCTGGTGGCGGGGCTGGTGGCGGCGGTTTGGGAGGCTGAGCATGGGTAAGGCGATCTTGATGGGGGCAGGACTAGGGGGCCGGGATCTGCTGACGGTGCGTGGGTTGGAGGTGCTACAGCAGGCGGATGTGGTGTTGGTGGATGCGTTGGTGGATCCTCAACTACTGGCGGAGGTCTCGCCCCGATCTCAGGTGATCATGGTAGGCAAGCGGGCCGGTCGGGAGCAGATCACTCAGGAGCAGATCAATGAGCGGCTGGTGCGGTTCTGTCAGCAGGAGTCGGGGCTGATCTTGCGATTGAAAACAGGGGATCCGTTAATCTTTGGGCGGGCGGCTGAGGAGGTGCGGGCTCTGCAGGAAGCGGGGTGTGCCTTTGAGATCGTGCCGGGTCTGTCCTCAGCATTGACGGGACCGTTATTAGCGGGGATCCCCCTGACGGATAAGGCGTTGGGGCGTTGTTTTGGGGTGATGACTGGTCATGATCTGGAGCTGATCCCCTGGGGGGCAATGGCTCAGTTGGATACAGTGGTGATCCTGATGGGGGGACGACAGTTGGAGGCGATCGCTCAACGATTGATGCAGGTAGGCCGATCTTCAAAGACCCCGATGGCAGTGATCAGTCGAGCCGGGCAGGCTGCACAACAGACCTGGACTGGATCCTTGGGGGATCTGGCGCAGCAGCTCTCGGAGGAGTCCCTGGCTCCAGCGGTGATCGTGATCGGGGCGGTGGTGGGCTTGCAAGATCTCTTTCTCTCTGATCAATCCTGGTTCCCTGATCTCAAACCTCTAGGGGGTAAAACGGTGTTGGTGACCCGCGCTGATACCCAAGCCTCTACTTTTACAGATCTGCTGAAAGCTCAGGGAGCACGGGTGATCGAGATGCCAACTCTGGAGATCATTCCCCCCAGCGATTGGCAGCCTTTGGATCAAGCGATCCGTCACCTGAAGGACTTTAACTGGCTGATCTTAACTTCAGCAAACGCAGTGGAATTTTTCTTCGATCGCCTCACCCATCATCATCTGGATAGTCGAGCTTTGGCCGGGATCCAGATCGCCGTGGTGGGCTCAAAAACAGCCAGAGTTCTCTCTCAATATGGTCTGATCCCCGATTTGATTCCTCAGGACTTCATCGCCGATAGTTTATTAATAGCATTGCCCGATCTCAAGGGTCAGCGGATCCTGTTTCCCCGTGTTGAGTCTGGGGGGCGAGATGTGCTTGTCAAAGGCTTACGATCCTCAGGGGCTGAGGTGATCGAGGTATCTGCTTATCAATCTGCCTGTCCCGTCCAGACAGATCCAATCATGATTCAACAGATCCAGTCAGGAACCATCGACATCCTCACCTTTGCCAGCTCCAAGACCG
>CAYSEO010000335.1:0-5117 GCA_964429885.1 uncultured bacterium
GCCTGTCTGTTGTTGGAGATAGAGAGGAAATTGAATTAGTTGGCCAAGCAAGATCCAGGTGACCTATTTGACCATCAGCACAGCCTTTCCGCTAAACTTCCGTTCCAGCAGATCTTTAGCTAGCTTGGGCGTGTCTGACCAATTGGCTTGAGTGATCTCAGGAACCACGAGTTTCCCAGCCTCAACTAGATTCAGAAGCCGACCTAAGGCAACCGAAGAGGGTTCGATCTCGACTTCGCTGTAGAGCATCAGTCCATATAATTTCCGTTGACCTCCACTACCGAAAAAGTCTGGGTAGAGATTCAATGTCACCTCGGGACTCCCAGAGACACCATAGGAAACTAAGGTTCCTCCTTTGGCTGTAACCTTAACTAGAGATTGAAAGAGTTGACCCCCAATGCCATCAATGATCAGGCGATAGGGTCCCTCAACATCGAGTCCCTGTCCATCTTCTGTGACGACAACCGCATCGGCTCCTATGTTTCTCGCAAAGGCTTCTTGATCAGGGCGACGTACTTGTGCCACAGCCCTAGCACCACTGAGCTTCGCCAGTTGCAGAGCAAAATACCCTACCCCACCGGTCACTCCAGTGATGAGCACAGATTGCGCTAGAATACGATCACCTTTGTCGATCGCTGCCAGTGCAGTCAAACCAGCGACGGGTAAGGTTGCAGCTTGAACATCTGACACAGTATCAGGGATGGGAGCCAGGAATTGAGCCTCACCGATCACATATTCCGCAAAGGCATCCATTTCAGGCCGCCACCCCACAACACGAGTCCCTTTCTCCAATCCCGTGCCATTTGCTGCAGTTTCTTCAATCGTGCCGACAAAATCCCAACCAATGGTTTTGCCTTTAGCATCAGGCGACTGAGCAAAACCGATCTCTCCACGGTTGAGGGAGAACGCTGTGACCTTAACCAGGCTTTGGGTCGGCAGGGGAGTGGGGCGATCCGCATCCTCAAAGGCGAGTCCACCGGGTTGATCTGGGTCCATTTTGATACGCTTCATAGAGATCCCTCTAGCACAAAGATTTTGTTGATAACGGAGAATTTGAATGACAAGATACCTTCGAGACAGGTCTTGCAGAAACAAACTCTATCTCCTGAGGCTCATGCGTCATTCCCGCTGCACGATCTGCCGGTTGGCGACTACCAGATCGATCCAGAGCCCACAAGCCCCGGTTAGACATGCATTGATGGTGAAGACCGGCAGTGCCGGAATGTTGGCATTCTACCAGTGATGTTTGTGCTAGAAGTTCCCAAGGTGTCTGACCATGGTTCCTCAAGTGCTCCAGCAAAGCGCATAAGTAGATCAGCAAAAACATTTATACAGTCTATATAGTGCGTGTCAAAGCAATTTTGCCGATCTACTTACCACCAATCTGATCGGTAGGCTGATCGGCATAGTACGGTTGAGGTCACAGAAGGCTCCCGTGCCGAATGTCTTCGGATCAGCTCCTTAGGCGTCATGATACGGGGGGGAGCAAATCTAGGCCAATAGAGAGTTGACTTCAAGCAGGGTGAGTTCAGTCAGAAGTCACCCCAGCTCCGGTTCCTGTGATCAGAATAGGTTGATGGAAAGACTTGGGCTTGTCTCCCACTGTTGCGCCGCCGTTGAGCATACCCTGCAGACTCGATCCAAAAAAGGTATAGGGAAAGGTGGCTTCCGGACGACTGATCTGATCCAACTGCTGCTTTAACTCTGTGGGGATCTCGAAATCCAACGCACCCAGATTATCTTGCAGCTGATGGAGTTTGGTGGCACCCATAATGACAGAAGCCACTGCAGGTTGATGGGCCACCCAATTGATGGCAACTTGGGCCATCGAACGATCAAGTTCTTTCGCAACTCGTTCCAGTTCAGTTACGATCGCCCAATTCCGATCGGTGAACTTGTTGAAGACGGGATTGCCACTGTTGGCCAACAGAGCCAATCGACCTGTCCCTTCACCTCCCTGCTCAGAGGGCTTGTACTTACCAGAGAGCAATCCACTGGCTAGGGGGGACCAGACCATGATGCTGGTGCCCAGATTCTGGGCTAGAGCGGTGTATTCAAACTCGATGTTGCGCTCGACCAGGGAATATTCCAACTGGATCGTGCTAACAGGCTCCCAATGACGCTCCTTAGCCAGGGTCTGAGCCTGAGCCACATACCAAGCTGGGGCATCCGACAGGGCCACATGACGAACTTTTCCTGCTCGTACCAGATCGTCCAGAGTCCGCATCACCTCCTCTGCTGGGGTCACCTGATCCCAGGTGTGGAGCATGTAGACATCGATGTAGTCGGTGCTCAGGCGCTGCAGGGATCCCTCCACAGCTCGCAGGATATTCTTGCGTCCATTCCCTCCAGCATTGGGGTTGCCTGATTCGGCGTTGTAGCTGAACTTGGTCGTCAGGATGATACGATCACGGGTGCTGCTATCCTTGATAAACTGCCCCAGCATCCGCTCACTGCTCCCATTGGTGTATAGATCAGCGGTGTCGATGAAATTGCCACCTGCCTCCAAGTAGGAGTCGAACAGTTGGCGGGCGGCACCTTCCTCAGCCCCCCAGCCCCAATCATCACCAAAGGTCATGGTGCCTAGGGCCAGTTGGCTCACCTTCAGCCCTGTAGTGCCCAAGGTATAGTAGTGCATGTGTAACCTCCTGTGGTGGAACGAGCTGATCCGCTCTAGGTATCGCTTTGGCCTATACTCCCACTATCCAACAGATCTGACCCTGACCTCTTGTAGTGGATTGCTGGGTTTTGGTAGAAAGTTGCGCTGTGTTCCCCTGATCAGAGACCATGCAAAGCCAGATCACGTTCGTGGATAGCCACACACTCACCCCTAAGTCAGACGTAACCGCTGGACGGATCATGGTGTCCAGTCAAGATCTAGCCTGGGATGGCATTTACCTGGAGAAAGGTGAGAACGAAGAGTTCACCCCCGATGACGTCACCGTTCCCCAACACTACTTTGCGATGAACATTGGCCCTCATCTGCAGATGCTCATCCAAGCCCTTCTGATCGAGGCAGAGATGGATGGACCCAATGGCAGGATCTATGCTGATTCTATCTCGACAGCTTTGGCCACTCACTTCGTCAACCATTACAGCCTCGACAGCTCCAACGAGTTGTCTCAGCTCCACCCGATCGGGCAACACCGCTTGGGCCAGATCATTGACTATATCGAAGCCCATCTCACTGAGGACATTAGCCTGTCAGATCTGGCTCTGGAGGCTGGACTGAGCAAATTCCATTTCTCTCGACTGTTCAAGGATATCGTGGGTCTCCCTCCTCACCAGTATTTGACTAAACGTCGCATCGAGCGAGCTGCCCATGATCTCAAGCAGAGCGATCTGACCATTGCTCAAATCGCTCATCGGTTTGGATTCACGGACCAATCACACTTCACCCGTGCATTTAAGCAGGTTAAAGGGATCACCCCAAAACGTTTCCTTCAACAAGGATAGTGAGATAGGGCAATCCAGAATGATCCTTGAGATCACTCACTAATCATGCAAGGTGAGTGTCAGCTACGTCTCAATTCCTTTGGAAGCAGGCATCAACATGATCAACCGCCTCAGCAACCTTCCCTTGAGGGAGGTCTTGGATGTTCTGGCAGATCAGATGACAGCCCCAGAGCCCACCTTGATACCTACCTAGGATGTTTGGCCTGCAGGATCATTACCTCGCCATCATGGCTCCATACCAATCTGACGGATCGCACCGGATTCCCAGCCTTGACGAATTAGGGCTTAGCCCCCTTCTCCCGGTCAGACCCTCCGTTTGTGTAAACTGGTGTCAGGCAAAAATACCCTAGCAGAGAGACCCCGATCATGCAGTGGGCCAACGCACTCTCCACACAATCTTCTTTAGAAGCTGCCCTACGCGAGGTCGTGGAGGAGGCCACCAACAAGCTGGAGACAGCTCGGCTTCAGTCTGTGCTCTCCCGCCAACTCCAAGCGGCCCGCTCCGCCTCTACCTCGATCCTGAGTGGTTATGCTCCCGATCGGCCCACCCGTCCTAATCTGGCGGTTCTATTTGTCTCCGCTGCCTTCGCCAGTGAGTTCGCCCGGATCATGCCCCTGCTGCAGGAGATCCTGGCGGTAGATACGTTGATCGGCTGTTCCGGTGGAGGAGTCGCGGGGGGATCGCAGGAGATCGAGGACGGTCCTGCGGTGAGTCTATCCCTGGCCATGTTGCCCGATGTCCAAGTTCACCCCTTCCATCTACAGGGGGATCAACTGCCGGATCTGGATGCCCCTCCCAATCAGTGGACCGAGCTGCTGGGGGTCTCGGCTGAGGATCAACCTCACTTTATTCTGTTGACCGATGGGGCCAGTTCTGGGATCTCTGAGCTGTTACAAGGTCTAGACTTTGCCTATCCCAGTGCCGTTAAGGTGGGGGGCTTGGCCAGTGGTGCAAGGGGAGAGGAAGGTAATGCTCTGTTTTTGGGTCGATCTGTGCCCGGTGAATCTGCTCAGCTCCAACTGTTTCGAGAGGGGACGGTGGGGGTGGCCCTGTCCGGGAATGTGATCGTGGATGCGGTGGTGGCTCAGGGCTGTCGCCCGATCGGTAAGCCGATGCAGGTGAGTGAGGCCCAACGGAATGTCATTCTCAAGTTGGATGACGAGCCGCCGCTACAGGTGTTGCAGGATCTGGTCACTACCCTCAGCCCTAAGGATCAGCAGTTGATGCGCCATTCTCTGTTTATTGGTGTCCTGATGGATGAGTTTAAGGAGCAGCCGGGGCCGGGGGATTTTCTGATCCGAGTGATCTTAGGGTTGGATCCGCGCATTGGGGCCATTGCCGTTGGTGATCGGATCCGGGCGGGGCAGACAGTGCAGTTTCACCTGCGAGATGCCCAGGCTTCTGCTGAGGATCTGTACTGGGTGTTGGAGCGCTATCAGGAGCATCATCCGGAGGTTCAACCGGCAGGGGCACTGATGTTTGCCTGTTTAGGTCGAGGGGAACATCTGTATGAGGAACCGGACTTCGATAGTCATGTCTTTCAGGAGGTGCTGGGTGAGATCCCCTTAGGCGGGTTCTTCTGCAATGGCGAGATCGGTCCGGTGGGCAACTCAACATTCCTGCATGGTTACACCGCCTCGTTTGGGATCTTTAGATCTAA
>CAYSEO010000336.1:0-5115 GCA_964429885.1 uncultured bacterium
CGCGCCTCGATCCGAGGCACCAGATGCACCACTAACGGATCCGCGATCGCACCCACCGCTACGGCGACTGAGATGGCCATACAACGCTCCCCCGCCGATCCGAAGGCCGCACTCATCAACCCGTTCACCGCCTGATCCAGATCCGCATCCGGCAGGATCACCATATGGTTCTTAGCTCCCCCGAGGGCCTGGACTCGTTTGCCTTGGCTGGCCCCGATCTGGTAGACGGACTCGGCAGCAGGGGTGGATCCGACGAAGCTGACTGCCTGGACACTGGGATGGGTGAGCAGGGTCTCCACTGTGGTCTTGTCGCCGTTGATCACGGTAAACACCCCCTCCGGCAAACCGGCCTCCTGCAGCACCTCCGCCAGAAACAGGGCCGCAGAGGGATCCTTCTCCGAGGGCTTGAGCACGAAGGTATTGCCACAGGCTAGGGCGATGGGGAACATCCACATGGGCACCATGGCGGGGAAGTTAAACGGGGTGATCCCAACACAGACCCCCAGGGGTTGACGTAGGGACCAACTGTCCACCTCCGTACCCACCTGAGCGGAGAACTCTCCCTTCAGCAGATGGGGGATGCCACAGGCGAACTCCACCACCTCCAGACCCCGCCGGATCGCCGCCTTGGCGTCACTCAGGGTCTTGCCATGCTCCTGGGTGATCAGGGAGGAGAGGTAGTCCATGTAGGTCTCTAGCATCTCCCGAAACTTGAACAACACCCGGCTGCGGCGCACTGGGGTGAGTCCAGACCAGAGGGGAAAGGCTCGATCAGCAGCCTGGATGGCCCGCTCCGTTTCTGGGGCACCCGCAAAGGGGACCAGAGCCGTGATCTGACCTATGGCTGGGTTATACACCTCACCCCATCGGCCACCGTCCGATCCGCTCACCTTCTGGCCGTTGATGAAGTGATGTAGGAGGTTCGTCATAACCGATACTGGCCCAGGGAGATCATTGCCTCAAAGTTTACCGTCTCTCCGCTCCGTCCCGCGATCGGTGTTAGCCTGAGCCGGTTTGGGTGGCATCAGGTGTCTATGGAGCCCTGAGCTGAGGGGGCGGGATCCGGGGAGAGCTCCTCGGGGTTGGGGGTATGGGGCGGCTCAAACTTATAGCCCACTCCGCGTACCGTCAGGATCACCTGGGGTTGGCTGGTGTTGGCCTCCAGCTTCTTGCGGATCTGGCCGATGTGCACATCCACCACCCGTTCATCGCCCCCATGATTAAAGTCCCACACCTCCTGGATCAGCTCCGCCCGCCGCCAAACTCGACCGGGGACACGGGCCAGGGTATAGAGTAGGTTGAATTCCAAGGTGGTCAGGGGGATCAGTTGCTGCTCGCGTCTCACCTCACGGCTTTCCGGATCGATCACTAGGGTGTCATAGGTGAGCAGTGGGGCCGGGGCGATCTCAGGTTTGCTATGGCGCTGGCGACGTAGGATAGCAGCTACTCGGGCACTGACCTCGGGCAGGTTAAAGGGCTTGGTCAGATAATCGTCGGCGCCCTGATCGAATCCCTGCAGCTTGTCGGAGGCGCTGACTCGACTGGTGAGCATCAGCACATAGACACTGGTCTCCTGCTGCATCTGCTGGCAGAGCTGGTAGCCATTCATATCTGGCAGGATCAGATCCAGGATCACGAGGCTGGGCTGAAACAGACGTAACTGCTCCAGGGCGGCGCTACCGCTGTCAGCGGTCTCTACCCTGTAGCCCTGCTTTTGCAGATAGCGTTGCAGCAAGGTGCGGATGCTGAGATCATCATCGACGATCAGGATACGGGGATCCATCATCACCTACGGGGCGGCTGTAACAGTTCTAATTCTATCCCTCCCCTTCTATCGCAGATCGGGTGCGTGGGTGGACAGGGTTGGTTATGATAAGGGGCATCAACCGTGACGGTGAGCCATGGAAAAGGATCCCAAAGAGGTCTTCCAAAAGGATGTCCGACAAGGCATATTTGTCTGGGCCGTCCTGGAGGCCGTTTGCTTCTGGGCTCTGCCGTTTGCTGGTGTCTATGCCTACGATGAGGTGGCCAACCTATTGATCCCCACGGTGGTGATGGGGCCGATCGGGGCTGTGGTCGTGGCCTCCTGCTCATCGGTCATGGTGGTGGCGGAAGGGCTCGCCGATCCAAAGAAGAAACAGACCCAGATCACGATCGCTCAGCTGATCAGTGTGGTGGGGTTTGTGGCCTTGGCCTTCCCGTTACTGCTAGCGGGGCTGCGGTTTGCCCAGGCGATCTCAGAGACCAACTGGGATGAGCTGTTTATCAATCAACCCACTGAGGACAAGGTGTTGGAGTAGACGTTGTCATTGCGGCAGGGATTGTCTATTGATGGAGGGTGAAGCATTCCTTCCTCTCCTGTGGTTGCTACCGCGTTCACCTCGGCGACTCTACGACAGACCCTCAAACATTACTTTGGCTACGATCAGTTCCGCTCAGGACAGGAGACGGTGATCGAGCAGGTGCTGCAGGGACAGGATGTGTTCGTGTTGATGCCGACGGGGGGTGGCAAGTCTCTGTGCTATCAGTTGCCTGCTTTACTTCAGAAGGGGGTAACGGTGGTGATCTCGCCTCTGATCGCGTTGATGCAGGATCAGGTGATGGGGCTGCAGAACAATGGTATCCCGGCCACTTTTCTCAACAGTACTCTGTCCTTGAGTGAGCAACGGGCGCGGGAACAGGATCTGCTGCGGGGGAGGTACACGCTTCTCTATCTGGCTCCGGAACGTCTGGTGCAGGAGGAGACCTGGCCTTGGATCGAGCGACTCCAGCAACGGCAGGGGATCGTGCGGTGGGTGGTGGATGAGGCCCATTGCATCTCGGAGTGGGGTCATGATTTTCGTCCGGAATATCGCCAGTTAGACCAGGTTCGTCAACGTTTGCCTCAGATCCCGGTGACGGCTTTGACAGCAACGGCCACCGATCGGGTGCGGGCGGATATCGTGCGGCAGTTGGCTCTGCGGGAGCCGTTTCGGTATGTGGCCAGTTTCAATCGGCCCAATCTGTACTATGGGGTGCGATCCAAGCAGGGACGCCGCTCCCAACAGGAGGTGATCCAGTTGGTGCGCGCCGTGGAATCAGGGGCGACGATCATCTATTGTTCCAGTCGGGCGGAGGTGGAACGGTTGGCCCAGGTGCTTAATCAGGCCCAGATCCCGGCCTTGCCCTATCATGCCGGCTTGGACCCGGAGGTGCGAGAGGATCATCAAACCCGGTTCATTCGCGATCAGGTGCAGGTGATGGTGGCGACGGTGGCCTTTGGCATGGGCATCAATAAGCCCGATGTCCGGTTAGTGATCCACTACGATCTGCCCAAGACCATGGAGGGGTATTACCAGGAGTCGGGACGGGCGGGTCGAGATGGGTTACCGGCTCAGTGTTTATTGTTTTATAGTCCAGGGGATCGGGGCAAGATCGAGTACATGATCGCCCAGAAATCCGATCCTCAGGAGCAACGGATCGCGCGTCAACAGCTACGGCAAATGGGGGATTATGCCAGCAGTCACCTGTGTCGGCGGCGGCTGATCTTGAGCTATTTCTCGGAGGAGTTGACGGCGGGGACCTGTGAGAACTGTGATAACTGTCTGCACCCGGTGGAGCTGGAGGATCGCACCGTTGAGGCCCAGAAGTTTCTCTCCTGCATCGCCCGTAGTGGCCAACGGTTTGGGATGAAACATATCATCGATATCCTGCGGGGATCCACCAACCAACGGATCCAACAATTGGGTCACGATCGGCTCTCGACCTATGGTATCGGCAAGGATCTGAGTAGTAAGGCTTGGCAATCCCTGGGGCGAGCTCTCTTGCAACAGGAGATGATCATGGAGAGTCAGGATGGCTACCCTGTATTGTCTTTGACGGAGAAAAGTTTACAGGTGTTGAAAGGGCAGATCAGTGTCCAGGTGCCACAACTGGATCCCACTCCCTTATCTACCCCTGAGGTCAGTCCTCAGCGAGCTCTGGTGGGTGAACCGGATCAGGATCTGTTTCAACATCTACGCAGTCTGCGTCGGACCTTGGCGGATCAGCGTTCTGTGCCCCCATTTATGATCTTCTCAGATCGGACCTTGACGGAGATGGCTCAACAGAAGCCGCAGACCTCCGAGCAGTTCGCCCGCCTGAATGGGGTGGGAAGCCGTAAGTTAGCTCAGTTCGGCGAGATCTTTCTCAAGACGATCCGTGAGTATCTAGAGGAGAAGACGCCTCAGATCACACCGGCTCCCCCAGAGGATCAACCGGTGGATCCCTCACCCAAAGATCTATCCCCGCTTGCCTCAAACCCAGATACCTCATCTCCAGATCTATCTCCACCTTCCTTACCTCCAAGTCCCACACCAACCTTAGATCCAGATCCTTCTATCGCACCCTCTCTTGAACCTCAGATTCCCTCCAGATCCTCTCGATTGGGTTCCTCCTATCTCCACACCCTGGAGCTCTATCAACAGGGATTGACCGTAGATCAGATCGCCCAACAGCGACAACTCTCCCCCAAAATGATCCGTGGACATCTCGCCACTTTACTCGCTGAAGATATGGGGGTGGATCTAGATCAACTGGTCCCACCTGTCCGACAACGTCAGATCTTTAAGGCGATCTTTGCCCTCAATAGTTATGAAAGCCTTAGCTCCATTCGTGAACAGTTAGGGGAAGAGTATTCTTATGAGGAGATCCGGTTGGTACGAGCAGCTTTGTTTCAGCAACCTTGAATCTATGTCTCCATACAGGTGATAGCGGGCAGATTAACCATAGTAGGGAACTCAAGACCTTCGGATCATAAGGGCAAGATGACTTGGGTTATTACGTGATGGCAGAAAAATTTCGGAGGAGCAGTCACTGTTGCGTAGCTCGAATAAGCATTCTTTGTCCAGGTCGAGAGCTTACCTTTGCAACTGTGGGAGCTCTTCCAGATCAATTTTATTAGCATACTCCACTGCTGTCAGGGCTGCCGTCGAGGCTTCACTCCACTCCACCACCCAACCGGGCTGCAGGCCGAAGATCACGATCAACACGGCCAAAGCTGCCGCTGGTAATCGCTCCGCCAATCGCCGTTTCGGCATATTGATCACCCGTGGGGAGAGTCGCCCGAAGAAGGCCCGGTTCACCAGTAACAGATAG
>CAYSEO010000337.1:0-5111 GCA_964429885.1 uncultured bacterium
CACCAAGATCACCGATCCTCCCCGTCCACCATTGCCCCCCGAGGGTCCCCCTGCTGGCACATACTTCTCCCGTCGGAAGGCCACGATCCCATCGCCTCCTTGACCTGCTTGCACCTCAATTTCCGCCTGGTCAACAAACTGCACCACCGCCGCTCCTAGAATGATCTGCTCGGTCGATCGAGCCTGATCGAGGGTCGATCGAAAAAATGCCCAACCCTGGCACAGCCAAGACCCTCTTACGCTATGATAGGTGTTCCGTGGATACTCGTCCGATACGAGGAGGCCGGGCATTATGTCCCATCCACCCTTTGCGTTAAACCTGAACGGTTGCTCCCGTCTCATCACCCCGCAGTTTTTTAGGAAACCCCATTCAACCCCATGATTATGACCGCTGCCCTGCCTGACATTGGCTTCACCCGAGAGGACTTCGCCGCCCTTCTGGACAAGTATGACTACCACTTCAGTCCTGGAGAGATCGTTGCTGGCACTGTCTTCTCCATCGAGCCACGGGGCGCGTTGATCGATATTGGGGCTAAGACGGCAGCATTCATCCCTCTGCAGGAGATGTCCATCAGCCGCATCGATGATCCGGCGGAGATGTTACAGCCGGGGGAAACCCGCGAGTTCTTCATCCTGACCGAGGAGAATGAGGAAGGCCAGCTCACCCTCTCCATCCGTCGGATCGAGTACATGCGAGCCTGGGAGCGGGTGCGGCAGCTACAGGGTGAGGATGCCACGGTGCGCTCCAATATCTTCGCCACCAACCGAGGCGGGGCTCTGGTCCGGATCGAGGGTCTGCGGGGATTCATTCCCGGCTCTCACATCAGCACCCGTAAGCCCAAGGAGGACCTGGTGGGGGAGGAGCTGCCCCTCAAGTTTCTGGAGGTGGACGAGGATCGCAACCGGCTGGTATTGAGCCATCGGCGTGCCCTGGTGGAACGCAAGATGAACCGCCTAGAGGTGGGCGAGGTAGTGATCGGCACCGTGCGAGGGATCAAGCCTTACGGGGCCTTCATCGATATCGGTGGGGTCAGTGGTCTGTTGCACATCTCCGAGATCTCCCACGATCACATCGATACGCCCCATAGTGTCTTCAACGTCAACGACGAGGTGAAGGTGATGATCATCGATCTGGATGCAGAACGGGGTCGGATCTCCCTGTCCACTAAGCAGTTGGAGGAGAACCCTGGCGATATGACTCGGGATCCCCAAGCAGTCTATGCCACTGCTGAGGCCATGGCGGCGAAGTATCGAGAGCAGTTACTGGCGGCTCAACAGGCGAAGCAGGAGGCCGCCGCAGCCGCAGCCGGTGTGGCTTCCCCGAGCCCTGAGGAGGAGATGGAATATGCTGGGGCCGCAGTGGAATGATCTGAACCCCAGTTCAAGAGTGGTGGGATCCGCTTCTCCTGAATCTCTCAGATCACTTTGAAACCCTGGTTCTGGGATCACAGTTTTCAGCTCATCCCTGAGGTGCGGCACCTTCCTGCCAACCCCCACCACCGGGAGTACAGATTGTGACGATATCCCCTACCCGCAGATGAGCCGTGCTCTTACCTGGAACCTGCTGATCATTGACTAGATTGATCCCGATCTGACCTGCGGCTCCGCCTGCGGCTCCCTGAGGTGCCCACTGGCGTCGCTCCGTCAGCAAAGACAAGGTGCAATCCTCCAACACCTGCACCGACCGGATCAGACCCATGCCCCCTGGCTGGGCTCCCGCTCCCCCAGAATCACCCCGCAGCTCATATCGGATCAGACGCAGGGGATACTCCAGTTCTAAAGCCTCGATCGGGGTATTCAAGGTATTACTCATGCCCACATGCACCCCGTGCAAGCCCGGCCCCAAGGAGCTAGCCCCTTGCCCACCTCCCAAGGTCTCGTAGTAGGTAAAGTTCCGATTGCCTAGGATCAAGTTATTCATGGTGCCCTGTCCCTGAGCCATGGCCCGTTCACCCACGATCGGGGCCAGCGCTTTGATCACGGTATCGGCGATCCGTTGGGAGGTCTCCACATTGCCTGCCACCACCGCCGCCGGAAACTGAGCATTGACCAGACACCCCACTGGAGCCTGGATCTGGATCGGACGTTCCACACCCGCATTACTGGGAGCCTCTGGATCCAACAAACAGCGCAAGGCGAACAACACCGCCGAGTAAGTCACCGCCAAGGGCGCATTCAAATTCCCCGGCACCGCCCCATCCGTCTTGCCAAAGTCCACCGTCAATCCATCCCCCTGTACCGTGATCTGAACCCGGATCCAACTGGGAGTCTCCTGGATCTCATCCCCCTCCAACAGATCCTCAGCCCCATAGACTCCATCAGGCAGATCTTGAATCCGAGCCCGGATCCGCCGCTCCGAGTAGGCGATCACCGCCTCGATCAACCGTTGAGCCTCAGCCTCCCCGCGCTCCCGTATCAGCTCCTGAAACCGCTGTACCCCCGTCCAATTAGCCCCTGCCTGGGCCTGTAGATCCCCGCGCCGTTGTTCGGCATGGCGGACATTCGCCAGGATTACCCTCAGGATCTCCTCATCCCACTGGGATCCCTGGGGCGTCAATCGGGCCACCCGTACTGGCGGGATCACCAATCCTTCCTGCCAGATCTCCGTGGAGTCAGCGGGCATCGATCCAGGCCGCATTCCCCCCACATCCGCATGATGAGCTCGGTTCACCGCAAAGGCCATGATCCGGTCAGGATCGACAAGACTGGCGATAGCCGTCACCAGGGTCAGATCCGGCAGATGGGACCCACCATGAAAGGGATCGTTAAGTAAGAACACTTCCCCCGGCTGCACCCCTCGTTGGATCACGGCTCGCACCGCCTCCGACAGAGCTCCCAGATGGACAGGGATATGGGCGGCCTGAGCAATCGAATTCCCTTGGGCATCAAATAAAGCCGTGGAGCTGTCCCGTCGTTACTTGATATTGGAGGAGTAGGAAACTCGCATCACCCGCGCCCCCATCTCCTCTCCGAACCCGGCTAGAGCATTGGCCATCACCTCCAGTTGGATGGGATCGGGGGAATTCGACATGGCGCTAGCTCCAAGGATCAGGTATTAAATATTCTAGATGAGCGGCAAATGATGTGTGGCATGTTCACTATAGATCCCGTCCATTCCCATACCCTAGAGGCTGAACAGATCGTCCGTGCCCTACAGCTGGTGATCTCAGATTTTGATCAACGTCCCACCTATCCCGTGGTAGGTAAGGGAGGCAAAAGGTTCGCCTTCTTCGCCACCTCCGTCACCGACAATATACCCCCGCTTCATCCTGATCTCTCCGCTGCCATCTGCTTGCTCAGTCGCCTCCATCTCCATCAAGTCCAGCAAGCCACCCTGGGAGTTGGAGAGGAAGATCGGGGCGCCATGATCATCTCCGATATCCTGCTGTATCATCAGCTGCCCCGCACCCTGGCTCGGTGGACCCCCACAGGTGCCCCTGGAGAGATCCAGGTCCCTCTGGCCAACGAATATATTCAAGAAGGCCAGATCCAGATTTTTCTCAACGGCGTCAAACCCAATGATCAGGTGATCTTGGTGGATGATCTGATCAGCACAGGGGGCACGATGGTAGCCCTGATCCAAGCGATTCGCAAGGCAGGAGCAGAGATCTTGGAAGCGTTCACAATCGCGGAGAAAACTGAGAACAAGGGGCGTCAGTTCGTTTATCAGGAGACTGGAGTGCATGTGAAAACTCTGCTGGCCTCAGATCTAGAACATCGAGCCGATGGTATTCATTCCCGTGTCTTACAGTGTCACTTGGGTTGCTTAGATCAAGATCTGTTTGAGCAGGTGAACGCTGCCTTCCCCCATGGATTCTGCCGGCCTGGCTCCGGCTTCTCCCATCATAAATGATGCTACGATGCCTGACCCTGTTGAGCTTGTTTTCTTAGGATCTCCCTACACCCTCCTCAGCGGCAGTCACATAGGTGGGCAGATGGTCAATTTACTCTCTGTACTGTAGCATATTGGCTACCCCTACGGAGAGGGGAAAGCGATCGGGATCAAACAAGGTCTGATCATTAGGACTGTCGCCCACCGTTAAGATCTGCTCCGGTGAGCATTGCAGATCAGAAGGAGTTTGCGTTGGGGAGGCCATCACTGTACGTAATCCGTTACATCCTCTCCCTTATCCGCCAGATAGTTAAGGGCTCTAAATCGTAACCCGACTACCTGATCATAGAGGGGATTCAACTTACACATGGCCGGAACATGCATCACCTTCTTGCCGAACAACACCACATCCCGCTCGAACGGACACTGAGAGGGGATCATACGACACAGGAAACGGGCCACCTTAGGATTGCGAACCTGAATACTATCCATCCAGCCACGGATCGGGCTCAGGGGATCCGGTAGATGAGCCCCAGATCCCTCTAGGGTGCTGGTGGCCTCGGACTCTGGATCAGCTTTCGAGACCAGGGTAGTGCGTAGCACAGACAGTTCCGGTACCTCAAGCTGGAACGCCTGGCAAAACTCTTGAAGCAGTTGATCCTCGGCCTCGGAGTACACCCCATCAGCCACCGCCGTCATCACCGCTGTGCGCAGGAAATCCTCTGCATGTTCGGGATCTAACCGTCGGGCCAGTTCCTCTGGAGATAGGGGTTCTAAGGGCTTGTCTGCCTCCTCCGGCCACTCAGAACGGATCAGATCCTCAATGAGGGCTTTCTCCTGAGGATCATACTCTCCATCTACCCAAGCCATACTGAGGAGTCCTTGTAGCCAGATGTGGGCCTGAGCAGAGCTACAGTGCAGATCCATCTCGGGCTCAGCCACCGGAGCAGGTTGGGTATCGGGCTGGCGATCCGTCATTATAGAACCTATTGCGAAACCTCTATCCGCTATTATACTCAGCTCCCTGTCTGTCTAAAGGTCTCCGCCCAGTCTGGTTCCTGAAGGAGCCAACTGGAGTGGGGCTGATCCCTCGCCGCTCGCGGGTGAGTAGATCACAACGACCGAAACATCCCTTAACTTTTCTTCGCTGAGGCCTTTACAGAACGACACCCCACAGGTCATAGTGAGTGTGGTCATACCTTGTCGTTATTCATTGGGTATTATCCATGACTACTGTTGTTCAGCGTCGCGCTAACAGCAGCCTGTGGGAGCAGTTCTG
>CAYSEO010000338.1:0-5079 GCA_964429885.1 uncultured bacterium
CCCCAGGGAAGCAGCCAGAGTCGCCAGCTTGGTGCGGTTGCGCCCCGCGATCGCGGCGGGGTTGTTTCTCTGGCGGTTTCTGAAGTTAACCCGAGTCAAGCCTATTGGGGATCTACTTTAGGGCCGATGAGTTGAGCAGATCTTAGGTTTTCATGGGCCTAAGATGATCCGGGAGTACCTTGCTGCCCCAGAGGATCTCTGTTTTAGGAGGCCAAACTCCAGCTGATCCAACTCTGGACTGGTATCCATTGCCTGAGCTCGATAGGTCGATTTCATCTCAAGATCCTGAGGGTGACCATTGGGCTAGATGCTTCAGGATCGCGTCTATAGAAGCACACTGCTGACGAAAAGCACTCAATTGTTCTGTATCCAGTGAGTGATCGCGGCGATAGATATCCTCGATGGGCACCAAATGTTTGCTGTAGGCTTGCCGTAAGCTACCCTGAATATCCCCAGCCTCCAGATCCACAGGAAAGCGGAGATGGATCACTAAAATCCCATACCCCTTGGTCTCGATAGCTCGGATCAGTAGGGGTTGTCCTCGGCTCTGCTCCTGACATTGGTGATTGACTTCAGCAAACGCCGCCCCCCAAGCTTGCCAATTAATCCCTTCTCGAAATATCATCTCCAACTTGCCCTGTAGAGGTTGGAACCGCTTGGTGAACTCACCGGGTTCAAAGATCTGGGACTCATCCGCAGGACAGCGCTCCTGTTGCTCCGATCGCAGGTAGACATACTCACAGTTCACCTGCCGCAGCTGCGTATCCGCATCAATGATCCATCCCTCTACACAAGCCCCCGTCAAGGTCGCCCCCGTCAAATTACTCTCCAAAGCCTGAACCTGACTCAGATCCGCCTGAGTGAGATTCACCTGATAGAGATCCGCCTCCGTCAGATCCGCCCCTGCCAAACTAGCCTCCCGCAGATCCGCCCGAGACAGCTTCGCCCCACAGAGATTCGCCCCCCTCAGATTCACCCAATGCAACTTCGCTTGCGATAGATCCGCCTGAGACAGATCTGCCCCCTGGAAGGTCGTCACACTCAGATCCGCCTCACACAAGGTTGCCTCCACCAAACAGGCCCCATCCAGATCCGCCCCACTCAAGATCGCTTGGGTCAGATCCGCAACACTCAGATCGGACCCATCCAGCTCCGCCCGACTCAGATCCGCCTCACTCAGATCGGCAATACTCAGGTTGGCCTGTTGCATCCGTACCCCGTTCAACTGAGCCCCATGGAGATAGCCACCACTGAGATTGATCCCTTGTAACGAGGCCCCCCGTAGATCCGCCCCCGTCAGATCGGCTCCCCGACAATCCGCCTGATTCAACTGAGCCTCTGAAAGATTCGCCTCCCGTAGACTGGCCCCCTGCAGACGAGCCCCACTCAGATCCGCCCAGATCAGCTTAGCCCCAACGAGATTCACCCCCTGTAGATCCCACTGAGACAGATCAGAACGACTCAGATCGATCTGCTCCTCCCGGTGCTTCTGACGCCAACGATTCCAGCTCTCCACCCCTTGCTTCAGGATCTCCAACTGCTCTCGATTCGCCACATTGCCCCCTTGGTGCACCGGAATCGCCAGATCCAGATGCACTGTAGCATCTCCTTCGAGAGCCGATCGCTGCGGGATCCTCACAATTAGGAACGCATTACATAGCCCGCTTTCAACATCAATTGAGCCAGTTCAAACTGAGATCGCCACCGTCCTGACAGCTTACGAGCCAGATCCGTCTCTTCTGCCGGGATCCCCTGGTTGAACCCAGTCACCACGTAGAGCCTGCCCTTGTCCCAGTAGAGTTGCTTCGCCTGCATCTGCTTTGTCCTATTCTGCTCCTCTAGGATCCCATTGGAGTCGAGATCAGGGTTTTCTGGGTAGACAGGAATGTGATCTATCCGTCATAGTGAGGGCCAGTCCTAGGATCAGCATCAACCGTTGATAACCCTGAGGAGAGTTGGAGACCATGGGTGGCATCTTCTGGGAGCAGTATCAGAATCGTCGGATCGCGGATGCGGAGATCAGTGCCAGTCGAGTGGCTACTGATACGGCCAATCTGGCAGAACGGTTGCATTCCCTGGAGAAACGGATCGATGGGTTGGTGTTGCTGAACCGAGCCATGTGGGCGGTGTTGGAGGAGAAGACCGGTCTGACGGAGGCGGATCTCCAAGATCATATCGAGGTACAGATGGAGGTCCTGCTGAGTGCTCGGCAGGCGACGGCGCGGGGCTGTCCTCAATGTGGTCGGACGATGAAGCCTAAGCAGGAGCGTTGTCTCTACTGTGGTGCCCAACGCCCCTATGACAGTCTGTTTGATCGGTTCTAGATCCCTAGATCCCGTCCTCTCTTGTCTGATCTCGCCCCATCAGTTAGCCTAGATCGAGTGATTTATCTCGGCAAGGGTGAATAGACCGTGGCAAAGAAGAGCATGATCGCTCGTGAGAAGAAGCGCGCGAAGCTAAACGAGAAGTACCGGCAGAAGCGGGCCGAGCTCAAGGCTCAAATCGCCGATCCAGAGCTGGATCCTGATGAGCAGATGGAACTGCACTTCAAGCTGCAGAAGCTGCCCCGTTCTGGATCCATTACCCGTAAGCAACGTCGCTGCTGGGACACGGGTCGTCCCCATGCGGTCTACCGGGATTTTGGGCTGTGTCGCAATTCCCTCAGAGAGATGGCTCACCAGGGTCTATTACCCGGCGTGGTCAAGTCCAGCTGGTAGGTGAACCAGGATCGCTCCCGAGCTCATCCGTAGCGCAATAGATCATGGAGGGGACCCGTCAGGTGGGGCTACTGGACTTTCAGGTGTACGATGACGATCTGCCTCAGGAGGCTCTGGAGATCTACCTACAGGATCCCCAGTTGGCGGTGGATACGGAGGCCATGGGGTTATTGCCTCACCGAGATCGGCTCTGTCTGGTGCAGCTCTGTAACCCCACTGGACAGGTGACTATGATCCGGCTCTCCCCAGGTCTGCGCTCTGCTCCAGGGTTGCAAGAGTTACTCCAGGCGCCTGCTGTGGAAAAGATCTTTCATTACGCCCGGTTCGATCTGGGCATGTTGTCATATCACCTTTCCATTCAGGTCTGGCCCACCTTCTGTACCAAGATCGCCAGTAAGTTGGCCCGCACCTACACCCATAAGCATGGCCTCAAGGAGTTGGTGAACGAGCTGTGTGGAGTGGAGCTGAATAAATCCGCTCAGAGTTCCGATTGGGGATCGGTGCAGGCATTCTCTTCGGAGCAACTGGAATATGCTGCCAACGATGTCCGTTACCTGATCCCAGCTCGTGAGCAGCTGATCGCGATGTTGCGACGGGAGGAGCGTTGGGAACTGGCGCAACGGTGTTTCCAACATCTGCCCACTCAGGTGGAGCTGGATCTATTGGGCTACTCCAATATCTTTGAGCATCAGTGATATGCCTGCGGCACGCTACGCGAACGGAGTATTCTCCTGCTGGATCAGCCATGGGACTACAGCTGCAGATCTCACAACAACCACTCTGAGGCCCTTTCCCCTAGAGTCTCATCCAGATCTAAGGGGATCGTCACGGCTTTCCCCATGCGGGGTCGCTGTCGCGTGGACTGGATCTCATCGGCCACCGTCTCCCAGACGCCCCACTCCTGCAGATGGCTGACGATCTCCCCCAGATGAGCTAGGTACTCCTCCTCTGACAAGGGAAAGGACTGTTGTTCCAGATAGCGCCACATCACCAGCAAGGAGACCCGATCCCCCACCCGCCGCAGTTGCACGTCATAGGAGCGGCCCCATTTCTCCAACACCAGTTGGCGCAAGTCTGATCCGGTCATTTTCACATTACTTAACGTTTTGGCCCTGGGGATCTCAGTTAGGATGAGGTCGCTCGAAACGTTCTGTAACAAGCGTTTTCTTTTCCTATCATCTCATTCATCTCGCTATGACGGAAGCAGTAAGCAACTTCGAAGCCCCCAGTGTGGGACGCCGCCAAGCCATGTCAGCCCTACTAGGAGGATCCATTGGGGTGGTAGTCCTCGGTGCCCTCTATCCCGTAGTGCGCTACTTTACCCCTCCCTCCACAGGTGGCGGCGACGCAGGTGTGCTGGCCAAGGACAAGGTGGGTAAACCTGTAGTGGTCGGCGAGCTGTTGGCGGAAAACGGTGGCACCGCTCGGGTCCTCACCCAGGGTCTGAAGGGAGATCCCACCTATGTGGTGATCAATGGTGGCGAGATCGCCGCCTATGGCCTCAATGCCATCTGTACCCACCTGGGTTGTGTGGTGCCCTGGAATGCGGGTGAGAACATGTTCAAGTGCCCCTGTCACGGATCTCAGTACGCTCCCAATGGCAAGGTGACCCGTGGACCTGCCCCCCGCTCTCTGGAGTTGGTGGCGGCAGCCGAGGATGGTGACAACCTGCGGTTTAGCTCCTGGGAAGGAGAGGACTTCCGCGAAGCCTAGATCCAGACGGCAGCAGATCGATCCCCAGAGATTGACCCGAGGGATCCCCACAGATCCTGGAGCTGGCTCTCCCATGACCCTGTTGATCGCAACCTTCGAACTCAAAACCATGATCAGAAGACTTTTTTTACTATTCACCGTCTGTCTGAGCCTGTTGGCCTTCTCGGCCCCCTCCGCTCAGGCCTATCCGTTCTATGCCCAAATGTCCTACGATAGCCCCCGCGAGGCTACGGGTAAGATCGTTTGTGCCAACTGTCACCTCGGGGAGATGCAGACCCAGGTGGAGCTACCCCAAGCGGTGGTGCCCAATCAGGTGTTCGATCTAGAGGTCAACATTCCCTACGATCTGGAAACTCAGCAGATGTTGGGGGGTGGGTCCAAAGGGGGCCTGAATGTGGGGGCTGTGGTGATCTTGCCGGAAGGTTTCCGTCTGGCCACTGAAGAGGAGATGACTCCCAAGCAGCTGGAGGAGATGGAAGGGGTTTACATCGAGCCCTACAGCGAGGAGCAACAGAACATCCTGTTGGTGGGTCCTCTGCCCGGTGAGGAGTATCAAGAGATCCTGTTCCCCGTCATGGCTCCTGATCCCAACGCCGATCCCTCCCTCACCTTCATGAAGTACTACGTCTATGTGGGGGGGAACCGGGGC
>CAYSEO010000339.1:0-5076 GCA_964429885.1 uncultured bacterium
CCCCCCCCCCCCCCCCCCCCCCCCCCCCCCCCCCCCCCCCCCCCCCCCCCACCTCCCCCCCCCCCCCCCCCCCCCGCCCCCGCCCCCCCCCCCCCCCCCAGATCTAAGGCGTCGAGATTTCACCTGTAATGCCATCGCTCTGGAACTGCATCAGCAGACCTTGATCGATCCCCTGGGGGGAACTGAGGCGATCGCCCAGGGCCAGATCCGCATGGTGCATCCGGATAATCTCAGCGATGATCCCTTGCGGCTGTTACGAGCCTATCGCCAGGCGGCGCAGCTGGGGTTTGAGCTGGATCCCGACACCGAGAGCGCCATCTGTGAGCGGGTGCATCTATTAGATCGAATCGCTGCCGAACGAGTGCGAGCCGAGATCAGCTATCTACTACAGGTGCCCGTTGCTGGGATTCGGTATCTGCACCAGGCTTGGCAAAAGGGCTTACTCGATCATTGGCTCCCCCACCTCAGCGTCAGTGGATTCGAGCAGGCTTACTCTCTGGAGTCAGGGGTCTCTCAGTTGATCCAGGACTATCCCCACACCTTCAGCACCCTACAGGATCCGATCACCGATCAGCGCCCATTGTGGATGACTCTGCTTCTGGCGGTGCTCCTGGCAGCAGATCCTCAGGTGGATCAGACCCTGGATCGGTTGCGATTCAGTCGAGCAGAACGTCAGGCAGCTCAGAAACTCCATAGCCTTCTGCCCCAGATCCAGGCTTTGGTTAAACAGACAGCAGAATGCCTCACCCCTGGAGACTACTATCTCTTCTACTCAGCGGCTGGTCCGCTCTTTCCTGCCGTGATCCTTTGGGCCCGTGCCACAGGGATCCCCACCGAGGCGTTAGTACCCTGGCTAGAGCGTTACGAGGATCCTCAAGATCCCTTAGCTCACCAGGTTCCCTTGGTAGATGGGCGTCAGGTGATGCAGTCCCTGCAGATCAAGCCCGGTCCTAGGGTGGGAGAGATGTTGGCGGCGATCCGTCTGGCCCAAGCCCAAGGGGAGATCACCACCCCCGAGGAGGCGCTTCACTTTGCTCGCCGTCAGTTACAAAGCTAGACCTGTCCCATACCTAAACTCCATGTTCCTGTTGCACCCTACTCATGAGCCGTGATATCTCTAAATGTTTGGACGTTAATCTTTGGATCAGATTAAGATATAGATCACAATCTAGGGGGACCAGTGATGCAAGTCGGAGATCGAGTCAGGGTTACATCGAGCGTGATCGTCTATCACCACCCAGAACATCGCAACCAACCTTTTGACATCAAGGGCATGGAGGGAGAGCTAGCCTCCATTATCTTGGATTGGAACGGTCGTCCCATTGGGGCCAACTATCCTTATCAGGTGCAGTTTGCGCCCAAGTTCCGCTCCCACCTCCAGGCCAGTGAGCTAGAGGTGGTAACGGAGGCGGCTTACTCCAACGTGGCCTAGTCCGGACCTAACATGACCCGGTTCAGCTCCAGGATCGGACAGATCAGCTCAGCCTCCTCAGGGGAGAGATGACGACGCACCGCCTCCTGGAGTAACTGATAGGTTGCATCACAACTGCGTTGGGCTCGAAACGCCCGCATCACCGTTTGAAACCAGTACAATAAGTAGATCAGCAAAAACGTTTATACAGGCTCTGCGGACGGGAGTGCCAGGTCGGTCGGCAACCGCTGATCGAAGCTGACCAGATCATCTTCCATAAACTGCAGCTCAGCATCACTGGCGTAACGGCCATCGCTAGCCATGCTGAGAGCTTGCAGTCGAGACAGCATGGAGGGATCCTGGGGTGGACCACCCTTGATCCGAATCTGTCGAGTCCCAGAGGCCGGGTTCGATCCATCTCATCTAGGGTGCCGTGACCCGACAGCGGACTCAGTCTGAGTTAACATTAGTTTACAGATCATCATCATTCCCCCTGGGGATCGCTACGTTAAGAATCATCGATGGACAGACTGGAGGAATTGTTTCAGTGAGTCAAAAGAACAAGAAGTGGAGAGGCGTCGGGCTTTACGTCCTACTGGGGATCGTCGTCATCTCCCTGGCCACCACCTTTTTCGGCGGCGGAGCCCCCAACCGCATGGAGATCTCCTACTCTGAGCTACTGGCCCGAGCGGCAAATGGCCAGGTGGAGCGGGTTCAGATCCTAGAGGGCGGCCAACGCGCCCTGGCTGAGACTGTGGTGAATGGCAATCCCGCTGAGGTAGAGGTATCCCTGCCTGCCCTCTCCACGGAGTTTCAACAGACCCTGGTGGATAACGGGGTGGATCTGATCGTGAGACCAGCCCAGGAGGAGAATGTCTTCTGGCGTCTCCTGAGCAGCCTGCTGGTGCCTGCCCTGCTGCTGATCGGCTTGTTCTTCCTGTTGCGTCGGGCTCAGACGGGTCCGGGGAACCAGGCCCTCAACTTTGGTAAATCTCGGGCGCGGGTGCAGATGGAGCCCAAGACTCAGGTCACTTTCAATGATGTGGCCGGGATCGAGCAGGCCAAGTTGGAGCTGGCGGAGGTGGTGGACTTCCTCAAGAATTCGGAGCGGTTCACTGCTCTCGGGGCCAAGATCCCTCGGGGTGTGCTGCTGGTGGGTCCTCCAGGAACCGGTAAGACCCTGCTGGCTCGGGCCGTGGCTGGGGAAGCGGGTGTACCGTTCTTCTCCATCTCCGGATCTGAGTTTGTGGAGATGTTTGTCGGTGTGGGGGCCTCTCGGGTGCGGGATCTGTTCGAGCAGGCCAAGCAGAATGCCCCCTGTATCGTGTTTATCGATGAGATCGATGCGGTGGGTCGCCAGCGAGGTGCCGGTCTCGGCGGTGGTAATGATGAGCGGGAGCAAACCCTCAACCAGTTGCTGACGGAGATGGATGGCTTCGAGGGCAATTCCGGGGTGATCATCATCGCGGCCACCAACCGTCCGGATGTGTTGGACTCGGCTCTGTTGCGTCCGGGTCGTTTCGATCGGCAGGTGACAGTGGATCGTCCGGACTATGCAGGTCGGTTGGAGATCCTGCGGGTGCATGCCCGAGGTAAGACCCTCAGCCCGGATGTGGATCTGGAGAAGATCGCTCGTCGTGCCCCTGGGTTCACCGGTGCAGATCTGGCCAACCTACTGAATGAGGCTGCGATCCTGGCTGCCCGTCGTAACCTAACGGAGATCTCCATGGACGAGATCAACGATGCAGTGGATCGGGTCTTGGTGGGTCCGGAGAAGAAGGATCGACTGATGTCCGAGAAGCGCAAGCAGCTGGTGGCTTACCATGAGTCCGGCCATGCCCTAGTGGGGGCCTTGATGCCCAACTACGATCCGATCCAGAAGGTGACGATCATTCCTCGGGGCCAGGCTGGAGGTCTCACCTGGTTTATGCCCACCGATGATGATATGGGCCTGACCACCCGTTCTCACCTGAAGAACATGATGGCGGTGGCCCTGGGGGGTCGTGTCGCTGAGGAAGTCGTGTTTGGTGAGGCAGAGATCACCACAGGGGCCGCTAGCGATCTACAACAGGTGGCCCGCATCGCTCGCAACATGGTGACCCAGTTTGGTATGAGCGATCGGTTAGGTCAGGTGGCTCTAGGACGCCAGTCCACCAATGTGTTCATGGGTCGGGACATTGCTACGGAGCGGGATTTCTCTGAGGAGACCGCCGCCCTGATCGATGAGGAAGTGCGTCTGTTGGTGGAGGCCGCCTACACCAAGGCCAAGATGGTGTTGTTGGAGAACCGAGCCCTGCTGAATCGGATGGCGGACCAGTTGGTGGAACAGGAGACCATCGATGGCGAGGAGCTACAGACCATGTTGGATGATTTCGATCTGAAGATGCCCGAGCCTGAGGCAGAGCCGGAACTGGTCAGCCCGATCCCGGCCAATCTAGGAGCCTAGGATCTCTAAGATCGAGATGGGCTGAATCAGCCTTCCATAGATATGATGGGGCGTTCTGGGGAAACCTGGGCGCTCTTTTTGATCAGCGATAGCTTGGGAACATCACCTGTGACCTCACTCCACAATGATCCTGTCCGACCATGACCTCGATCAAACCCCTCACCCCTTCACCCTCCAGATCCATCCTGTGGTGCAGATGGACGATGATCAGCTATTCGAGTTTTGTCACCGGAATCGAGATCTGCGGGTTGAACGTACCGCTCAGGGAGATCTGATCCTGATGTCCCCAGCTTCCTCTGAATCGGGTCGCATTAACGCTCAACTCGTTCGTCTAGTGGGCAACTGGGCTGAGGTGGATGGCTCCGGGATCGTCTTTGATTCCAGTTCGGGGTTTACTCTACCGAATCGAGCGATGCGAGCTCCTGATGTGGCCTGGATCCAGCGGGATCGGTGGCAAGCCCTGACTTCAGCAGAACAGCAAAGATTCGCCCCGATCTGCCCTGATTTTGTGATCGAGCTCCGCTCTCCCAGTGATTCTCTCAAGATGTTGCAAGAGAAGATGCAGGAGTACCTCGATCATGGTGCTCGATTGGGTTGGCTGATCGATCCGCAGGCTCGCAGAGTTCATCTTTATCGTCCTGGTGTCGAGATCGAGGTGCTGCAGGATCCTGAGGTATTGAGTGGGGATCCGGTGCTCACGGGCTTCCTGCTGAATCTGAGACGGATCTGGTGATCTGAGCCCCTGTGGAATAGGCTGAGGGAGCCTAGAATCAAGCCTCTACGAATGCCGAGGGTTCTCATCGATACGATGTTGTGGTTGATCTCGATCGCCCTATTGGGATTGGGTTTCACCTCAGCTCCATGGTACAGACTATGGCCCTTCGAGCTATTGGGCAGTTGCTATCTTTGGTTAGTATCATTCACTACAATTCTATTCGTCGGAGTGTTGACTTTCAGATCCTACCGATCTCATCGCCGACTGATCTTGACCTTAGTGATCACTCTGAGCCTTTACGGCAGCTCGATCCTGTCTTGGTATATTCCTCAGCTACGGGACAGAAGGGCGGGTGGGATACCGTTGACCGTGATGATTTACAATGTCAACTACAGACACTGGGATACTGAGAAGGTTACAGATCTCGTGCGATCACAGCCTGTAGATGTCGTTGGTTGCGAGCCTACGGTTACTTTAACCCAGCAGTTCATGTATCTCTAGGAT
>CAYSEO010000340.1:0-5032 GCA_964429885.1 uncultured bacterium
CAGCAGGTTGTAGCCCACTGATTGGGTTAGTCGTACATCCCGAGCAAAGGTGCCATCACTGGCCGCCACCATCACCTCCTGCCAATCCCGGAAGAAGACCGCCCGCCGAGACTGCACATGATCCGCTCGTCTCTCCAACTCCGCCGTGGCCGTCAGCAACACCTCCCCCATCTCCTGCATAGAGGGACAGGCCGGTAACCACAGATCCTTACCCCGTGCCTGAGCATAATCCCGTAGGATCTCCAGATTTACCTGAGGCACAAAGGCTGCTGGTCCTGGCAACTGTAGCCCCATGATCGAGAGACCCTTTTCTAGAGCCGCCTTTAGACCCGTAAAGGTGAGATCGTTGGTGCTGACATAACAATCTGATTTGCCCAGAAACACTCGCACCCCAGCGCCTGTGGAGAGCCGGGGGGAGAGACTGGTGATGATATCGTTTTCCGCTAAGCAACTAATGTAGTTGACCCGTTCCAAGAAGATCTCAATAAAATCGGCACCAGCGGCTCGTCCTAGACCCAAGAGGGTGGAGAGAGGATCTTCCCAACTGTGGTCAAAGCGATCGGGGGCTGAGGTGTAGGTGAGGGTGGGTAATTGGCTGGAGAGCAGAGCACTGGATCGCATGGGCAACCTCTGGGCAAGCGATGACGGTTGGATCAGGGAGGCAGTCCTCCCAATTTTCTCAGCTTAACAGACTGTTAATGAGGGGATCCTGAGACCTGAGATCCCGTTGAGGCTCCTGTTGAACATCCGGTTCAGCCTCCGCTAAGCTGGAGCTTGTGTTTAAAAACGTTACTGCATGAGTCGCATCTGCATTCTCGGGGGCGGATTTGGGGGACTGTACACGGCAGTCGAGCTCAGTCGTCATCCCTGGCCTTCCCCACCTCAGATCACCTTGGTGGATCAGGGGGAGCGGTTTGTGTTTCTGCCCTTGCTCTACGAGCTGCTGACGGGGGAGATGGAGGACTGGGAGGTGGCGCCTCGCTATCGAGATCTGGTGGCGGATCTCTCCCGGCTGCGAGAGGACTGGTCCCTCCAGTTTCGTCGAGGTCAGGTACAGGATATCGATCCACAAGCTCGTCAGGTGCGGCTCCAGGATGGTGAGGTGATCGAGTACGACTGTGTGGTGCTGGCCTTAGGGGGAGATACTCCGCTGCAGATCGTGCCTGGTGCGGCTGAACATGCCTATCCCTTCCGACAGTTGGGGGATGCTCGGCGCTTGCGGGCGGCACTGGAAACCTGGGAGCGTCAAGATTCGGATCAACCCCTCCGTCTGGCGGTGGCTGGGGCGGGAGCCAGTGGGGTGGAGATCGCTTGTAAGCTGGCGGATCGGTTGGGAGCTCGGGGCCGGATCCAGGTGATCGAACGGGGGGACTCGATCCTGGGCTCCTTCTCTGAGGGGAGCTCTCAGGCAGCTGCTCAGGCTCTAGCGGATCGATCGATCCCGGTGGAATTGAACACGGAGGTGGTGCAGATCTGGCCTGATCAACTGCAGATGCGACAGCGGGATAGTCAGGAGAGCCGGATGGACTTTGTGGATGGGGTGATCTGGACGGTGGGTTTGCAGGTACCTCAGGTGGTGCAGCAACTTGCCTTACCTAAAGATGAACGGGGACGGTTGCGGGTGTTGCCTACTTTACAGGTGGAGGATCATCCTGAGATCTTTGCCTTGGGAGATCTGGCAGCGGTGATCGATGCGGAGGGCAACTCAGTTCCCGCCTCGGCTCAGGCGGCCTATCAGCAGGCAGGCTACTGCGCCTGGAATCTCTGGGCTCAGATCACGGCAGAACGTCCGCTCCTACCCTTTCGATATGACAACTTAGGGGAGATGTTGAGCCTGGGCATGGATACCGCTGTGCTCTCGGGTTTGGGCATGACCCTGACAGGACCTATGGGGTATCTGGCGCGCCGGTTGGTTTATTTAGTGCGGATGCCCACTCTAGATCACCAACTCCGGGTGGGCTGGAATTGGATGCTCAAACCCATGGTGATGGAGCTGACCCGCTGGCTCGATCTGGCCCGGACTTAATTCAATAGACCCAACTCGACCCGAGACCAACGACTTCATGAATACCTGAAAGAACATTAGATCCACTGGGGTTGGGTCGATCAAAACCTGTTAATATTTACTTGGCCGGTCTACCTGGATGGCATGTTCAAATGGTGTCCTCTGCCCTACTTGAGCAGATATCTATTGGGGTGACCCAGATCGATCTGTCGGGTCGTTACTTGCAGGCTAATTCGCATTTCTGTCAGTTCATTGGCTACACCGAACAGGAGCTACTTCAGCTACGATTTGAAGATTTGATCCACCCAAAAGATCGGGCATCCATTTCAGAACACCAACAAAGACTCACATCAGGGCAGATCGAATCCTTTGCCCTGGAAAAACGGTTGGTAACGAAAGCAGGACAGGTTCACTGGGTCAGCCTCACCCTCTCTTTGATCCGACCTGAGAGTGGGGAACCCAACGCCCTCCTCGTGATCGTTCAAGACATTACGGCTCGCAAACAGGTGGAGATCGCGGACCAACGACAGGATCAACAACGTCGCTTGCTCTATCAGATCAGCCAACAGATCCGTAGCTCCCTTGATCTCAATCAAATCCTGGAGACCACTGTCGATCAGATCCGATCCGTTTTAGGGATCGATCGGGCAGTCCTCTATCGATTTCAGCCGGATTGGAGTGGTGATGTGATCGCGGAGTCTGTGGCAACCGGTTGGCCGGTGATGTTAGGCCGGAAACTGTATGATCCCTGTCTAATGGAGGAAACCTGTATTACTCCCTATACTCGGGGTCGGATCCAGCGGACAGCAGATATTCATGAGGCGGGATTAGCGGAGTGTTATGTGCAGCTCCTGGATCAATTTCAGGTCAAGGCCAATCTGGTGGTGCCGATCCTGGAGAGAGAGAGTCTTTGGGGTTTGATTGTTGCTCAGCACTGTCAATCGCCACGGATCTGGACGGATGAGGAAGTGGATCTGATCCGGCATCTCTCAGGATCGATCTCCATCGCCATCCAACAGGCCCAACTCTATCAGGATCTAGAACAACAGGTTGAGGAACGCACCCAACAGCTGCAACAGACCCTACGGTACGAGGCCCTGCTGCGTCGGATCATTGAGCAGGTGCGGCAGAGCCTGGGAGAGGATGAGATCTTGTCTACAGCAGTTCAAGAGTTGGGGGAGGAGTTGAGTACCATAGGGTGCAATACCACCCTGTTTGATGATCAGATCTGCTCTGGTCGAGTTACCCATGATTATGTTCGCTCAGGTGTTTCTCTGATCCATCACTCCTTTCTCACCTCCAGCTATCCGGAGCTGTTTCAGCAGATCATCTCGGGTTGGATCGTGCAACTCTGCCATCTCGATCCGGCTCTGCCTCGCTCGGGCCAAACCTGTCTGATCTGTCCCATTGCTGATGATCAAGGGGTGATTGGTGGCCTATGGTTGAACCGATCTGCTGAACAGACTTTTTCGCCAGTCGAGATCGCTTTGGTACAACAGGTGGCGCTGCAGTGTGCGATCGGACTCCGTCAGGCCCGCCTCTATTGGTCCGCCCAACGACAGGTCACTGAACTAGAACAATTACATCTGCTCAAGGATGACTTTCTCAGCACTGTCTCCCATGAGTTGAGAACCCCCCTAGCCAACATCCGCATGGCCCTGTACATGCTCAACCTGACCCCCTCTCCCGAGAAACGGCAGCGGTACTATGAGATGGCTGTCAGCGAATGTGCTCGCCAAACCCAACTGATCGAGGATCTACTCAGTCTCCAACAATTGGAGGCAGGGCACTACGAGAGTCAGATCCAGAGGCTCGACCTACAGGCGCTGATCTCAGATCTGGTGGATGAACTCACTCCCCAACTACAGGCTAAAGACCAAACGATCCAGCTCGATCTGATACAGACTTCTCCAGTATTGAACACGGATCGATCGGCCTTAGAGCGCACCTTACGGGAGCTGCTGGACAACGCCCACAAATATTCTACAGCGGGTGCTGAGATCCACTTTGGGATGGTAGAGATCAAGGAGGACATACAATTTCAGATCAGCAATCAGGGAGGGCTACCCACCCGAGAGTTACCTCGTTTATTCGATAAGTTCTATCGGGTGCCCAGTTCAGATCGATGGCGCCATCGGGGCACGGGCTTGGGTTTAGCCCTCGTTCAACATCTCGTCGGAATCCTGCAGGGACAGCTCTGGGTGACTCAAGATCAAGGCTGGATTCACTTCTTCTGCCGCATCCCGAAGAGCCTTGAGGCTAGAGATCCAGATCAGTAGGAGCGCTCATAGATCAGACCCACCCCGGTATAATCCACACGCACCGGTAGAGACTGCATCCTATCGATCATCTGATCCAGGGCTCCCTCGGGTTGTTCCTCTACCAAAACAGCCTCCTCTCCTGCCTGGGTTTTGATCACCATGCCCTCCAGTTCCGGATCGGTCTCCTCAGGTTGAGCATTGATCTGTTGCCAACGGGAGAAGGCGCTGGTGGAGGGGCTGACGGTGGCGGGCAGTCCGATAAAGGTTTCGGGTTGGCTGCGGACAGGTTGAGCACAGAGCGGGCTGAGGATCACCAGACCCAAACCCACGGCGAGCAGTTTAATCATCGGGGCCAGTCCTGTAAAGGTGCAAACAGGAGAATCATAGCGGGCTGAGACGGATGTCGTCATGGGTCCGTTACCTTACGTGACGATCTCAATCAAGATTAATGCTCAGCCTACAAGCTTGATCGGGATCAGCCAAGGGGGCGAGACGGCAAGATCGATGGCGGGTCATTCCATCCACTGCAGACCAGACTTGATGGGATCGAAATCATCGGGGAACAGGGTGGTGTGATCGTACAAGGCCCCCTCGATCTGATGATGGCCAAAGCTATCGGCCCCCAACTTAGCCCCCACCAGATTGGCCCCCCGCAGATCCGCCTCCGTCAGATCTGTCTCATTCAGCTCGACCTGACCCAGATCGGCATTGCGCAGGTTGGCCCGCCAGAAGTTGGCCCCACCGAGGTGAGATCCCCGTAGATTAG
>CAYSEO010000341.1:0-5016 GCA_964429885.1 uncultured bacterium
TATTAGGTCATAGTGGTCGAGTTCAGTGTGTTCGTTTTGTCGATAGTGATCAGCTCGTCTCTTGTGGTGGAGACAACACGATTCGTTTGTGGCAACTTAAATCTAAACAGGAGGCACAAAGTGAGGGTGTGTTGGACGATCAGGCTACGCCAAGTGAATTGGAGAGCGGAGAAAGTACAGAAGCACTTATGAAAAAATCATGTGAATGGTTGCACAACTATCTACAAAACAACAGCACTATTGCCCCAATGGATCGTTCGATCTGTTCAGACATTTAGTGCTGCATATCCGTGTCTCTATCAAAAGGAGGGCCAAGATGGAAAACAAGCTTAAACATCTGGACATGATCCAAAGCGTGATCACTAGAATGGCTAGTAACTCTTTCCTGATCAAGGGCTGGACCATCACATTGGTGTCACTCATCTTTGGTTTGAGTCGTGATAAGGATCAGATTAGTTCGATCCCTATCGCCCTTTTACCGGTGATCACCTTCTGGATCCTGGATGGCTACTATCTCCGACAAGAAAGACTGTTTCGTAAACTGTATGACAAAGTTAGGAAGCAAAACGAAGAGGATATCGACTTCTCTATGGATACCAGTGAGTTCTCTCAAAAAACAGATCCTCCCTCCGCAGACATCGTTGCTTCCTGGCTGAGGGTTTGTTTTTCCTCCACCATCGGATGGTTTTATCTCCCTGTCCTGATCTCGATAGCTGCTGTGCTCTGGATCTTTATAACGAAGCAAGGCATCTCAACGGGAGCATAAGTCAGATGAGATATCAACTGCTCACCTTAGGTCCTGCTTGCTCGCGATATAGAGACGATCTGATCCATGAGTTATCAGACAGGATGATCGATCTCGGTCTGGATCTCAATACCTTCTTCCAATGCCTTGATATCGACACTGTTGACCAACTCGATTGGGACGGAATCCCAGTCATCGTCTGGTTTGGAGATCAGCAAGCGGCTAGTCCACAAGAATTGGAGTATTTAGATCGGTGTCTGGAGGAGGGCGTCCCGATCTTTCCTGTAGTTGGCTCCTTAAGTACCTTTACTCAATCTGTGCCCCAGATCATTAGACATCTCAACGGATCAGAATGGCAGAATCCTCCCACCAGATTGGCCACTGATATCCTCAAGGCCTACCGTCTTACTCGAGATCAGCGACAAGCCTTTATCTCGTATCGCCGCAGTGATGCAACAGGCATCGCCATTCAACTGTTTGAGGTCTTCTCTCGATGTGGATATCGTATGTTCCTGGATACAGCCTCAGTGGAAGCAGGGGTTGATTTCCAGGAAGCTCTCTGGTGCCGGATGGCCGATGTGGATCTGCTGATCTTTCTAGACACCCCCAATGTTGATCGATCGCGCTGGGTCCATCAAGAACTGGTGCGAGCTCAAGCCCTGGGATTGGGCGTTCTCCAGTTAGTCTGGCCCGATCCCCATCGCCGTACCCGAGGCACGGAATTCTGTCGCATGGTCCAACTACAAACTGATCACTTCCGAGGAGATCAGGGTGATCCCCAAGCTCAGTTGACAGATGCGATGATCACTCAGATCCTCAGAGAAGCAGAACAACATCGGGTCCGATCGATCAGCTCCAGACGATTGCGATTAATCGATGGGGTGACAGAGAAAGCAGAAGAGTGGGGACTGAGAACAGAGATCAATCCCTTGAAGGCGATCACCCTCTCTCGAGATCAAACCCCTGTGGTCAGCCTGCTGCCCATCGTGGGTCTACCGGATGCTAGAGTGATCCAACAGCAAGAACAGGTGGTCCAGGATCGCGCTCTGTCTCATGCTCATATTGTCTATAGTGGTCTGGGCCTGGATCCGGACACCGTCCATCATCTCAATTGGCTCAATCAACATCGGGAGTTACGAACCTTGGAGGTGGAATCCCTTGGCGATCTGATCGGCTCACTATGACAGCAAACACCTTAGATCCTATCTTTCTCTCCGCCAGCATCCCCGATCGGCCTCCCTTTGTCGAGACATCAGATCCTGTCCTCATTCAGGAAGCCGTGTTGGCTCTAGTGGCAACGGTGATCCGGTCCCGGCACCTGATCTTTGGAGGACATCCAGCGATCTCTCCTCTGGTGGAACATGCTGCTCGGACCTTAGACGCTTTAGATCATGTGATCATCTATCAATCCAGATGGTTTGAGAATGTGATCCCGCCCGTGGCTCGCCAATTTGTGCATCTACGCTGGACGGACAGAGGAGAAAGCCGGGAGTCTAGTTTACGGATCATGAGAGAACAGATGATTGGGGGACACCCATTCCGGGCGGCGATCTTCATCGGAGGCATGGAAGGGATCTACGAAGAACACCAGCTGTTTAGGCAGTTTCACCCCGATAAGCCAACCTTTCCCATTGCTTCTACCCAAGGTGCCACCCTCGAGCTCTGGTCTCGAGGAGAGGGTCCCACAGATGAGTCCCTGCGTCGTGAGCTGAGGAAAGCACGCCGGTATCGCAAGCTGTTTCGCAGACTGATGGAACCGACCTGAGATCTCCTCTCGTGTTGAGCGATCGAGGGGCTGGACCCCAAAGGGTGGAGATCGGGGGAAGAATTCGTTAGGCTCAACAACATGAGTTCTTCGGGTGGAAGTGGCCAAACGTAAATCTCAGCCTCAGTCAGGATCTCAAACTCAATCCCGCGACCTGAATCAAGTCCGGGACCTGATCGAGCGCAATAAACTGGATCAAGCCCTGCGACAGCTCAAGAAGCTCAAGTCATCGCAAGCGGGCCAGACTCAGGAGATCGCGGCGTTAGAAGGCCAGATCGCTCTGCACAAAGGCCGTCAAGACCTGGAGGCCAAGCGATTCCGTCAGGCCAAGACCCAGTTTCAACAGGCGATCCAGCTAGGGGTGACAGGGGCTTACTATTGGAAGGCCCGAACCGATCTCGACCAAGATCAACCCCACCAGGCCTTGGAAACGATCCAGCAGGCTTTCGACAGTGAACAGTTACCCAAGCAGCAAGCGGGCTGCTACCTCAAGCTGCTCTTCCTTGTGGGAGACATGGAGCAAGTCCAGGATCTCCTCACCCACCAGGCCCAGCGGTTCACCGCCGACCAAAAGCATTGGGCTCAAGGGGTGTTGGCCCTCATGGCTCAGGATCCCACCACTGCCCTCACTCACTTGAAGAAGGTCAAAGGCAAGGCCACACCCGGAGACGATCCGCCGGTTTGGACCATCTATGCTTTGCAGCAGGCTGATCAATGGCAAGAGGCCAAGGCCCAGCTCGATCAGCACTCTCTCCGGCAGGTGGACTCCTTCCTGGGACGAGTCATGCGAGCAACCACCTCCCCCGCCGATCTCTCCACCCCTCTACGGCGACTGCTGGCGATCCAGGATCTGCACAGCAATACTCGCATTTCAGAGGCCGTCATTCAGAACAAGACCGATCCACCCGACTATCAACAGGCCGTGCGGGTGCTACAGATGAGCCAACAGATCCGAGATAGCCACCGACATGATGCAGGCCATACCCTATTGGAAGCCTTGTCCAACCGGGCCTTTCTGTCTGAGGATCTGGACTCACTGCGCCGTCCTCTGCTGCTGCGAGCCGGACAACAAGCCTTCGATCAAGGCTCACCGGAGTGTGCGGAGACCTTCTGGTTACCCTTCAGCAAAACCGATCCCCTCGATCACCAGTTGGCTCGGCTGTTGGTCGAAGCCTTGGACGATAATCGATCGTTTCGAGAGCGGCAGAAACTCTTGACCCGCTGGATCAACAGCATAGAACGGGAGGCGAAGCGTCACCCTCAGGACTGGCCCCCTCAGCGCCTTAATTTGATCTTGGCCACACTGCACGCTTGGTTAGCCGATACCTGGATGGCCTTGGGACAGCGTCGGACAGCCTATGGCTCCCTACAACGGGCGGAACAGTTGCAAGCAGATGCCCCTGAGGTCTTGGGTAGGCGGGGATTGCGGGCCTATCAGCAAGACGATCTGGAGGAAGCCCAGCAGTTGATGACTGAGGCCCTGGAGAAGGGATGTCGCTCCTCTGAGGTCTACGCCGTCTTAAAGATGTGTCTGGAGGAACTGGGGGATTCACAGGGAAAACAAGAGATCCGGCGCCGGTTTGGCAAAAACTTTGGGGATCTGGCGGAGAGTCACGAGGAGGTGGATCTGCCCCCTTGGATCGAGGCCCTGGCTATGCCTACCTTTGCCGACTTCTGCGAGTACATAGAGGAGGAGCGATCGACGGGTCCGGGTCTGCAAGCCTGTCGCCTGTTTATTCAAGCAGCAGCGGATACTGAAACCGATCGAACAGAGCTGGATCTGGATCAGGCTCGGGTCCACTGGCAGCAGTTACTAGACGACTTGTCTCCAGAACCTCGCTGTACGGCTCTGCAAGCAATCGTGGCCTGTATCCAAAAATTTGCCAAACGGAAGAAGGGACTCGCCGATCTGAGCAAATTCTATGTGCAACAGGTGCAGGAGCTGATCCCAGATCTGCCAGAGGCTGAGCTCGCCCATTTGGCTTTGTTGGCCTTACGCGGTCCTCAGTCTCAGTTACAGAAACACCTGCCCTCCTATCTGAGACGGGTCTCACAACCGGATACCGTCTTGGCTCGCCTCCAATTGCAAACCCGCAAGTTGGGCTATAGCAACACCCTGCGATCCTATCTCGATCAGGCTCTCGATCGGGAGCCCCAAAACTCACTCCTACTCCTGGCCAAAGCCACCACCTTTACCCCCCATAGCGATCCCTATGAGGATCTGTCCCAACAGGGGTTTGAACTGGCCCGCAGGCTACAACACAGCGAGACCCTGCAGGCTTACCGCGAAGAGGAATACCTCCTGGAGTTGCAAGAAACAGACTCCTTCGATCACATGCTGCCCTTCCCGATCCCAGGCAACAGCAAAGAGGATATCCTCAGAGCTCTATTTGAAAAAATGCTGGAGGAAGAGTTCGGTGATATCTTTGATGACGATGATGAGGAGGAGGATGAGGATGCACCCACTCTGCCCAAACAATAAAACCTAGATCCGAAACGTCGGCGC
>CAYSEO010000342.1:0-5007 GCA_964429885.1 uncultured bacterium
GCTGTTGCTCGACTGCATCGAGTTCAACGAGCCCTTCCGGTTTGTGGACACCATGTACGATATCGCCTTCACCGTGATGGATCTGGATACGCGGCAGCGGTCCGATCTGGCCAATGCCTACCTCAACACCTATCTGGAGGAGACCGGCGACTGGGAGGGCCTGTTGGTGTTGCCCATCTACCTCAACCGGCAAGCCTATGTGAGGGCCAAGGTGGGCTCCTTCCTGCTCAGCGATCCAGGAGCACCGGAGGCGGTCAAGGCGGATGCAGAGAAGACTGCAGCCAACTACTATCGACTGGCCTGGGAGTATACTCGGCCCCGTCAGGGCAAATTGATCCTCATGTCTGGGATCTCAGGCACCGGCAAGAGCACCGTAGCTCGCCAGCTGGCCCGTCAGATCAACGCCATCCATATTCGTTCTGACGCGGTTCGTAAACATCTGGCCGGGATCTCGATCCACCAGCGGGGCGGGGATGAGATCTATACCCCAGAAATGTCTGAGAAAACCTATGAGCGGCTACGAGAGCTAGGCATCTCCCTGGCCCAGGCAGGCTATGCCGTGATCCTAGATGCCAAGTACGATCGGCAGGCCCAACGTCTGGCGGTGATCCGAGCCGCCCAACAGCATCAACTCCCGGTTCAGATCCTGCACTGTACGGCACCTATGGGGGTTGTGCAGGAGCGAGTGGATCGGCGCGCCGCTGCGACCGCCGGAGAGTCAAACGAGGCTGCCCCCGACATCGCGGATGCTACCACCGATCTGCTGGTGTCCCAACAACAACAGTGGGAGGACTTCGCGGAGGCAGAACGATCCTTAGTCGTGCCTATCGACACCACGCGCGAGTGGCAAAACCAGGTGTCTGGGATTTAGAGATCGGCATCTACCTATCGCTGCGACTTTAATAATGACTTAACACCTGTGTGTAGTTGAGGGGATAGACAAATTTGTCTTAACACGATCTCCCCCTGGCTCGTCTCACCTCCTTGGAGTGGAGTGTCTGGGAACAGGTGTCTCCCCACCGTCAACTCCGCCAGATCGCGTTGGAATTGGAGACGGATCTTAAGACCATTCAACAAACCTGTGGGCGACTATTACAGGTCACAGATGAATGGCCTCTGTGCTCAACCCCCTATCGTTGCCTGGGCCACCATGCCTTCTAAGGAAAAACTCAGCGGCGCGACTTATCCGTGTCCGTTGCAGTGCCTCGTTGGGCTCCTATAGCTAACAAAGCTTCCTGGAATGAGTCGGCTTTGTCTGTTCCGAATTGGAATTCGATCACACCTTGCCATCCTTCGCGAAAATTAGAAGACTCGAAAGAAAGACACAACTTCTGCTCTGTTGGGGTGTCAACATACAGGTTTGCTATTTTGGGGTCTTTAGCAGAGATGTTGATCTGACGCTTGCCATGGGTGTAACAGACCACCCTCTCCTTTGTGACCACAAGGCAACCAGATAATTTTTTAATGCGGTGTCGGTAGCGCTTTCCAGGCCCATCAACGTGCTTTGTTACAAACCATCCTCCAATCCCTTCGTCGAGAGTAACAACTTCCTCCTGCTCAAGCACCGGACGTAGATGTTTGGGAACAGAGCCAACTCCAAATAGTCGGTATAGGATTGTTTTCCCCATGATGTTTCCCTTACAGCCCAACGGCCTAGGTTACCGGCCAGCAAGATAGCTTTCGGAATAAGCATAGCATGTTGGCCTGCCGTTGGTCTTTGGCCGAGCTTCGCTCATTCGGTGCATTGTGGGGTGATGTCGCCGTCTCCATTCGTAAGATGTGGGACGATTTCGCTTCTACCACTTAGATCTGGAGCATGGCTTTTATAGGTGTTGTAGTCAAAAAAACGATTGTGTTGGTAGAATAACCCAGTCATATGACTCCACCAAAACCCTCGCCTGGCAGAGTAAGGATCCAGCTCATTATCCTCAGTGTGAGCGTGGTGTTGGCGGTGTCCAGCGACCAGAAGATCGGCCCTCCCTGTAGAGCTGTGGCCCTGATCTGCTCCGTGCACCTGTGTTATGGGTGCTGTGCAAGTTAAAGACATGAAGTTTTCTAACAGTTTTTCGGGTTCTCCCTGGGGGACCCAACCCTATGTTTCCCTACTGGAGCCCTATCCCGAGCTCGACTCAAGATCCTACACGAGCTTGTATTAGGCCGATCAACCGTTGACATCGCGAGATCAAATGGCTAGAGTTGGTTTCGAGTTAGAGCATATCAGTGTAGGTTGCAGGCGTACCTCTAGACAACCCCCTGATTATTTCACTCTTTTCCACTAAATCAAGGGATGTCGATGTCAATCTATGTTGGTAACCTGTCCTTCGAGGCGACAGAGGAAGATGTCAGCAGCGTATTTGCTGAGTATGGCTCAGTTCAGCGGGTCAAACTCCCCACGGATCGAGAGAGTGGGCGTTTGCGTGGTTTCGGGTTTGTGGAGATGTCGAGTGAGACAGAAGAGCAGGCCGCTATCACTGCTTTGGATGGAGCGGAGTGGATGGGTCGTAACCTCAAGGTCAATAAGGCCCGACCCCAAGAGAACCATGGCTCCTCTGGTCGGAGCGGTGGCAATAGACGTGGGAACTCCTGGTAGCGTCACTCCGCAGATCCCAATGGCGGGCGAGGCTTAAGTCTGTTCTCAAGACTTTCGCCTCAATTGTCAACTTACACCAGGTCTGTGTCGCTGTCGGCACTGATCGTTGAAAGCAGTGAGCAGCAGGTTTTTCCTTGACTCAAGTGATTTTAGGAGAGAACGAGGGCATCGAATCGGCACTCCGTCGATTTAAGCGCCAGGTGTCCAAAGCAGGGATCTTCTCAGATATGCGGAAGAACCGTCATTTTGAAACTCCAATTGAGAAGGCGAAACGCAAAGCAATTGCCAGACGGAAAAAGCGACGCTTCCACTCCAGATCCTAGTGACATAATGAGGTCGAGACATAGTCACGATCCATAATATAGGGATCATGATCCTCGATGGGAGGTAGTCACTAACTTGTGATCCCCAAGCGGATAGCAAGTTTGATTGTGTTATGAGAATAAATATGGATCTGTGTTTATAGTCAGTTGAGCTCACGTGCCGTCATCTATGGGATCGGGATCCCTATGAGGGGTTTATCCTCATGATCAGTGTAGGATTGATCTCCACCCATGCCATCAGGGTCGGCTTACCAAAGCGTTACATTCCAGCCTGAAGGGAGCGCTATCACCGATAATGAAGGGTTGAATCGGAACGGGGAATTCTCGCTATGGAAAAGCTGATCCAAGGGCTGCATCGGTTTCAGGCCACCTACGTCTCCACCCATCGGCATCTGTTCGAGCAACTGGCTCGTGGTCAGTCCCCCCGTATCCTATTCATCACCTGTTCTGACTCCCGCGTCGATCCGGCTCTGATCACCCAGGCCCAGATCGGGGAGCTGTTTGTAATCCGCAACGCGGGCAACATCATCCCTCCCTATCGATCGGCCAATGGTGGAGAGGGGGCCACCTTGGAGTACGCCATCCATGCTCTGGGGGTGCAACAGGTCATTGTCTGTGGCCATAGTCAGTGTGGAGCGATGAAGGGCCTGTTGAAGATGGAGACTCTTCAGGAGGAGATGCCCTTGGTGCATGACTGGTTACGCCATGCGGAGGCCACCCGGCGGTTGGTGAAGGAGAGCTACAGCCATTGCCGAAAGGAGGATCTGATCGATATTGCGGTGATGGAGAATGTCTTGAGTCAGCTGGACAACCTGAATACCTATCCGGTGGTGCGTGCGAAACTCCATCAGGGTCAGTTGGCTCTCCACGGCTGGATCTATCAGATCGAGAGTGGCCAGGTGTTGGCCTACGATGCCCAGCAGCATCAGTTTGTGCCTCCCCATACCCATATCCCTGCTCCCGAGCCTGTCTTCAGCATCCACCACTCCTGCCCGATCCCCAACCCACCAGCGGCCTCATCCCATAGCCCTCTATCCTCCGCTACGGGAACTATGTTGCCAGGATTTCCCCATCTGCCTCCCCAACAGGCGGAGCGGATCTATCGAGGCTCGGCACATTAGTCTCCAGTTCCCAGGCTCCCCTAGCTCTGCAGACTGATCTCAGGATCACAAGATATCGTGTAGGAGTCGATCAGGAGTCAAACCATGGAACAGGCTCAGGTCTATCAGGGACAGTTTGGCGAGTTCACGATCACCGATGCCGATCGCCGGGAGGTGCTGATCTATCGAGGTGGGTTGGCGATCACGGCCCTCTGTTTTGCGCTCGGAGTGGCTGCGGTGCTATGGCAGGGCTCCGATCCCACCGTGCTCCAGGGTTTAGATCTTCTCTACGGTCTCTTCTGTGTCGCCCTAGGGATCAGTCTCAGCGTCATTCATATCTATCTGGCCCTCCTGCATCGTGCCCTCCAGATCGCCTGGTTGATTGGCTGTGGGGCGGCGGTGCTGATCCGAGTGCAAACTGCTCAACCTCTAGCCCTCATTGTGCTCGAACATCCCATCAGTCTTTGGGGGCTGGGGTTTACCTTTGTAGCCCTGACGGGGATCTTTTTCAAAGAAGCCTTCTGTTTCGATCGGTTTGAGACCAAGGTGCTCACTCCACTGGTCCCCCTGACGATCCTGGGACATCTCTCGGGCTGGCTACCGATTGTGGCGGAGCAGATCCTGTTGGGATCCTGGGCTATCTTGTTCCTGATCTTTGCTCTACGTAAGGGGATCCAGGCCATTCCCCCCGATATTGGCGATAAAAGTGTCTTTGCTTATCTCAAAGGCCAACATTAAGCATTAATTGAGGTGATCCAGCATGACCGCCTTCCCTCCTCCTGAACAGGTGATTTTAGATAATGCCTTCGGTGTGATCTCAGAACAGCGGATCCTCTGCTATGGCAAACCTGTGGGAGCTCCCCAACACGCCTCACGCAACTCGTTGTGTTTGACCCTGGATCAAGTGATCTCCGTCCGACTTGAGGAACGGCTGAATGGCTGGCGGGGAGTACTGGCTGTCGTGGTTTTGGGGGGAGGTGTCTCCTCAGCGGTG
>CAYSEO010000343.1:0-4999 GCA_964429885.1 uncultured bacterium
GGGCCAAGCAGGCGAGCGATGCCCTGCTGAGTCATACCCAATCCACTCTCCAACAGGCGGGAGTGACCGCTATCAAGACCGAATATCGCGAAGGGAGGATCCCCTTTGTCATCTGTGATGTAGCCGACGAACAGGAGATGGATCTGATCGTGATGGGGTGCCGGGGTCTGGGCTTCTCTGATGAGGGACATGACGACAGTGTCAGCAATCGTGTGATTAATTTAGCTCCCTGCCCGGTACTGGTGGTTCCTTAACCACGCTTGATACTGAGCCTTCCAGGTTTATGAGAATCTCCCAGGTCAAGTGTTACCAAACGTTATGATTTCCTACGGATCTTCTCAGATGAGAGTATCCTGCAGTGAGATGCGCAGGGGAGCGATGATGGAGACCTTTGAGTTTGATGTGGTCATTATCGGGGGAGGACCTGCGGGGTGCAGCTGTGCTCTCTACACCTCCCGAGCCAATCTCAGCACCGTGATCCTGGATAAGAACCCCACCACAGGGGCACTGGCCATCACCCACAAGATCGCTAACTATCCTGGTGTGCCTGGGGAGATGAGCGGCGAGGAACTGCTCACCATCATGCGGAATCAGGCCATCGACTTCGGCACAGTGTACCAACGAGCTCAAGTGTTCGGCGTGGATGTGCAGGGATCCCAGAAGAAGGTCTATACCCCAGAAGGCACTTTTGTGGGGCGATCCCTAGTGCTGGCGACGGGAGCCATGGGCCGTACTCCTTCGATCGCGGGTGAGGGGGAGTTTTTGGGTCGAGGGGTCAGCTATTGTGCCACCTGTGATGCCGCTTTCTATCGTCAGCGAGAGGTGGCCGTGGTGGGTCTCACCCATGAGGCGGTGGAAGAGGCTCAGGTCTTGACCAAGTTCGCCTCCACTGTGCACTGGATCACTCAGAAAGAGCCAGATATCCATGCCCTCCATGCGGAGGAATTGCTCAGTACCGCCAACGTTAAGCACTGGAACCGCACCCGCACCCTAGGGGTCGTCGGTGATGATATGGGCGTGACGGGCCTCAAGGTCAAGCACAAAGGGGAGGCCGAGGAGGAACTGTTGTCGGTGGACGGTGTCTTTGTCTACATGCAAGGATCCAAGCCTATCGTGGACTATCTGGCAGACATGGTGGAATTTAGCCCCAACGGCGGTGTCAAGGTGGATGAATTGATGGCCACCTCAGTACCTGGAGTCTGGGCGATCGGAGACATCCGTAACACTCCCTTCAAGCAAGCCGTCGTGGCTGCCGGGGATGGCTGTGTGGCCGCCATGGATATCGACCGCTACCTGCATGGCCGCAAGTCCATCAAGCCAGACTGGGATCACAATTAACCCCTACAACGTTCTGGGGGCTCAATGATCTTTACCTAAGATGCGTTGGGTCCCGTAGATCTGGATTGGAGGACTGAGGCTCAATGGATAGAGACCGGGCTAGATTAGAGTCTAAGTAGATCAGCAAAAACGTTTATACAGACTATAGTGCATATCAAAGCAATTTTGGCCTTGCCATTCTTCACTTTCATTCGATCAGGAGGAGCTCAGGCATGTCCCACTTCACCACCATTCAACTTCAGATCAAAGAGGGAGAGCTGCTCAAGGAGACCTTAGAGGATCTGGGCTACACGGTGGAGTGTAATAGCAGTGTGCGGGGCTATCTCTGGAACCGCACCCGAGCGGACTACGTGATCCGCCAGAAAAATGGTTTCGATCTGGGCTTCCGTCGCAACGGCGATCAGTACGAGCTGGTCAGTGATTTCTGGGGAGCTCGCATCGATCAATCTGCCTTTATGGAGCAGGTGATGCAGCGCTATGCCCACAAACAACTGATGGCTACAGCCCGCCAACAGGGCTACACCGTTGAGGCGGAGGAGCAATTAGAGGATGGCACGATCCGAGTGGTCGTGGGCCGTTGGGTTTAGTCGGCGGGGTGATCAGCGATGACAGCGGCGGAGCGGCCTCAAGCCTGGGATCTGGTCCTGGGGGGCAGAGCGGTTCAGAGTGGCCCCAGCTTTGGTCTGGTTCTGGGCGGGATCGAGGGTGCCCAACGACGATTGAATGGCCCCGATCTGGAGGTGCGTCTCTCGACGATCACGGAACTGCCAAGCTATGGGGAGTCTGGGATCACTGTATTGATCGAGGCGCTGCAGAGCAATACACAGTGGGCCGTGCGGCTAGCAGCTTGGCGCACCTTATCCACCCTAGAAGATCCCCAAGCTCAGCAGGCGATCCTAGATCTCAGTCCCTTTCGAGATGTGGGGGGAGCGCGAGGTCTGTTGGTGGCCTACCGTCGAGGGGAGCGAGAGTTCTCCTACGCGGAGCTGGGAGGGATACAGTTACCCAAAACAGGATTAGGCGGGATCAAGGGGTTTGAAGCCAATCTCAAGGCAGCAGATCTCAGCCATGCCAATCTCAGTGGTGCTCACCTGATCAAGACAGATCTGAGAGGAGCAGATCTCTCGGGAGCCAAGCTGAGTGGCGCAGATCTATCCCAAGCAGATCTACGCGGAGCGAAGTTGGTGGAGGTAAAGCTAAGTGGCACCAATCTCCGAGACAGCCTGATCTCTGAGGAGACAGTTATGGATCGCAAATCTCGGCTGATCTGGGAGCTCCAAAATTGTGAGGGACGCGGACGCCAACTGTCTGGCTCCGATCTCAGTAAGGCTGATCTACGGGGTCTAGATCTGCAAACCATTGATCTCAGTGGATCCGATCTCCTCGGGGTTGATCTGCAGGACACCAACCTGAGGGGGGCCAACCTGAGTGGAGCGATCCTGTTCCGAGGGGATCTCCGGCGGGCGGATCTCTCGGAAGCCGATCTAAGTGGTGCGGATCTGACTAAGGCGGATCTGAGTGAGTCTAGCTTGCGGCAGGCCAATCTAGTTCGGGCGGACATCGGTAAGGGCAAGCTCTGCCGGGCGGATCTGCAGGAGGCTCAGATCGAGGGACTCAAGCATAGCGAGACTCAGATTGAGGGGGTGATCTTTCCCGATGGCTCTCCCAACAAGCCCTGGTGGTGGTAAGCATGGATCTTGGGATCTTGAGATCTTGAGCAGATCGCTTGCATCGGTGCGAAGGGATCCCTTATGATGATCTTCTGCGTGCCGGGATAGCTCAGTTGGTAGAGCAGGGGACTGAAAATCCCCGTGTCGGCGGTTCAAGTCCGCCTCCTGGCATCCCCCATAGATCGGCTAAAGTAGGCTCAGGTCAAGGATCTGGGCCTTTGTCGTATTGGTGGTATTTCTACCGAATGTGGACAGATAGGGACTCAAATGGCCTGGATCGGACCCCCAATTTAGGTAAGCCTGTAGGTAAGGATGGGTGAGCTGATGAACGATGGGAAAGGGCTGGACAAGGTGACCCATGAGCGGCTGGCTCAGGCTAATGGGCGGCTGAAGGCGGGCAATGTGGGCGTTCTGCTCCGGCATCGGGGGCTGAAGCTCTACCTGAGGGCTGTGCTGCCACCCAAACCCGGATCTACTAAGGAGAAACCTCATCAGCAGGAGATCGCCACCGGGTTCCGGGCTAATCCAGCTGGGATCAGTGCGGCAGAGAAAGAGGCTCGCAAGGTGGGATCGTTGCTGGAGAGTAAGGAGTTCTCCTGGGGACCTTACCTGAGGAAGAGTGCTCCGGTTGAGACAGATGCAGATCCTGAGGGAACTCCCCCGATCTCGACGCTGGATCTGTGGGACCGGTATGTGGTCTATAAGACTCCCAGTGTGGAGGAGACAACGATCCGGAGCACCTACACCAAGACTCGGAATAAGATCCTCAAGTTTGGACGGGGGGTCGGCGATCGGTTGGCTGCGATCGAGTTTCGAGATTTTCTGCTGCAGGACGGGTGTCAGCTGGTGACGGCTCGCAAGTATCTGGTGCAGCTGTATGCTTGCTATGAATGGGCCTTGGACTGTGGGTTGGTGGAGCAGAACCCCTTCTCAGGCTTGGCCAAGCAGCTGAATGTGAAAACCGATCACGTTGCGGATCCGTTCACTCAGGAGGAGGTGAGGACGATCCTGGAGGCGTTCCAGGCCCATCGGTCTTTCAGCTACTACTATCCCTATGTGAAGTTCCTTTTCCTGACAGGGTGCCGCCCTGAGGATGCGGTGGGACTGCAGTGGAAGCACATCAACTGGAAGGCTGGGCTGATCTCTTTTGAGGAAGCGGTGGAGACGTCTTTTAAGGTCAGGAAGGATCCCAAGAACCACAAGGCCAGGGTGTTCCCGATCAATGCTGGGGTCAGGGAGGTGTTGGAGTCGATCAGGCCAACGGAGGTCAGACCTGAGGATCCAGTCTTTCGGAGCAAGAGGGGAGGGCAGCTCAACCACCCCAACTTCCTACGGAGGGCTTGGCATGGGGAGAAGAATAGACGGAAGACGTTTGTGCCTGGGATCGTGATGAGGCTGGCTGAGGAGGGGAAGATCGATCACTATCGGGAGCCCTACGCTTGTCGGGATACCTTCATTAGCCATTGTCTGGAGCGGAAAGGATTGGGGTTCAAGCAGGTGGCGGACTGGGTGGGAAACAGCTCAGCAGTGGTGCACAAGCATTATGCGGGAGTTGTGGATCGGATCGAGGTGCCGGATCTGGGGTTCTAAACTTGGGGCAAGCACCCGTATGACTTGACTGATATCCAATCAAGTATCCTCAAACATCTTCAACAAAATTTCGATTTTATGGAAAAGCTCGTCGTAGGTAATTATCTGAATATCCTTTAACCCGTTCCTGTACAGCTCAAAAGAGTTTCTCTTAGCAGGCATTTCCTCAGGAGAACAAGACATAATCTCCTTTTGGTAATCCCCAGAAATCACTAGACAGTGTGGATTTAACGCTTGGAAGGCTTGTCGACCCTTGGTCAGCTCCTTTGAGAGAAGAGCAATTCTTGCATTGGCGTTGTTGAGCTTCTTTTCTGAGACTCTGTGCTCCTGCTGAAGAGCCGACCTATTCTCATCCGTCTCATGCTCCTCCTGGATACCATCCTCAGTGAGCTTGACCAAGC
>CAYSEO010000344.1:0-4998 GCA_964429885.1 uncultured bacterium
CGCGGGTTAGAAAGATGGTGTCAACCAGGTCTCGAATGGTCATGATCCTTAGGCTCGGTACGCTTCCACCTCTCCAAACTAGACGGATCTCACTTGTCACCACATCACCAGGAAGTCATTCGAGAGGAATGCCTCAGATTACCCTCGGAGAGGACCAAAGTCGTGGAGAGTTCAGGCGCGGACCAGCAACACCATGACCAGCAACACCATAGGGAAACGCGCAAGGGCTCAAGCCCGCACCAACAACGCCACCGGGAAGTGAGCCAAAGCATCCCCTATCGCCAACTTGCCATTCGTCTCGATCTCCTCCCCAGTCAGGACATTGATCCAGGCGCGCTTACCCCGAGGCAACATGATCTGAGTCTCCTGCCACACCTCAGGACCCAACGGCTCCTCATTGACACCCACCAAATGGGTCAATAACCGAGGCACGATCGTGATCGCCATATCCTCCTCCGTCTGCCGCGCAAAAGCCACCACATGATCTGGATAAGTCCCTTTGCTCTCCAAAGACAGATACTGTCCCTGCTGGAATAACTCCAAGCGTTCCTTACGGATCTTTAGAGCCCGGTGGGTAATATACTGTTTGATCCGACCATCGATACGACTGGAGAGCAGCTCCGAGATCAACTTGAGCGGATCCCGATCCTGCATAAACTTGAGGCTAGTGCGTAACGCCGCAAAATCCACAGGTCGTCGATTATCTGGATCCACCATACTCAGATCCCAAAACTCATTGCCGCGATAGAGATCCGGCAGACCTGGAGCCGTTAACTTGATCAATGTCTGGGAGAGCGAGTTAAAGATGCCATAGTGCTGGATCTGCTTCTGGAACTCCAGAAAATCAGGCAGGAAAGTATTGTGATCTGAAGGAGTGAGGATCTGCTCAGCGAAAGAGATGGCTGCCTCCTCATAGGGGATATTGTTGTTGAGCCAGTCGGTATGTACCTTGGCCTCTCGTACCGCCTTTCTGATATAGGCCGTCACCCGTTCGATGAACTCAATGTAATAGCGTTGGTGGAACTCAGGATGATCTCCCGAGAAGAAGGGAAACGATCCGATCAGGGTTTGGTAGAGAAAGTATTCATCATTGCCATCCGGATATTCTCCGGATCCGCCAAAGGGAGCTTTCTGTTTGTACTGGAGATTGATCTTGTGCCAGGTGTGTAACTTATCTCGCCATCCCTGGGGCATCTCTGAGAGCACATTGATCCGAGCTCTAGTATCCTCCCCGCGCTTGGTATCATGGCTGGCCAGAGTATTCATAGAATGGGGCCATTGTTGAGCCCGAGTCTGATTGAACTGATGAAACTCCTCGATCGTGATCCCAAATCGACCTGGATCCCCTCCTACCTCATTGAGAGAGAGCAAACGATTATAGACATAGAAGGAGGTATCCTCGATCCCTTTGGCCATCAAAGGACCCGTCAACTGTTGAGTCCGACGGACGAAATCAACCCATTGCTCTCGCTCCTCCTTAGAAAGGTAGTCCTCGTACTGGAGCAATAACAACTTCTCAATAAACGTCAACTCGTTCTCAATGTAGGTCAACTCCCGAAGCAGATTCTTTTGATTCTCCTTCGCTTGACGGATGGCTTCCAGAACATACTTGCGACCGATCTCATCCAGATCTTCATCATTGTGGACATAAACTCGATAGACTGGAAAGAAAACCAATACCTCTATGATCGCCCGGCGTAGACTATATAAGGTAAAGTCATTAGCATAACGATGACGGCTGCCGATCTGTTTCAATAGATAAGCCAGATTATCCACATCCCCGGTCAGTGTTCTGTTGATGATCAGCCGTTTCTTATCATGGGCGATCTCTTCAAATGAGTACCAGAGACCTGTAAAGTGCCCATAGATCTGAGTGAAGGCTTCCTCATTGCTGGTTTGACAGAATAGGGAGTTGGTCCGAATCAAAAAGTCATAGCCCGTTGTGCCCTGGATCGGCCAGTTGGTGGGTAAAGTCTCCTCAAACTCCAGGATCTTCTCGGCCACAATGTAGACCTGATCGGATTTGTCCCGTAGTCGCTGCAGATATTCAGTGGGGTTGTGGAGACCATCGATATGATCAATTCGTAGCCCCGTAAACCTTTGCTGATCGATCATCTTGAGGATCAGAGCGTGAGTTTTCTGAAACACCTCCTTGTCCTGGATGCGAAGGGAGATCAGATCATTAACCGTGAAGAAGCGGCGGTAGTTGATCTCATCTGCCCCCACCTTCCAAAAAGAGAGATTGAAAAACTGTTCCGACAATAGATCATCTAAAAGATCGAAGCTAGAGGGATCTCCGGGCTCCCCATTGAATGTCTCTACCGTATCATCGATAAAGCTAGTGATCTCCTCACTGTTGTTGTAAAGCTCCCACAACATATCCTTGACGAAATCGATCTGATCTCGACGTTCCAATAGATCAACCTTGGAGGGAATGGACTTGAGACTGTAGAGGATCGCTAAGAGACGTACATAATTGGGATCCTTCTTCTTCAATTTGCGCTTGAGCTTAGGGAGGTTGTGGGTAAAGACTGTCACATAGGAATCGATCCGGAGAGGATAGCGATGCTCATAGTAGTTGATGGTAAATCCATCCTGATCATACTGGAGTTGGATCTTGCCGCTTTCTAAGCAAACATTGTAGAACTCCCCTAGAAAGGGAGCCAGGATCCGATCGCGGATATTCAGATAAGAGTGTTGCCAGTTGACGTCGAAGAAATCGTAGTAGTCAGAGTCTTTACCACTCTCCAAGACATCTCTCAGAAAGAGATTGTGCCAGTTATAGGCCATATGGTTGGGCACAATGTCCTGGATCCAACCAATGTTATGTTCCTGCAGGTGTTGCTCTAGAGCTTCAAATGCCTCAACGCCACCCAACTCTTGATTGATCTGTCCTGGATCTACCACATCGTAGCCATGATCGCTACCGGATCTGGCCTGAAAGATGGGGGAGGCATAGATATCCGAGATCCCTAACTCCACCAGGTAGGGCACGATCTCTTGAGCAGCCTGGAAGTTAAAGCTTGGGCTGAATTGGATCCGATAGGAGGCCAGGGGAACGTAGGGAGCCATAGATACCACTCGATTCGCTCTAGGGAGCCGACCTGAAAGTGCTGCGAGGCTCTATCTTATCTCAGATCAGCAGCCCAGCCGGTTCGGTAGGTTGAGATCGGGTCATGTACAGCCTGTGCCTCTTGCCAGTCCCGATCAAGGGGATCCCCCTCTTCTATACTGAGAACATCTGATCGATCGATTGAGTTAAAAGGATCTCCCTTGCTGCCAACTGGTTCCCGCCCCATCTCGCCCGCCGTGGATAGCCCTCTGGATCTGGTGGGCAACACGCCGTTGATTCGCTTGTCCTCGATCTCCCCTGATCTCCCCAGCACAGTGCAGATCTATGGCAAGGCAGAGTGGTACAACCCTGGTGGCTCTGTCAAGGATCGACCGGCCCTGAACATGATCCTAGAGGGGGAGCGATCGGGCGCTTTGATCCCTGGCAAGATCATTCTGGACGCCACCTCTGGCAACACCGGCATCGCCTACGCCTGGATCGGGGCCACCAAAGGGTATCAGGTCAAGCTGGCTCTCCCCGCCAACGCCAGTCCAGAACGAAAACAGATCCTGCAGGCCTATGGAGTGGATCTGGAGCTGACGGATCCAGCTCTGGGGTCGGACGGAGCGATCAAGCGAGCTCGGGAGCTCTATCAGGCGAATCCGGACATTTATTTCTATCCTGATCAATACAGCAACCCAGCCAACTGGCAGGCTCATTATCACTCAACGGCAGTGGAGATCTACGAGCAGACCCAAGGGCGGATCACTCACTTTGTAGCGGGATTGGGCACCAGTGGCACCTGTATGGGGGTGGGGCGGCGTCTGCAAGAATATAGCTCCCAGATCGAGATCGTGGCCATGCAGCCGGATTCTCCCTTTCATGGTCTGGAGGGACTGAAACATATGGCGACCGCCCTAGTGCCCGCCATCTATGACGAGCGCCTGCCCCATCGACAGTTAGAGATCTCCACAGAGGCAGCCCAACGAATGGTCAAACAACTGGCCCGCAAACAGGGGATATTGGTTGGGATCTCGGCGGGGGCCAATGTGCTAGCGGCGCTGCAGGTGGCCAAGGAGTTGGAGTCCGGTGTGGTGGTGACGATCCTGTGTGATGCGGCGGACAAATACTTATCGGAGCGATTTTGGACGGAGGACTAGCAGTAGAACTCTGTTCGTGGCTATAATAGCCAAGCTGGATCAGACCTCCTGAGATCTAGATCAGCGAGAGCGGATGTGGCGGAATTGGTATACGCGCACGTTTGAGGGGCGTGTGGGAAACCTTGCGGGTTCGAGTCCCGCCATCCGCATGAGTTTTCCCAAAGCAATGGGGTAGATTAAACTGTGAACTTCAGTCGCTCGGATAGGGGCTCAGTTGTCAGCTCTAATCTACTCAGAGCAGGCACAACAGGATAAAAGTAGGTTTTTCGGAGTCATACCTTAATGCCTCCAGGGTTGAAGGCTGCAGTGATGCAATGGTCATGATCCCAACTCACTTCTTTCCGAGCACATCCCCATAATCTAACAAAGTCTAGAGAGTAGGAACCAGCGATCTGTCAGATCGGGTCTGTCTCATCATAGACTCAAGATCTGAGACACGGTTAAGGAGAATAGAGGAAAAGTAGGAGAATAGATCTGCTCTTCTCTTTGATATTCCGTCGCATCATAGAGCTGATGACTGAGGATACACAGACTGAGTTTCTGTTCCATCGGATCGACAATCCAATATTCCGGGATCTCTAATAGCCCATATTCAGCCCGTTTGGAACGAGTATCCTCTATCCGAGTTGAGGGGCTCACCACTTCCACAGCCAAAAGGGGAGGTGGCTCGTTCAGATCGATCACGGCTTCTCGATCGGCCATCGTTCGCCACAGATCTTGAGACAGGAGGGTAATATCCGGAATGCGGACAGTATCCCAGCGTCGCCCTCGGGGGGAACGAACCCC
>CAYSEO010000345.1:0-4994 GCA_964429885.1 uncultured bacterium
CGGCAACAGTTGCTCTGCCCCCCAGCGCGCCAGGGTGTGGGTGTAGTGTCTGATCACTCGGGTCTGAGCCTCCAGGACAGGCAATGGGGTCGCCCCATAGGATCCATGATTTAGGAAGGTGATCCCGTCCTCTAGCAACCAAAGAGGGCGGAGGTGGCGGCCAAAGATCATAGTTTAATCAGCTCGGCAAAATTGCTTTGACATGCACTCTATAGCCTGTATAAACGTTTTTGCTGATCTCCTTACGTCTGGCTTGGCTAGATCCCAGTTCACAGGATAAGCTGTTGGACGCTTGTCGATCCCAGTTGCGCTCTAGTTTTCGCCTGTGACCCAGACTCCTATCGCCCCTCAACCGATCTCCACTCCCTCCTCGCTGCGTCCCGATGCGCAAGGGCGATTTGGTGAGTTTGGCGGTCGCTATGTGCCTGAGACCTTGATGGGTGCTTTGGAGGAGTTGGAGGTGGCCTTTGCACAGCATTGGCAGGATCCCCAGTTTCGATCTGAGTTTCAGCAACTACTCCGGGACTTTGTGGGTCGGCCCAGCCCTCTCTATTTCGCTCGCCGTCTGACTCAGCATTACGGTGGCCCCCAGATCTACTTAAAGCGTGAGGATCTCAACCATACCGGGGCTCATAAGATCAACAATGCTCTGGGTCAGGCTCTGTTGGCAGTGCGCATGGGCAAACGCCGGATCATTGCGGAGACCGGGGCGGGTCAACATGGGGTGGCGACGGCAACGGTCTGTGCCTGTTTTGGCCTAGATTGTGTGATCTACATGGGGGCTCTGGATATGGAGCGACAGGCCCCGAATGTACAACGGATGCAGTTGTTGGGGGCCGAGGTCAAGGGGGTAACGGCGGGCACCAGCACCCTAAAGGATGCTCTCTCGGAAGCGATCCGGGATTGGGTGACGAATGTGGAAACCACCCACTACATCATCGGTACTGTGGCAGGGCCTCATCCCTATCCCATGATGGTGCGGGCCTTTCATGATGTGATCGGTCAGGAGACTCGCCAGCAGTGTGTGGAGAGCTGGGGTGGTTTGCCGGATATCCTGTTGGCCTGTGTGGGTGGGGGATCCAATGCCCTAGGTCTATTCAATGAATTTATTGAGGACGCCTCGGTGCGCATGATCGGGATCGAGGCAGCAGGGGAAGGATTGGATACGGAGAAACATGCGGCCACCCTGACTCGGGGGCGGATGGGGGTCCTGCATGGCACCATGAGCTATGTTCTACAGGATGAGGAGGGGCAAGTTCAGGAGGCTCATTCCATCAGTGCTGGGCTGGATTATCCAGGTGTGGGTCCGGAGCATAGCTATCTCAAACAGATCGGACGCGCTGAGTATTATGGAGTCACGGATCAGGAGGCAGTGGAGGCGCTCTTGCAACTCTCCCATTTGGAGGGGATCATCCCGGCTCTGGAGACGGCCCATGCCATGGCCTACCTGGGGACCCTAGCTCCTCAACTCTCTGCCGATCAGAGAATCGTGATCAACTGTTCGGGTCGCGGGGATAAAGATCTCAATACCGTCCTTAAGTATCTAGAGCAACACGGTCGATCCTTGACTTGAGGAGGATGATTGGCAGAAGCCCTGGGAAGAGGGTAATCTTGTCAAGACTTATCTCTTGATCCCCTTATTCTGAGCGTCCTCTAGCCCTCATGGAAAACTCTTCGGTTAGCTACACTCTGCGTCAGGTCCTGATCCCCACTGAGTCTGAGTATCAAACGGTTGATGTCCAAATCGGGGGGGATCGGATCGCGGCGATTGGCTTGGATCTCCAGCCCCTGGGCACAGTGATCGAGGCGCAGAATAAGCTGTTATTGCCGGGGTTCGTTAATGCTCACACCCACTCCCCGGAGATGTGGCAGCGGGGGATCGTGCCGCCCTATCCACTGGAACTGTGGCTCTCCCAGTTACATGAGTTCTCCCCTCTCGATCCCCATCAGATTTATCTCAGTGCCCTGGGCACGGCGGTGGAAACCTTACTATCCGGGGGGACCTGTTTGGTGGATCATCTGGTGTTGATCCCAGGCCGAGAGATCGAGACGGTGGAGGCAGCGGTACGAGCCTACCGGGAGGTGGGGATCCGGGCCTATGTGGGTCCCTTGATCCAGGATCAAACTCAGAATGCGGGCATTCCCAAAGGGGGAGCCGATATCGACTATGAGGACTACTACAGCACCACTGAGCGCACTCTTGAGATCATGCAGACGGTGGTGGAGCGGTTCCATCGACCGGAGGATGGGATTCAGATCATGGTGGCTCCGACGGGATTGCAGCTGTGTTCAGATGATCTATTCAAGGGCTGTGTGGAGCTGAGCGATCGTTACGATCTCTGTCGGCATACCCATCTGCTGGAGACCAAGGCGCAACAGATGTTGGCCCAGGAGAAATATGGGTGTAGTGGTGTGGAACAGCTGCAACAGCTGGGTTACTTGAGTCCGCGTACCTCCTTGGCCCACTGTGTTTGGCTCTCCGATCAAGACATTCAGATCTTGGTTCAAACCGGATCGACGGTGGTTCACAATCCCCTCAGTAATCTGCGGCTGGGCAGTGGCATCGCCCCGATCTTGAAGTATCGAGAGGCTGGGGTGAATGTTGCCTTTGGCTGTGATGGATCCGCCAGCAATGATAGTCAGGATCTGTTGGAGGCTGTCAAGATCGGTTCGATCCTGCACAACATCACCGACTTCGATTACCGCCACTGGATCAGTCCCCGTCAGAGTGTGGAGATGGCTGCATTAGGGGGAGCCGAGGGTTTGAATATGGCTGATCAGATGGGCTCTCTTGAGGTGGGTAAACAGGCGGATCTGGTCCTTTATGACCTCAGCAGCCTCTCCTTATTGCCCCGCACGGATCCCATCGGGTTGTTGATCCTGGGTCGTCCAGTCCAAGCCGTTGAGCGGGTCTGGGTCCGAGGCCGAACGGTGGTGGAATCAGGTCAGATCCGCACCACCGATGTGGATCAACTGAGACAGCAGTTGTTTGATCAAAGCCAGTGGGATCCCCTACGACAATCGGAGATGGTGAAGCAGGTGGAGGCTCACTACCGCTCGGTGATGGGATTACCAACCTAAGGAATTCGAGCACAGATCAAGACCTAGAACGATCGAGCTCGTCCCTGTCCCTGCGCGGATCCTCGGCCTACTGCGGTGCCTTCTGCTGTAGCCGATCCTCGACCGATGGCGATCCCTTGACTGGACACGGATCCTGTGCCTTGTTTCGTCCGCACGCGACCCTGATTATCTCGATAGACGGCGATCCCGGTGCCTTCTGCCTGACCTTGGCCTCTGACGGCAATCTGTCCTGTTGTGGTCCCCCTGCCACGGGCACCCCCTCGGCCATTGACACTGCCAGCCCAGGTGGGACTGGTGTGGATCCCGAGAGTGATCAGGGTGATCAGGGTGAGGGCTGAGTAGCGATTGAGCATGGAGCAGTCTCCTGATTTTCAAACTTGATCCCTTGGACTGGGGTGAGCTCCGGATCGTTCACTGTCTTTGACTCGATGCCAGGCTCTTGCCTTCGACTGGATCCGTTCTCCGATCCCAGTTCACTAACAGGAAGATCCAGATCCAGGTCAGTGAGCTTATTGAGACGGATCGGATTCGGGTGGAGGTTGCTGCTGTCGGATTAAAAAACGGATCTCTTGCAACAGCACATTGAATCGTTCATCACTCTCCGCCTGTCTCTGCTGCTGTGCTTGAATATCTTGCTCGTGCTTCTCGATCAGCTGCTCATGTTGCTCGATCAGCCGCTCATGTTGCTTGATCAGCCGATCTTGTTGCTCAATCAGCCGATCTTGTTGTTGTGTCTTCTCTCGAAAGATCCGAGCCAGATCTCCTAATTGAGATTGAAACTGCAACTGAGCATCCACCAACTGTCCAAACCGAGCATTCAGTTCTTCCTCTGTCATGACCCTCTCCTTTACTATTTAAAGCCCACCTAGACCAGTATATCAGCAAAGTCTGAAGGCAAGTAGATCGGTGAAACTGCTTTGATATGCATTATTATGCATTATGTAGTCTGTATAAACGTTTTTGCTGATCAATTCCCTGGTTCAACGCAAGCAGTTCAACGCCGCCGATATGTGAACCCCTGGAGATCTGGTGGACGCCCTCAGTCGAGGTGTGATCCTGACGGTCGATGAATGATCCTCGGGTGATCCTGATCTCTGAGGCTTGACAAGGGGGACTCGATCCTGTTAAGTGATCCCCACTGCATAGGATAAACAAATATTGCGTTTTGTTGCGCTCTCTGTAACGGCATCCGCTCAGGGGGACAGGGCTCTGGTAGAACGAGAGTCAGAATCTGGGGCGAAATACCCAGCCATAGACTTGCAATCCAGAGGGAGAGCCACGCATGTTCACGCTAGCCAAACCCGAGATCCGTCACATCGCACCCCAGGATCTGAGGGGACGGGTGCTGATGAAGGTGGTGTATGTGGTGTTGGAGCCGCAGTATCAGAGCGCGTTAACCGCAGCGGTCCAGTCCATCAATGCCCAAAATCCTCAGCTGGCGGTGGAGATCAGGGGCTATCTGATCGAGGAGCTGCGGGATGCGGAGGTGTATGAGGCCTTCCAGCAGGAGATCGCTGAGGCCAATGTGTTTATCGGCTCGTTGATCTTCTTAGAGGATCTGGCGGACAAAGTGGTGGAGGCCGTGCAGCCCCATCGGGATCGGTTGGATGCGGCGGTGGTGTTCCCCTCCATGCCTCAGGTGATGCGGCTGAATAAGTTGGGCAGCTTCTCCATGGCTCAGTTGGGGCAGTCCAAGAGCGCCATCGCTCAGTTCATGCGCAAGCGTAAGGAGAAGTCCGGATCTTCCTTCCAGGACGGCATGTTGAAGCTGCTGCAGACCCTGCCCAAGGTGCTGAAGTACCTGCCCATGGACAAGGCCCAGGATGCCCGTAACTTCATGCTCAGCTTCCAGTACTGGCTGGGAGGATCGCCGGATAACCTGAAGAATTTTCTGTTGATGCTGGCCGATCGCT
>CAYSEO010000346.1:0-4993 GCA_964429885.1 uncultured bacterium
ATGGACCCAAGGGATCTCCCGATGAATCCGGTGGTGCTGGAGGTGGATGGCTTGATCCAGGTATACTCTCCACGGAGAGCTTCACCGCTGCCTATGGGCCTGAATTCATTCGCTATCCCCATCGCTGTCACTGAGGCTACATCGCACACAGCTCTTGCTCGTCCTGGCAGAAGGGTACAGAGAATCTTCAATCGCGACCTGTCTGCCATGGCGCTGAAGAGAACATAGGTTGCATCTAAGATCTCATCTCTAGCTTGAAAGACCAGACTCAGTCTGGTCTTGGTTCTCTACTATGCGGGACTAGGCATGACAGGTGCATCCGGTATGTCCACATCCCGATCCGTTCGGGTGGCCATCGGCACAGGCCTGGCTGCAGAAGGGCTTGCCGTCCTTTTGAACTGCGGAGGCGAGCTCCACAATACACAGGCAGGTCTCACAGGCACACTTCATCTGAGTTACCGTCGTCATCACAACCTCCTTACGCATGAGTATCTGTTCAGGTGTCCATGCATCCTAACATGTGAATATCTGTTCTGATATAATGATAATGATTCCTATTGTTATGGATGAGATGTCTGATCCTGGCTCTGCATCGGGTGCTCTAGATCCTGCTCTAACTCCGGAGATGCTGTCTGTAGATCAAGCTCAGGCCATGGCCGAGTTCTTTGGGGTTCTGGCGGATCCCAATCGATTAAGGATCCTCTCGGTGTTGGCTCGGCAGGAAACCTGTGTTCAGGATTTGGCTCAGCTGACAAAGATGTCAGAATCGGCGGTGTCTCACCAATTACGCACCCTAAGAACCAGTCGATTGGTTCGCTATCGCAAACGAGGTCGTAAGGTCTTCTACTCCCTGAAGGATCAGCATATCCAGATGGTGTACCAAGCAGTGGCTGAGCACCTGGAGGAAACTGATGAATAAGTAGATCAGCATAAACGGTTTATACAGGCTACTTACTCCGGAGTGGTATGACGGTCTCTGGTCGATCTCACAATGGCTCACGATGGAAAGTCCTTAGCAAAGCTAACTTATAGTGACTAAAATGGCTCGATGGAGGTTCTTCAGATGCATTATGGCCTGATCGGTACCGGATTAATGGGAGCCCCTATGGCCCAACAGCTGTTGGCGGCAGAGCTGCCCCTGATCGTCTACAACCGCACCGTGGAGAAAACCATATCCTTGGCAGAGGCTGGGGCAACGGTGGCAGACACCCCCGAGCAACTGCTCCAGACTGCGGACTGCATCATGATGATGGTGACCCATGCTGAGGCGATCCGGGAGACTGTCCTGGCTGAGGCGACCCGTCCCCTACTGGCGGGCAAGACCCTGATCCAGATGAGCACCATTGGTCCTCAGGAAAGTCGTGATCTCTGTGGTGAGGTGATCCAGGCCGGTGGAGAGTATTTTGAGTGTCCCGTGTTGGGCAGTATCCCTGAGGCTCAGTCCGGGGCCTTGATCTTGATGGTGGGAGCGACTTCAGAACAGTTTCAACGGTGGTTGCCCCTGCTGCAACGGTTTGGCCCTGAGCCCCGTCTTATTGGATCCGTAGGCTCCGCCATGGCTCTGAAGTTGGCGATGAATCAACTGATCGGATCCTTGACCAGTGCCTTCGCCCTGAGTTTAGGATTTGCCCAACGGCAGGGGGTAGAGATCGAGACCTTGATGCAGATCTTGAGGCAGAGTGCCTTATACGCACCCACCTTCGATAAGAAACTGGATCGGATGGTGAATCGTCGGTTTGATCGTCCCAATTTCCCTAGTAAACATCTGGCCAAGGATATGAGGTTGTTCCGGCAAGAGGCAGAGGCTTTGGGCATGAGCGTTGAGAATCTGGCTGGTGTGGAACAGATCCTGGAGCGGGCCATGGCCCAGGGGTTATCGGATCAGGACTACTCTGCCCTGTATGAGATCATCAATCCCCAGGAGCCCTGACGATACAGACCATGAATAGAATACAGGTCAAAACAACTATGTCGATCTACTCATTCTCCCTGGCCCGGATCTCCTCCGCCAATAGATCTCCCAATGGCTCTGGGCCCAAAGATCTTTTCATAGAGTTATCACAGATCGTCCAATTGCGACGGAAGAAACGAGCTAGATCCTTTTCCACTAGGGAGAGATAGATCGGTCGGCCATGGGGACAAGTGTGGGGATGGAGGGTGAGCTGCCAGGCATCCAACAGCTTCTGCATCTGGACTAGGGTGAGTGGAGTGCCATTGCGCACTGCCGTTCGACAGGCCGTCGCCACCTTTGCAGCCTCCAGATCTGGACAGCGACTGAGTTCCTGTACTGCATCGATCAGCTCCTCGGCAGGGGTCTCCGGTAAAATCAACGCCTGCGGGATCCGTCGCACTCGCCATACCTCCAGACCAAACGGTTCCAACTCTAGCCCTATGCTCTCCAGTCGCTCCCGTTGCTGCGTGGTCAAGCCCGAGAGCAACAAGGGGTCCTCTAACATCTGAAACTGCCACTGGGCCTGGATCTGCTCATACCGGACTCGTTCATGGGCCACATGTTGTTCCACTAACCATAGCCCGGCTGGATGTTCCGCCAGGATATACGTGTTCTGAAGTTGAGCCAAGGCTTTCAAAGGCGTTAATCCCGGTTGTTGGGGCTTCGAGCCTGTTCCCCCCACTTGATAGGATTGTTGCTTCTCCCTCGCCTTGATCAGTTGCACTGCCCGCTGCGAGGGCACCCCGATGGTTCCTCCTAAGATAGATCGAATCAGCTCCTGCAACCGTTCCTGGATGCTATCGAGATCCCGCAGGTAAACCTCCTGTTTGGCCGGATGCCGATTCCAATCCACCTGTTCCGGGGGCAGATCGAGAAACGCCAGACACAAGGGATAGCGATGACGAGGCAGGGTCTGACGAAAGGCTGACTGAATCCCTTTGAATAGCTCAGGTATCTGGACGAACCGCCCATTCACCGCCACTCGGATCCAATCGGGACGAGGCCGATGACATCGATCGGGTAGTCCCAAGATCACCTGTAGCTCCTCCGTCCTTCCCTGCTGCAGTTCCTCCGGAGAGACCCGAGGCAACAACTGGGGCAACCGTTCCAACGCCGATCGACAGGGCCACAGGGAGAGCTGGGAGCGATCCTCGATGCGGACCTGCCATGTGATCTGAGGATGGGTGAGGCAGGCCCTTTGAATCACCTCGATCCCTTCACGACCCTGCTGGGCTGGATCGGGTAACATGGCTCGGCGGGTCGGCCAATCCGCAAACAGATCCGTCACCGTTACAGCTGTCCCCTGAGCACCGGGGGCCGGGGTGATCTGCAACAACTGCCCTGAGGTATCGTACTCCGCCAACCAACCATGGGGCTCACTGGGAGCAAAACTACGGATCTGGAGTTGTCCCACCTGAGCTAGACTATGTAGCGCCTCCCCCCGGAAGCCCAAGCAGGTGATCTGTAACGGCGGGGACTCTTGCCCTAGCTTACTGGTGGTGTGAGGCAGAGCAACATCAACCAGATCCCGAGATCGGATCCCCACCCCGTCATCCGTCACCCGGACTCGCCACTGTTGGGGCCAGATCTCGATGGTGATCCGAGTTGCCTCTGCATCCAGTGCATTCTCCACCAGTTCCCGCACAGCAGCCCCGAGGGAGTCGATCACCTCCCCAGCTGCCATTAGATCCACCAGATCGGCAGACAGGCGGCGGATACTAGGGGGAGAATCGGTCATCCAGGAGTCGAAACTAGCTGGCCATAGTTCAAGGGATCGGCTTACGGGCGATGATCGCAGCACGAGCTTTCGGTAATATGAATTCACCATACCCCGATCCCACCTCGGTCTCAAACCCCAGGTTCTGTAAGTCGGCTGTGATCTCTGTGGCTCTCAGTAATTGCTGACGATGGATCTCCTCATCCCGACGATATAAATCTCCGACCCCAGATCTGGAACCCAGCCTTGATAAACTCTGCCGCCGCGTCCCACTCCCACAGCCCAGCTCTACGATCAAACCCGTGGTAAGTAGATCAGCAAAAACGTTTATACAGTCTATATAGTGCGTGTCAAAGCGATTTTGCCGATCTACTTAATGCCAAATTGAGTCAGGATCTGCAGGATCCCAGGGGTGGAGCTGAGGGCATAGCCTGCGAATCCCTGATCGTGAATAAAAGCCAGATCCTCTCGATAGAATGCCTGCATCGGTTTTGTCCCCCAGATTCCTCTGAACCTCTCTAAACCCGATCTCAAGTTGAGGCTAAGAGAGATAGCTGTAATGGGATCCCCTCAGTATTTAACGGTAATGGATCTGACACCATAGCTCCGCAGTAAGCTCGACAACCACAGCTGCGACATTGAGCTCCAGGCTTAGCTGTAAATTCCCGATCCATCAGCTGTAGATCCTGCTCTAACTGTTCCGGTTTAGGGGAGTACGGCTGCTTTTGTAATCGATCAAATGGATCTGATCAGGGCTGTTGGGATCGTGATAAGGTTGCCGCCAACCGTTGGTGATTTGCAGAAACTCTCGGCAAGAAGGAGGAAGCTGAATACCCAGTCTTAATTCTGCACGTTCTAGTTGCTCATCTGATGCTCCAGAATATCCTAACCACTTTGATGTAACGACTTCTGGTGAAAGATCGAGCACTGTAAACTGATAATCATCAAAATTAAGGGTTTCCTCATTAAGGAGAGAAGACATCAGTTCTTCATTCCACTGATTGAGCCAATTACTCCAGTCAAACTGAGTCAAATGTCAATACTCCGTTGATATTTCCAATAAGCAAAATATGAAAGCTACTCAAATATTGAACACTAACAAATATTCTTTCGGTCATGCCCCAATCAACTTGCAGGCTAACGTTCCCAATCACCTGCCTCAAATAACCTTAAACTCTAACCGATAACCTCTCGGCAGTCTGTGTGCATTGGGGGTGTTATGCGGCGATCGCGATTAATTAACCAAAAATCAAAGTATATCTTGAGATTAATATCTGTACTCAGAGCTTCTTGAAGTATCTGGCGACTGGCCACAGCTCGAAACC
>CAYSEO010000347.1:0-4984 GCA_964429885.1 uncultured bacterium
CGCCCCTGTCAGATCCACCTCACTGAGCTCAGCCCCCCGCAGATCCGCCTGCCGCAGATCCGCCCCCTGTAGATCCGCTTCCCGAGCCAGGGTCCGGATCATTCGGGCTGAGTGCAGATCCGCCCCTCGCAGATCCACCTGGGTGAGGTTAACCCGAGTTAGTAAAGCTTGAGTCAGGCTTGCCCCCCGCAGATCGACTCCTTGTAGATCCAGTCGTCTGAGATCACACCCAGCACAATTTCGGGTCGTCAACACCTGCTGCAGATCCTGAGGATCCCCAGTTTGACCACAGCCCCCGAGGCCCATACCCAATAGACCGATCATGCCGATCCCTAGCCAGCGGGATGCTCCCATACCCGATCACCCTGAAGCTCTGATTGCGGATCCTGAGTTCTTGTGGGCTCTAAGCCTGTTGCAACATAGTGTCGAGTTGGCCCTCAGACTCCAGAGCATAGAGCTCATCACAGCCCCCGATCGGCTGATCGTGAATAAAGATCTGGGGCAGAGACCGTCGTCCGTTAGCCCGCTGTGCCATCTGCTCCCGAGCTTGGGCATCGCCATCGATGGCATATTCGGTGTACTTGATCCCTTTGTGATCCAGTAGCATCTTGGCTCGTATACAGAAGGGGCAGGTCTGCCAGGTATAGATCTCAACCGGTGTCGCCATAGGATCCCACAGAGTAATCGTCACTCAAACGTCTTGATCCTAAAGCACAGCCTTCGATCTGGCGGTAGGGATCACAGTAGGGATCGAGCGGTTATCTCCTCTCCTGGGCAGCTGCAAACGAGGCTGATAGGCTGCGATCCCCATGGCCTGTTTCATCACCCCCTGCTTCGCCACAGGCATCCGATCCAAACCCCATAAGCCCAGCCGCCGGATCCATTGCAGGGGCAGCAGGGTATTGGAGAAGAGACGATTGGCGGTATCTGTCCCCAAGAGCACACTCCAGTTCTCCCAGTGCCGGATCCGTTGATATCGCTGCAATAGCTCCACACCTCCCAGATCCTGTCCCTGTTGATGGGCTTGATCCAGGAGTGATCCGAGGGCCGCCACATCCCGCATTCCCATGTTCACCCCCTGTCCTCCGACGGGATGGGTGGAGTGGGCCGCATCTCCCACCAGAGCAAGACGGGATCCGATATAGCTGCGGCTATGCTGTCGCCGAGGCACATAACAGGCCCGAGGGGAGACAGAGCGGATCTGGCCCAATTGGGGACCAAAGGAGGCCGATATCGCCTCAGTAAAGTCTTGATCCGAGAGAGACATCAACCGCTCCCGATCCGTCGATCGAATCGTCCACACCACACAGCTGCGATGGGATGGCTCTGCCGGATCCTCCGAGATCATGGGTAGGATCGCAAAGGGGCCACTGGGTTGAAAGCGTTCATAGGCCACTTGCTGGTGTGGTTGCTCCGTGATCACCGTTGTCACCAGACAGGTTTGGCCATAATCCCAGCCCCACACCGGGATCCCCGCCATCCCCCGCAGGGGCGATCGTCCACCATCCGCAGCCACCAGCAGTTGAGCCCTGACCTGGGAGATCCCCTCCGGGGTCAACAGCTCCACCTGGACCCGATCTGGGTTGTTCTGGAAGGCTTGGACGCGGGCAGGAGAGATCACCTCAATGTTAGGAGCCGCCGCGATCACCTCAGCCAATCCCAGTTGCGTGACGCGATTCTCGACAATGTACCCCAAGGCCTCCGCCTGGATCGCCTCCCGATTAAGATGACATAACCCCAACTGATCCCCATCACAGATCTGGATCTGGTGGATCGGCGACACCCCGAGGGACTGCATCTTGGGCCAAGCCCCGACCTGATCCAGCATCCACACCGTTCCCAGGGCCAAGGCACTGGCTCGTCCATCGGGTCCTACTCCCTGGCAGAGATCCCGAGCTTCGATCAGGCCCACTCGTAGGGAGGTATGGGCTAGAGCTGCAGCTAAGGTGGATCCCACCATGCCAGCCCCAACGATCAGAACATCGAACTCAGGGATCAGGGCACCGAAGGTCTGGGGGTTCGAGAACATAGCGAAGTGTAAAGCAAACTGCGATGTCCTCAGTCTAGCGTCATCCTATCCTCAGTAGACGGCTTCAAACCATCTGAGGGATCGCAGCACTGGCGATCGTATCCTTAACTTCATCGGGCAACAACACACAATGGGAGGCTGAGATCCCGACCGGATCCCCCTCCTGAAACCGCTCTTGGCTGGAACTGATCTGCAGTGAGATCCCCTCTACCTCAACCCGATACCCGATCCGATCCCCTTGATAGATGCGCCGCTGCACTCGTCCTCGCCAGGTCCCTTGCTCTGGATCCTGTAATTGCCACTGTTCCGGTCGGATCAAGATCGTTACCCGTTGATCGATCCCTAAGGTTTCCTTCGACACCTGTGTGCCCGCCACCGGACAAACAGCACTTTGAGATCCGATCTCCACCTTGACCTGCAGTCGATCAGAAGTAACCTGAGTCACCGTAGCGGGCAGAAGATTGGCGGATCCGACGAACTGAGCCACAAAGGTATTGGCTGGGGTTTGATAAATGCCCTGGGGGGTATCCACCTGTTGCATGTGACCGTGATCCAGCACCACCACCCGATCGGACATGGACAGGGCCTCCGCCTGATCGTGAGTGACATAGATCACTGTCGTATGCAGCCGCCGATGCAGCTCCGTGATCTCCACCCGCAGATCCTCCCGCAGCTTGGCATCTAAGTTACTGAGAGGCTCATCCAGTAGTAACAGCCGAGGCTCCATCACCAGCGCCCGAGCTAAGGCCACCCGTTGTTGTTGTCCCCCAGAGAGCTGGCCTGGATAGCGGCTGGAGAGATGGCCCATCTGCACTAACTCCAGGATCTGACCCACCTTGGTCTGTTGGGTTACCTTATCCAGGGATCGAAATTTAAGTGGATAGGCCACATTTTGATACACGGTCATGTGGGGCCAGACAGCATAGGACTGAAACACCATACCCAAACCCCGCTGTTCCGGAGGCAGAAAGATGCCCTGCTCCACCGAGGTCAAGGTCTGATCCTCCAGTTGAATCTGGCCCGCACTGGGTTGGATAAAGCCCGCCACCATACGCAGGATCGTGCTCTTGCCACTGCCGGAGGGACCTAATAGGGTCACCCACTCCCCCCGCTCGATGGTGAGAGAGAAGTCGGAGATCGCCACCACCTCGTCGTACCGTTTCTGGAGTCCCTGGATCTGTAATTGGCCCATGATCTGCTCCTGCTTGGTGTCGATCCAACCCCCTTCAATTCAGCATCTCAAACCGACCCCGCGTCAACAGCCGGATCACCCCATAGATGCCCAGGACCAAAACGGTTAACACCAAAGCCATGGCCGCCGTCATGCCCACCTTCCCCTCCTGGTACAAACCGAATACCGTGATCCCCAAAGTCTCATTATTAACCGAAGACAACAGAATCGAGACCGTCAGCTCCGCCAGACAGGGCACGAAGGCCAGAAACCAGCCCGCGAAGATGCTATTGCGGATCAACGGCAGTGTGATATCCCAGATCCCCTGCTCCGGCCTGGCCCCACACATGCGAGCTGCATCCTCCAGGGAGGGATCGATCTGTTCCAACCCGGCACTCACAGAGCGAACACCCAAGGTTAGGAAGCGAGCGATATAGGCGATGTAGAGGATCCAGAGGGTGTTATAGATCTCCCAGCCCAGGATCGGGATCGGTTTTAGAAACGTCAGGATCAAGGCCAGGGCCACGATCGTGCCGGGCACTGCGAAGGGTAGGGTCGTCAAATTCTCCAGCCACCGTCCCCCCCGGATCCGCACCCGCACCACCAGATAACTGATGATCACCGCCAGAGCCGCGATCACCGTGGCTGATCCTGTTGCCAGTAAGATACTATTCACCGCCGCCCGGCGCGCCTTGGGAAACTCAAATAACACCGCCTGAAAATGTCTGAGGCTGAGGTTCTCCCAGGTGATCGGCAGACCGATGGCCCGTAGCAGAGCATTGAGGGAGATGGCGATCAGGGGAGCCACTACCGTCATCAGGAAGATCCCGGTCAAACCCGCTACCACCCAACGGCGCCAGCGACCCAGGGAGAGCCGTTGAGGTTGTCCCCCCCGTCCCGTTACCACCCGATAGTTTCCGGATCGGATCAGCCACCGTTGCAGCTGGAGCCCCGCCAACGAGATCACCACCAACACCATGGATAGAGCCGCCGCCTGCTGCAGATTGTTATCCTGAAACGTGTTCAAGATCGTGGAATAGATCTGAGTGGTCATGACGTAGTACCGATCCGGCAGACCGATGATCGAGGGGATACCGAAGTTGGCCATCAGCGTCGTGAACACCAACAGCGCCGCCGATCCGATACTGGGCATCATCAACGGCACCACCACATCTCGCAGAGTTTGTAGGGTGCCCGCCCCCGAGACCCGCGCTGCCTCCTCCAAAGCCGCATCCATCTGTTCCAACGGTCCTAGGGTGACCAGATAGGCGATGGGAAACCCGAACAAGATCATCACGAAGATGATCCCCACCGGCCCCGCCACCACCAGTAAGGGATCCGTCGATCCGGTCACCGCCATCCAGAGCTTATTGAGATAGCCGGCTCGCCCCAGCAGATAGATCCAGGCGATCGCCCCGATAAACGGCGGGATCATGTAGGGCAACAACAACGCCCCTCGCCAAAACCCTCGCCAGGGCACATCCGTCCGAGCGATCACCCAGGCCAAACCCGTACCCAATACCGTCGCCCCCACCGTGCCGCAGATCGCCACCAGAAAGCTATTGCCCAACACCCGGTAGGTCTGGGACTTCCCTAGGACCGCCATGTAATTGGCCAGAGAAAACTGCTGATCATCGGCCTGAAAGCTATTCACCACCAGGGTCAAGGAGGGCATCACCACCAAACCCAGGATCAGCGCCACCCCCCCCAGGCCGAGACCGATCCCCAGCAGGCGCAGGAGCGACGGATGAGTAGACGGAGACTGCGAGGGGGAGGAGGGAAGT
>CAYSEO010000348.1:0-4971 GCA_964429885.1 uncultured bacterium
TGATCCCCCACCTGGATCGGCCAACTGGCGATCTTGCCCCCCAACTGCGGCGATCGTTCCAGCAGCGTCACCCGAAAGCCCCGTTGACTCAACTCATAGGCACAGGCCAATCCCGCCAGACCCCCTCCCACGATCGCCACATGGGCCGGACGGCTGAGAGTATGGGGGAGCGTCAGGGGATCCTGATGGAAAAGCGAAGGTTGGGGCTTGGCAAATCGGGAGTAGCCTAGGGCGGCAGCCAACGAACTCAGACCCAAAAGCTGGAGCAAGCGGCGGCGGGTGAGCGGTATTTTCCCTAGGGAATTGACAAACGGTTGCATGGGCGAGTGCAATAAGGAACGCTGCTGCAGTTGTTCAGCTGCTGTTGTCCACCCCCTAACGTACCGCCTGTCCTCAGGACTCCGTCCCTTTCCCGTAGAACTCTTAAACAGTCTTAAGAAAGGGCAAACTAAATCTCGGGTCACCGCCTGGATCTCACAGGAAACCTAGGGCAAAGCATATATTTTTTACAAAGAACCTGAAGAAGAGATGAAGATCTGGCATGAGAGTCTCGCCATTGCCCAGCGGATCGGGTTGGAGTGGATCCGCCGCCGCCGCAGTCTGATCTTTTGGGGCTTGTTCCCGGTGCTGGTGCTGATCCTGAATGGCCTGATCCTTCAGGAGCGAGCTGAGATCCCCCTGGGAGCTGCCGTTGCCCGTGCGGGTCCACCGACAGTGGTGGGAGCGGCCCTCTTCTTCAGTGGCGTAGGGGGGAGCGTGGCCACTATAGTCGCTGAGCGGGAGCAGCGGACCTTGATCCGGTTATTGCTATCACCTTTACGAGGGATCTCCTACTTCACCGGGATCCTATTGGCCCATTGGTGTGTGGGGATCGGGCAGGCTCTGTTGGTGCTGATCACCATGATGCTGATGGGGGCGGAGTGGCGAGGTAATGGTTGGATCGCCCTAGGGATCCTGTTGTTGTGTATCGCAGCCTATGTGGGCTTGGGGTTTATCCTGGGGTGCTCGTTGGCGCGGCGGACAGAGGACGTCAACGCTCTGGTGGCGGCCATTGGGGTACCCTTATTGATCCTGGGCGGGACCTTCATCCCAGCCTTTCTGTTTCCTGAATCTTTGTTACGACTGGCCCAGTTCAACCCGATCTATCACATGAATGAGGCCCTGCTCGGGGTGCTGGTGAGTCAACCGGACTGGGCTGAGATCGCCCCGCATCTGATGGTTTTGGGGATCTTCACTGGAGTGATGATCCTGGGCGGCGGCTGGAGCTATCGACGTATGCTGATCCAGGAGGGCAGGATGTGAGCCATGGTCCAGATCCAAGGGGTGAGCAAGAGTTTTGAGGGTAAACCGATCCTGCGGGATCTGTCGTTGCAGTTGCAGCCTCGGCAGGTATATGGGCTCCTCGGTCCCAATGGCTCCGGCAAAACCACTACGATCAATCTGATCTGTCAACGTCTGCGACCGGATCAGGGTCAGATCTTAGTGGAGGGTCAGCCCCTCTCCGCCTTGCCCCGTGCTTGGATCGGGGTCGCAACTCAGGAGACGATCCTCTATCGCAGCCTCACCTGTCGTGAGCATCTGAGTTTCTTCGCTCGGATCTATGGTCTGCCCCAGGACAAGGCTCGCCAACAGATCCAGTTCTGTCTTCAGGCTGTAGATCTGGAACGCTATGCCGATCAACAGGTGGCTCAGCTGAGTGGTGGCATCCAACGCCGTCTACATATCGCCCTCGCCTTGATCCATCGACCCCGCCTGTTGATCCTGGATGAGCCCACCACAGGATTGGACATCGAGGCTCGTTATCAGATCTGGGAGCTGATCCGCACCCTACGATCAGAAGCCATGGTGTTGTTGACCACCCATCTCTTTGAGGAGGCGGAACGGGTCTGTGATCGGATCGGTATCCTCCACCAAGGTCGTTTGGTCGCAGAGGGCTCCCTAGCCCAACTACGGCAACAGCTCTCAGGTCCCCATCAGATCACCCTGGTCACCTCTGAGGTAGAGAGTGTGATCCGGCGGGCTGCAGAGCTAGGGTATCAAATACAACACAGAGATCAGACAGTGATCCTCCAGCTGTCTCAACCTCTGGATCTACGTCAGGTGATGGAGCAGTTCCCGCAGATCCGCTTTGAGTCTCTGTCTTGCACCCCAATCCGCCTGGAGGAGATCTATCTGCAGCTGACCCGCAAACAGACCTGATCCCTTCCCTTCGGTGGGATCCCGCAGGGATCAAAAATTCCCGCTTCTGATCCGTGATTTTGCTGTTTAGGCTACAGCCGCTGCTTTTTCTCCCCAGTTAGGTTAAGTTCCACGATACATAAAGATCTATCCCTGGGCTTAGTCCCTAGGATGGATATCAATGATCCACTCTATGGTATGACTGCTATGCGTTTACACCCACTCGTTTCCAAGGAAGAGGCCCTCAACTGGCTCCGGCGTCAGGTGGAGCAAACCCATGGCCCTGAGGAGCTGACGGATCTGGAGGACTCCTTACAGGCGATGGCGGAGGCGATGGCGATGGTGAGCTCGACGGTCTTACCGGACGATCTGGAGCCTTACTTCCCTTGATGTCCTGATGGGATCTGCTCATCCATGGCTTCTGGGCTCAGGCTGGTCCTTCAACCCTGTCTGACCAGGAGCCGCCAGATCGGAGGTTTGTCCGGAGTCCAGAGCCGGCAGATCCTCACCGTGCTGCAGAGCAATCAGGTTGGAGCGCATAACACTCTCCGGCTGCTCCCCCACTGCCATGCCCTGAATTCGCCCCTGTGGATCCGCAAAGACAAAGTGAGGAATGCCATTCACCTGGTATTGATCCAACTCCGGTAACCACTTGGGATTATCCACATTGAGCATGACGAAATTGATCTGCCCAGATAGATCCTGTTTCAGATCCGCCACCATTGGGGCCATCAATCGACAGGTGGTACACCAATCCGCGTAAAACTCCACCAGGGTAGGTTTCCCATTGCTAAGCGCGACCTCTAGAGGGACAGACTGATCCGCCAAAGCCTCTAGGTTGGTGGAATGAGTCCGGGTGTAATTGCCCAGAAACAGCCCTGTTGCCAGGATCACAGCGGCGATAGCGATCAGACCATTGCGGAGCCGTCGGGAGGTCGCTTCTGTCATGATGTCTTGTGATAGCTCAGTTCTCTTCAGTATGACATCATTGTTGCCTGCGTCCTGGTTTGCCCTGATCTAGAGGATCTGAGTTGGTATGATTGAGCTCCATGGCGCCTATTCATCGGAGTCAAGGGTATCTGCTACTGGCGCAGGTAAAACAGCAGGTCGAACCCAGAGATAAGCCAAGCTACCCACCAAAGGGATCACACTGATCACCCAGGTGGGTATCCCTGACGATTTGCGACCCACCTGATCCTCCGTGATCACAAATGGCAACACCAATACCAACAGTAGAAAGTCTAGGGTCATGACATGGATAAATCGACTGGTCTGCCACTGGGTCCAAAAATTGGACCAGTCTCCTTGGGTGATCCCATAGCCCAACAGCCCCAGGGTGACTATGGTCAGGATTCGACCCGTCCAGGGGGAGTTCCATAGGGCCAGGTTGCCATTGAGTGGTGGGATCGATTCATCTCCCTGCAAAGGCTGACGCAGAGTCAAATAAGGCAACAGGGTAAACGCCCCCACCCCCATCATCAGGGCAGCAAAGGGCCAAGCGGGTATCTGACCCCCGATCGCTTTCTGGCGATGACCATCGATAAACAAGAGAGACCCGTAGATCAGGGGCAACACCCCCATCAGATTGAACTCCGCCACGATCAATGGATTGATCCCCTCGATATCAAAGCGGATCAGCCGTTGGATCAGCTCCCAGGTGCGCTCTGGATCATCTGGTGGCGCCAGGAAAAAGGCATAGATCCCGAAGCTTACCCAGATGGAACCGAAGATCAGCCGCTGTGCCATGACTCCCTTGCCTCCTGCCCACTAGCAATTGCCATCATTACACTCTGCAGGATCGTTGCCGGATCCGGTGGCGACTCCCAGCACATTGTCTGGGGTATTGGGTGATATATCCCCAAAGGTCGTTTCGGTCAGCTGTATCGTGTTGGGGTCGGTGTTGTTATTCGCGATCCCACCGCCATAGTTAGCGGAGTTGCCATTGAAGCGACTGCTGGTGATTGTCAGGGACGCTCCAGTATCGTTAAACAAGCCCCCGCCAAAGTCAGCGGAGTTGCCATTGAAGCGACTCTCGGTGATTGACAGGGACGCTCCAGTATCGTTAAACAAGCCCCCACCGAGGGAGCTGCTGTTGTTGGTTAGATCTGTGGAGGTTAGGGTTGCCATACCGCCATCGTCATTGAATACCCCGCCGCCAGCAGTATCTGCAGAGTTCCCACTGATCGTGCTGTTGGTGACCTTAAGATCGGATGTGTTCTCATTAAAGATTGCACCCCCCAGATCACCAGCGGTATTGCTGCTGAGGGTACTGGCGTCGACGGTGACATTGGCCCCGTCATCATTAAAGATCCCGGCCCCATCATCGGCAGCAAAATTATTGGTGAACGTTACCCCATTGAGGGTCGCTTCCTGGGTGTTGGAGAGTCCGCCCCCATCTAAGGATGAAGTGTTACCGGACAGAACGCTGTTATTGAGGGTGAGATCGCCTTGATTACGGATTCCGGCCCCAGATCGTTGTAGCTCCGATCCTGAATTGGGTGTTGTGCCATTGGCGATGGTGAGCTCCTCCAGGGTGACCGTGGCTGAGCCGATATCAAACACCCGCACTGTGTTGGCACCACTGATGGTCAACAGGGACGCTCCAGGGCCTTGGATCGTTACATTCTGCACGATGGTGGGCAATCCTGATCCCGTGAGGGTGATCGTGCCGGTCAGTCCAGAGGTGAACTGAATTAATCCTTGAGGGTCAGCACATCCTCCGAAGTCTGCACCACTATTGTTGGCTTGGATCACCTCCCGTAGACTACAGGCTGTTGGATCTGAGCCATCTTG
>CAYSEO010000349.1:0-4965 GCA_964429885.1 uncultured bacterium
AGCGCCAACCGTCGAGGAGATCGTACGCCGGCATCTGCCTGCCAGGACCCCGAGCACCGGGGCGCGGCCGAGGGGTTGGCCGAGCTGGACTGAGTGGCTTCGAGAAGGGTTCCCGGATGCGCCGCTCCGCCACGATCCGCCGCACCAGGCTATAGCCATTGCTATGCACCCCAGAGCTGGGCAGTGCCAATAACAGATCCCCGATCTGCACTTGGGTCCGACTCAGGATCCGTTGCTTCTCCACCACCCCTAAACAGAAGCCCGCCAGATCGTAGTGGGCCTCCTGGTACATACCCGGCATCTCCGCCGTCTCTCCCCCCAGCAGGGCACAAGCAGCCTGCTCACACCCCGTCACCCCCCCATCCACCACCTGTAACATCTGATCCGGGTCCAGACGGCCTGTAGCGATGTAGTCCAAAAAGAACAGAGGTCGCGCCCCCACCGTCACCACGTCATTGACACACATGGCCACCAGATCGATCCCCACTGTCTCATGGCGATCACAGGCTTGGGCCACCAACAACTTCGTGCCCACCCCATCGGTGCTAGCCACCAACACCGGCTCATTCAGACCTTCGGGGAGCTCAAACAGTCCGGCAAACCCCCCGATCCCCTCGATCACACCTGGTTGTTTAGCGCGGCTAACCCGGCGGGCTATCCCCTTGACAAACCAGTCCCCCAGATCTGTGTCAACCCCTGCGGAACGATAATCCAAATCCCCCGATCCCTTACCTGATAAGGTGTTGACCTCGGCAGCGTTACCTAACTCACGAGGCAGCTCCAAAAGTCATGGTACAGTAACTCCGGCTTAAATTCATGCCACCTCAGGCTTGATTAGCCAAACAGCGTCCTGCTGGCAATGTGGAAACAATCAGCCGTTTCGCGACTCGATTGACTCGGTTCCTATGGGCAAAATCAAAATAGTAAGCGTTGCTGTGTGTGGGATCTCAGCGGGGTTGACCTGGGTAGCCCAGGCGGACACCCCCCTCCCCTCGCCAGTAATGGCTGACCCTCTCTCCTCTCCGTCCCAAACCTGGGCTGCGCCTGCCTCACTCCTGACTACCACCTCCGCTCTGCTCTCCCAGGAGTCCTCAGATCCTAAAGCTCAAGGTCTTGGGGCAACTTCTCAGAAGACAACTTAGGCGGCAACGGTGGCCGCTGAGGCCGATCCGTCTCCTCTCAAGATCGGGGAACGCTATCAGTTGCACCCCGATGGGGAGGTTCCCCCCGCTACCCTCTATCGATACCAGATGGATGACCAGGAGGTCGCTACGGTTTACCTCAAGGATCTACCCATCATCAGCTTCGTGGAGCATCCGGATCTGGAACCGCCCCTGCTACGGGCCAGTAGTCTGGTGGCCCAGCTCAATCAGCTGGCTCAGGGAGCCCAGGGGGGGGAGGTGTCCCTCGCGGTGGAGGAGATCCCGGCGGAGGGCACCGATCCTCAGGGGCAATATGTGATCCAGCTCAATGATCAGCAGCTGTTGCCCATTGATGAGGGCATCCTGCTGGCTGGGGAGAAGAATCATACCACTGTGGCCCTGACCGCCACCAACCGCTTACGACGACTGTTATTTCAGTCTCCTCCTATCAAGACCCCGCCTCCCCTTCCTCAACCGGAGACCCCAGAGCCCCTCGATCCGACAGTTCTGATCGGTCGATCTGAGCCGTCCCAACCTCAGTTCAGCGACCAAGGATACGCCTCCTGGTATGGCCATGGCCGTCATCCCCATCAACTTACTGCAGCCCACCGGCAACTGCCCTTTGGCACTCAGGTGCGGGTGACCAATTTGGAAAACGGTAAGTCAGCGGTGGTCACCATCGACGATCGCGGTCCATTTCTCAAGGGTCGGGTGATCGATCTATCTCGGGCCGCCGCTCAGACCCTTGACATGATCCGAGCTGGGGTGGTGCAGGTGCGGATCGAGGTGGTGGATCCGTAGGATGAACTGGAGTCCGAATCGCCACTCTAGACTTATCCCCATCCCATACGGATCAGGCAAGATCACACGGGATCCTGCCTGATGGTGTTTAATCCCACTCGGGTTAGCTACGCTACCGGTGAGAACCGTTTGGAATCCGGAGAGTACTTCCAAGCGATGCCATCCGGATCCTTGCTGCGGCTCCACTCGGAGAACCCGGTTTTGAACTTCCAATAGGTGATCGCGGAGACCACCACCCCAAGCCGCTCCGCCAGCTGAGTTTGATTCAGGGGACGGGTTTGGGCCACCTTACTGGGGGGGACTGACCAACCCGCCGCGTCCGCCAGAGCTGCTGGGGAGAGGCCACCAGTAGGCGCTGGAGCGGGCATCGGAGCCGCCACCGATCGAGAGGGGGTATACCCCAGATCGGGGGGAGGCCCAAAGGGCACTGAGTCGGAGGGAGGCACAGGTCGAGGGGGGGTAAGGGAGGAGAGTCCCGGCATGGGTTGAGGGTAGGAGTAGGGTTTCTCCAGATCGTCCTGACGACGCAATAGGCTGAACTGAGTCAACAGCTCTACATTCTCGATATTGAGCAGATCCTCCAGGTTAGAGGTTTGATTGATCAGTTCAACCTGACGCATAAACTCCTGCTCAATGATCCGCACGTAATGATCCCGCTTGGGACCCATAGGGCTGTCCTTCAGCAACTGGATGGCCACGTTGAGGTTTTGCAGAGGGTTGCTCAGATCCTGGAGGAACTTCTTAAACAGAGTGTCCTTGACCTCGGAGAACTGTTGCAGCCGCTGCAGTTTGATCTTGAGATCCTCGGTCCTCCGATCCTCTCCAGACTCCTGATCCAGAGCCATCTTGTGGCGGTGCAGGGCGATCTCGATGGCGGTGTAGAGCTCCCGCTCTTTAAACGGCTTGATGATATAACCATAGGCTTGAGTCTCCTTGACCCGATCCAAGGTTTCATCATCGGCATAGGCCGTCAGATGCACCACCGGGATCTTAAACCGATCGTAGATCTGCTTAGCGGCCTCCACTCCATCCAGATTGCCCTTGAGAACAATGTCCATCAGGACCAGATCTACAGGGCTCTCCTCCAGCTTGCGAATGGCTTCCTCTCCGGAGGAAACGATGGCGGGGACAACGTAGCCAAACTTTTTGAGGATGTTGGCGATATCCTTGGCAATGATCTTCTCATCCTCGACGATGAGGAGCGTGCCTTTGACAGACGGGGGATTCTTTTTCAAGATCTTGACCTCGGGAACACGATAGTGAATGCGGTGCCAGCAACTCGATCGAGTTCTATTGTACCTTCAAGCTGTTCCGTTAGGGTAGAGACTAATTGTAGTCCAAGGGAGTCAGTCTCGGCCCAGTCGAAGTCTGAGGGAATACCGATCCCATCATCGCTCACCTGCAGGTGGGTCTGGGTTTGATCTTGATGAAGCGAGATGGAGAGGCAGCCGCTGCGATCCGCCGGGAAGGCGTACTTGAGGGAATTGGTCAACAGTTCGTTGATGATCAGACCACAGATTACCCCGGCGTCGATGCTGAGCTCGATCTGTTGGATGTCTAGGTGCAGCTGGATTCGATCCCGATCCACCCCATAGGAGTGAAACAGCTTAGCGGCCAGGCCTTGAATATACTCCATCAGGTTGACCTGGGAGAGATCCCGAGCCTGATACAGCTCCTCATGGATCAGGGACATGGACTCAATGCGACTCCAGGCATCCCGGAACACCCGCAGATACTTGCGGCTTTTGATCGACTCCGATTGCAGACGTAACAGGCTGGAGATGATCTGCAGATTGTTCTTGACCCGATGATGGATCTCTCGCAACAGGATCTCCTTTTCCTGCAGGGCGGCTTGAATGCGGTGCTCCGATCGCTTCTGCTCCGTAATATCCTCAGTGATACCGATGGTGAATTGCAGATCGCCGCGACTATTCCGCACTGGGGAGACGGTGAGCCGACACCAGATGGGTTGACCGTCTTGACGCCGGTAACGGTGCTCCACCCGGTAGTGGGAGCGCTGCCCCTGCACCAGATCTTGATAAAGGCTCAGCTCCTGATCCACGGATTCTGGATCGGAGAATTCACTGAAGCTGCGTCCGCTTAAGTCTTCAGGTCCATAGCCCAACATGGTCTGTAGGGCGGGATTGGTGCTGAGATAGTGTCCCCCCTGATCCGCCAGACAGATACCAAGGGCAGTTTGCTCAAATACAGCTCTGAAGCGCAGCTCACTCTCCCGCAGGGCATCTTCAGCCCACTTGTGCTCTGTGATGTCGCTGAAGGCCACGGCCACACCGTAGCCCTCCAGAGGCATGGGAGTAGCGGTTACCCGTAACCACAAGGGTTCAGATCCAGCTCGGATCACCCCCAGCTCTGGATAGTCCACGGTTTGATCTAGCTGTAACGGCTGCTCCGTAGGCCAATCCTCAGGGGACAAGGGAGTGCCATCGGGCCAGATCAGAGCAGTAGGTTGAGTTTGATCCTGAACTTGCAAGGGATGTGGACTGCCAGGATCCAGGCCCAGGATCTGTTGGGAGGCGGGGTTGGTCTCGATCACAGCTCCTTGTTCATCCGTTACGGAGATGCCGATGGGAAAGGCCTCGAACAGGGTCTTGTATTTTTCCTGACTCTTGCGCAGGGCCTTCTCCGCCTGTTTACGATCGGTAATGTCTAAGATCTGACTGAGTACATGTAGCGGTTGCTGCCGTTGATCTCGCAGCAGAGTCATGCGCCAGATCACGGTGATGATCTGTCCGGTCTGTTGATGATGCAGGCGACGTTCCAACTGAGCATCGGGGATCTGGCCCTGTTGTAGCTGTTGCATCTGGTTCCAGATGGACTCGGCAGCCTCCGGAGCACAGAGATCAGCGATGCTCAAGGTCAGCATTGGGTCTGGGCTACAGCCCAGGATCTCACAGAAGGCCCCGTTCACCCGCAACAGCTGCCCCGAGAGGCTGAGAATGGCCATGCCATTGGGAGCCAGCTCAAAGATCTGTCGGAAGTGCTCCTCACTTTGCCGTAGAGC
>CAYSEO010000350.1:0-4900 GCA_964429885.1 uncultured bacterium
ACGGATCATTCCCGAGGGCAAGACCCTGTGTAGTCTCTGCTCTCGACTGCGGCGAGGAGTTCTCTATCGAGTGGCAAAGGAGGAAGGGATCACTAAGATCGCCTTGGGGCATCACCGGGATGATATCGTCGAGACGTTGTTTTTGAATATGTTTCATCGGGGGCAATTGAAGGCGATGGCCCCTAAGTTTCTGAGTGACGATCGACAGAATGTGGTGATCCGACCCCTAGCCTACTGCCCCGAGGCAGATATTGAGCGCTACGCCAAAGCCCGTGAGTTCCCGATCATTCCCTGCAAGCTCTGCGGCTCTCAGGACAACCTGCAGCGGGTCCAGATCAAACAGATGTTACAGACCTGGGAACGGGAGAATCCAGGCCGAGTTAATAGTCTTTTCCATAGCCTGCAGACAGTGGTGCCCGCTCACCTTGCAGATCGTAACCTGTTTGATTTCGTCAATCTTGATCCAGACTCAGATCAGAGAACAGAGCTTCCCGAAACCTGGGTTTATCCCGAGGATGAGGTTCCCTAGAGATTCTGATAAGTCAGTTTGTCATCACAATAGATCCCTGCCAGGATTGGTTAATGGTTCTACCTCGGCATGCTTTTCGAACACCTTAACCTAAGCCAGATCCACCCAACCGATCCTGCTGGCTCAGGTAATCCTGGATAAACTCCCGAAACAACCGGATCTTGATGGATAGATGGCGACTGGGAGGGTAGATCATACACACCCAGATCTCAGGGGGATGATAGGCGGGTAGAACGATCTGGAGTTTTCCTTGGGCCAGCTCTTGTTGGGCGATAAACGTGGGGATCATGGCGATCCCCAACCCCTGCATCGCAGCCACCTTCAACACCTCCGCATTGTTAGAACACAGCACCCCCTCCACTCTCACTGTCTGATCCCCATCGGGACCCTGTAGTCGCCAAACTCCGCCCGTAGCCAGATAGTCGTAGTGCAAACAGCTATGGTGACGTAGATCGCTGGGATGAGTTGGGGATCCCTGCTGCTGCAGATAATCCGGGGCAGCACACAACACCCGAGGGGCCGGTAACAATGGATGTACCTTCAAACTGGCACTGGGAGCGATCTCCGCGATCCGGATCGTGATATCAAATCCCTCCTCCAACGGATCCACAAACCGATCGTTCAACATCAACTGCACTCGCAAGCGAGGATAGCAGGCCATGAACTCCGCCAAAGCTGGGGCCAAATGCAGGGTACCAAAGGACATAGGCGCATTGATCTTTAACGTACCCCGAGGCTCCGCCTGCAACTGACTGACCTCCTGTTCTGCCTCCTCCAGATCTGCTAACACCTGCACACATCGCTCATAGAACACCAACCCCGTCTCCGTCACCGACACCTTACGGGTACTGCGCCGCAACAACTGCGCCCCCAGATCCACCTCTAGATTTTGAACCAACTTGTTCACCGCCGACCGGGTCATGCCCATCTGGCGGGCCGCCGCCGCAAATCCCCTGGCATCCACCACCTGAATAAAGGCCCTGATGCTGTCGAACTTGTCCATGCACCGGATCCACCCCTGCTACCTCTCTTTAGAGTAAGCCTAGAGGGATCCCTCACAGATCTTCTAGGGCCTGGATCGCAGCCTGTAGTGCCAACACCCCATGACCCAGATGGGTGCCCCCCTGCAGATACGCGATAAACGGCTCCCGCAACGGTCCATCCGCAGACAGCTCCAGAGTGCTCCCCTCCACAAACGTCCCCCCCGCCATCACCACCGCATCCCCATAGCCCGGCACCACCTCCGGCACCGGCTTGACATAGGCATCAATGGGAGACCAGGTCTGGATCGCCCGACAAAACGCCTGCAATCGCGCTGATGATCCCAATTGAATCGCCTGGATCACATCCGTCCGGGGGATCCGAGGTTGGGGAGACACAGGATAACCCAGATCTTGAAACACCTGAGCCGCTAGGTGACCGATCTTGACCGCCTCCCCCACCACTTGAGGGGCAAGAAACAGCCCTTGAAAAAGTAATCGACTCAGATCAAAGGTTGTGCCTCCCTCCGAGCCGATCCCAGGTGCCGTTAATCGGCAAGCCGCCTGCTCCACATAGATCTGCTGACCCGCCAGATACCCCCCCGTTGGCGCCAGAGTGCCCCCTGGATTCTTGATCAACGATCCCGCCATCAGATCCGCTCCCACATGGGTGGGCTCCCGCTCCTCCACAAACTCCCCATAACAGTTGTCCACAAAACAGATCACCTGTGGATTCTGAGCCTTGATCACTTCGATCAATCGAGCCAGAGTGTCGATCGAGAGACTAGGCCGCCAATCGTAGCCACAGGAGCGTTGAATATGCACTACCTTGGTTTTGGCACCTACTGCACTCCCCAGAGCCTGCCAATCCAGCTCCCCCTCCGGGGTTAGATCGATCTGTCGATACCCCACCCCAAAATCCTGCAGCGATCCCTGTCCTTGTCCCCGTAAGCCGATCACCTCCTCCAATGTGTCGTAGGGAGGACCCGCCACCGCCAATACTTCATCCCCTGGACGGAGGATCCCAAACAGAGCACAGGCGATCGCATGGGTCCCCGACACCAGCTGCAGCCGCACCACCGCCGCCTCCGCCCCCATCACCTGAGCAAACACCTGATCCAAAACCTGCCGCCCCAGATCCCCATGTCCATAGCCCGACACCCCGGCAAAGTGATGCGCTCCCACCCGCTGATCTTGAAAGGCCCGCAATACCCGCGCGATATTCCATCGCACCCGTTGATCGATCTGAGCAAAGGTCTCCCCTAGAGATCGCTCCGCTGCTAGTAATCGGGGATTCAGAGACCAGAGATCACTATCCGATGGCTGCACAGTTCGGGCTCCCCAGGGATCACTTCAATTCCTCAGACTACCACCCTCTGGATCCGAGAATCTCGACACGAATTTTAACACAAAGCCTTGATCTTAAATCATAAGATTTCCAGTAATTCGCGCTCAAACCCCCTCGATCAACCTAAAGATATGTGTCGGGCAGCACTCAGCTTGGGAGGGGGGTGTTAACTTGTATTTAACCTCAAAGGCAGTCGGGAACGGGCTCACAGCCATGGCCGTGTTGATCTCCAGCCACCGATCCTGCGGCATCCGGATGAGACCTGCGACCGATCCCAGAGGTCAACCTGAACAGTCAGACACTCGTGACGGGGAGGCCCTATGACCAAGCTTGTGATTCAGGGTAAAAACATTGAGATCACCGATGCCATTCGCGGCTATGTGAACGAGAAGATTGAAAAGGCAGTGAACCACTTTGCCCAGATCACCAGTGAAGTTGATGTCAGTTTGTCCGTGGAGCGCAATCCTCGCATCAGTCACAGCCAATCCGCAGAGGTCACCCTCTATGCCAACGGTACTGTGATCCGGGCGGAGGAGAGCACGGAGAACATGTACGCCAGCATCGATAAGGTAGCCGCCAAACTGACTCGTCAGCTGCGCAAGTTCAAAGAACGGCATGGGGTCAGCCGCACCAAACACACCCCCAAGACCTCGGTCGTGGTGGGAGAACAGGCCCCCGTCGAACCTCCCGATCCGAATCGCCAGCCCGAGCTGCCCGCAGAGGTGGTGCGCATGAAATATTTCGCCATGCCTCCCATGACGGTAAAGGAGGCGTTACATCAGCTGGAGCTGGTGGATCATGACTTTTTCGTCTTTCTGAATCAACAAACTGGCGAGATCAATGTGATCTATGAACGGAACCATGGGGGCTATGGGGTGATCTGCCCGAAGCTGAGCTGATCCGAGCTGTGCCCAACCTGAGATCACAAAGCGTCACCATCATTTAGACAAACCATCTTAAACCTTTTGGGTGCTGGTGAGATCCACTGGCACTCATTCTGCTGTGTCTGTTCATGATCTGCCGTTGTAAAGTCGCAGGATCTTCCCGTAGCAGATCGACTAGAGTATGGGATAAGCCAATAACGATAACCCCTGTCTTGATCGAGATGATGTTATCCCTTGCAGAGTTCTCCCTGTTCATTTAACCCCTCGATAAACCCATTCAGGAGAAGGCCAGATGACCCCTGTCCCATTACTTAGACCCCTATCCTGGCTGATGCTTCTACTCGGCGGTCTGATCAGTGCTGTGATCTTCTTCAGTTACGGCGGACTAGCCCAGGATCAGCCTACCCCTGCTCCCATTGATCCCACCCCTACCCAACCCCCAGTCGTTTACATTCCCCCCGATCGCGGTATGCCCGGTAACCGAGAGGGAGGCGGATCCCGAGGCTGTGGTCAAGCGATCTACAATCCCCCCCTGGTCGCGATCATCTCTGATGAGCATGTGGGTCGCACGATGCGGGATCACCCCACGATCTTATGGGTGGCCCCAGGGGTTGCGGATAAAACCTTGATCTTCAATATCAATACTGAGGAAGAGAAAATAGTATTCCAACGCAGCTTCTCTGGACGAGACCAGGCAGAGATCTCCGGCATCACCCTGCCCCCCGAGACCCCGGCGCTGGAGGTCGGTAAGAACTATCACTGGTATCTCTCCCTGGTCTGTGATCCCCAGGCTCGCTCCGGGGATGTGGTGGTGGATGCCTGGGTGAGACGAGTGTCCCCCGATCCGGATCTACAGACCCAATTGCAGGCGTCGACTTTAGCGGAGTCTCCAGCTCTATTGGCTAAGGCCGGGTTATGGTACGACACCCTGGCTGCGGTGGCCCAATTGAGACAACAAGATCCCACTGATCCGGTCTGGCAGAGCACCTGGTCTAGTGTGTTAACGGAGGTGGGCTTGTCAGGCATGGCCGATCTGCCCTGGTCCACCCCACTGGTGACTGTCTCCCTCCCTCAGCCTCTGGGGTAGTCTAGGGAGTGTGAAAGGATCAGAAGCCGCTATCTGATCTTGTGCCCGAACCGGATCCCTCTATGTGTTCTC
>CAYSEO010000351.1:0-4888 GCA_964429885.1 uncultured bacterium
TGGAGTTAGCATCTCGCCGCCAGTTTTTTTGGCGTAACCGACCTTCGCTAGTTACAGGGGGATCTGGGTTGGTAGGGGGATGGTTGGTTAAGAAACTCATCGAACTCGATGCTTCCATTGTTTGTCTGCTCAGGGATTTGGTCCCCCAAAGTGATCTAGTTAGATCTGATCAAGTTCTGTCTAGTGTTAGCATTGCCAGAGGAGATATTCGAGATCAGAGTTTACTTGAGAGAATACTGGGAGAATATGAGATCAACACAGTATTTCATCTCGCTGCCCAAACCATTGTTGGAGTAGCAAACAGGAATCCAATCTCAACGTTTGAATCAAACATAGCTGGAACCTGGAGTTTGCTTGAGGCCTGTCGCAGAAGTCCTCAAGTTAAGGAAGTCATTGTAGCCTCATCAGATAAAGCCTATGGGGAGCATACCCAGCTTCCCTATCATGAGGATATGTCTTTACAAGGGGTGCATCCTTATGACGTCAGTAAATCTTGTGCGGACCTGCTAGCTAGATCCTACGCCCTAACCTACGATCAAGGTGTTGTGATCACTCGCTGTGGAAACTTCTTTGGCGGTGGTGATCTCAATTGGAGTCGATTAATCCCCGGAACGATTCGGTCGATACTCAAGGGGGAACCACCGATCATTCGCTCTGATGGGTTGTTCGTGAGAGATTATTTTTATGTTGAGGATGGAGTGGAAGCCTATCTACTTCTCGCCGAGGCGATTTCAGTAGATCCTCACCTCAGGGGGGAGGCCTTTAATTTCTCTTATGAGATTGAGATCACTGCCATAGATATGGTCAAGCGGATCTTAAGCAAAATGGGATCAGATCTGAATCCTGTTATCAATAATGAGGTCAGCCATGAGATCCGCAGACAGTGCCTCAGTGCTCATAAAGCCAGGACTAGACTAGGATGGAAACCTAAGTTCACATTAGAGCTGGGTCTCGATCATACGATAGAGTGGTACAGGAGTTTTCTGAGTGTGAGGACGGATCAATGACAGAACCGACTGTGTTTACCTGTCGTTCCTGTGGTAGTGACGAACTGAGCCAGATCCTTGATCTGGGGCAAACCCCTCTTGCCAATAGACTTCTATCGCGGGAACAGCTGAGTGAGGTAGAACCTAAGTTTGATCTAGAGCTACTCTTCTGTCACAATTGTAGCCTTTGTCAACTGAGCAAGACCATTCCTCCAGCAACTCTATTCTCAGACTATGTCTATTTCACATCCTACTCAGACACAATGCTGGCCCATTGTCAGGCACTCGCCCAAACAGTATGTGAGAGGCTTTCATTGTCCTCAGAAAGCTTAGTTGTCGACATCGCTAGCAATGATGGTTACTTGCTGCAATACTATCAAGTAGCAGGGATCAGAACACTTGGGATTGAGCCAGCAGCGAATGTCGCACAAGCGGCAGTGAAAAACCATGGCATCCCCACTATTGTTGATTTCTTTAGCGAGGATCTTGCCAAGAAGCTGGCTCAGGAAGGCACTCAAGCTGATGTGATTCACGGACTTAATGTGCTTGCTCATGCAGCTCACCTAAATGACTTTGTCTCAGGTTTAAGTCGGTTGATCAAGGATACTGGCACTATCATCATCGAAGTACCTTACCTATTGGATCTGGTAGAGAAGAGGGAGTTTGATACCATCTATCACGAGCATATCTTTTATTTCTCTATCTCCTCCCTGAATCGCTTATTACAACGTCATAGTCTCTTTATTTGGGACATTGAAAGACTTGCTATTCATGGTGGCTCCATCCGGCTCTGGATCAAGACCCAACCACCAGAGAGATCGGATTCACTGACAAACTTGCTATCATTGGAAGTCAATCAAGGACTGGATGGAATTGAGTTCTATCGAGAGTTTGCTGAGCAAGTCAAGACCCTGAGGCAGGAAACGGTAGATCTGCTCAGACGAATAAAGCAGGAGAATCAGTCCATAGCTGCATACGGGGCTTCTGCAAAGGGGAGTACCTTGATGAACTATTATCAACTATCAAGGGATCTGATTGATTTTGTTGTCGATCGCAGCCCGGTAAAACAGGGACTCTATACCCCTGGTTTACATCTACCGATCCTGCCAACAGAGAGTTTGCTTGAAAGGATGCCTGACTATGTCTTACTCTTGACTTGGAATATCAAAGATGAGATCATGAGCCAGCAGACAGAATATCGAGAGAGAGGCGGTAAGTTTATTATTCCAATCCCTGACGTTATGGTGGAGCCATGATCTTTGAGGAGACGAAGTTGCCGGGAGTTTTTTTGATCTCGTTGGAGAAGTTAACGGATAGTAGAGGATTCTTCGCTAGATCTTGGTGTCAGCGAGAGTTTGAGGAGCATGGGCTTAATCCTACCCTTGTACAATGTAACATCTCCTTTAATAATACTGCAGGAACCCTGAGGGGACTTCACTTCCAAGCCCCTCCCTTTGGAGAAGATAAGTTAGTAAGATGCACTAAAGGTAGTATCTTCGATGTCATCGTAGATATCAGGCAGGATTCAGCAACATACCTACGTTGGATCGGTGTCGAGCTATCAGGATCCAACTACCAATCTGTCTACATTCCATCGGGTCTTGCCCACGGGTTTCAGACCCTTGTGGACAATACAGAAGTGTTGTATCAGATGTCCGAGTTCTATACACCAAGGGCTGGCCGAGGTTTGAGATGGAATGATCCGAAGCTGTCGATTTCTTGGCCGATCGGGCAACCTATTCTTTCAGAAAAAGATATGAATCACCCATTGTTATAGTAAGGCTTCTTCCAGCAGCGGATCACCCTCAAGATCTCAGCAGGGGACTCAGCTCTATTTCCCTGTACCCAGTGCTCCAGGCATTCCTCCTAGGGTGCGCTTCGGTGAGCTAGTCACGATCATCACCGCCAGAGTCAGGATGTAGGGAGCGGCATTCCACAGATAGTAATTGGACTGGACTCCTACCGATTGTAAGGCTGGCCCGATCGCCTGAGCCCCACCGAATAATAAGGCTGCCAGCAAACACTGCACAGGATTCCACCGGGCGAAGATCACCAGAGCCACCGCCATCAACCCCTGTCCACTGGAGATCCGCTCCGTCCAGCTACCTGGATAATATAGCGACAGATAGGCTCCCCCGATCCCCGCTAGAAAACTGCCCGCCATGATCGACAGCGCCCGCACCTGCTGCACCGAGATACCCATGGCCCGTGCTGCCTCTGGGTTATCCCCCACAGCCCGAATGAATAAGCCCCATTTGGTAGATCGAAAAAACCGCTGCATGACAAAGGCCAAGAGCACCCCCAGGATAAACAGAGGACTGACCTTCAACGCGGCCTGAACCTGAGGTAGATCGCTCCAATTACCCAACTCAAATGCCGGTAACTGCGGGGCCACAGGTTGGATGTAGGGTTTACCCAGGTAGAAGGCCATGCCGCTGCCGAAGATGATCATGGCGATGCCCACAGCTACATCATTGACCCGAGGTTGTTGCGCTAGCCAGGCATGAATCGCTCCTAAGATCGTGCCCGCGATCCCAGCGACCAGAACCCCACACCAGGGAGCCAACAGATCTCCTAACGTCCCCTGAGTCAGGTAGGAGATGGCATAGGCGCTCATCGCCCCCATCAATAAAGTCCCCTCTAGACCCAGATTGATCTTGCCGCTTTTCTCCGTCAGACATTCACCCAAACTGACAAACAGAAACGGCGCGCTACCCCGCAACGTTCCCGCCACCACCGCCAACGGTACTCCCCACCAACCCAATGCTTCCGTCGCCACTGTTGTCCTCCTCGATTCTGTCCTGGAAAAACGCAAATTTGCCGTACAAAGACTCGCTGTAGAGGATCACCAGAAACACGATCCCCTGAAACACCAATACTGTCGCATCCGGCAACTGATGGGATCGTTGTAGGATCCCCCCACTGGCCAGGATCCCTCCTAGCAGGATCGACATCAGGACCGCCACCGCTGGATTCTGCCTAGCAATGAACGCCACCAGGATGCCGCTATAGCCATAGTTGGCATTGAGGGACTCATTGGCCCGACCATGGACCGCCGCTACCTCCACCATGCCTGCTAGACCAGCACAGGATCCGGCCAGAAAGGTGATCAATAGGGTCAACTTGCCCACCGCTAGCCCTACCATCTTGGCCACTTTGGGATTGCCCCCCACCGTCCGGATCGAGAACCCCAGAGTGGTCCGCTGGATCAAGACAAAGGTGATGATGCAGGCGATGATGCCATAGACCAGACCAAAGTGCACCCGTGTCCCCGGCAGATTGCCCAACATATCCATCTCTGGGATCGGGAAACTAGAGGGCTTATTGAGGCTACTGGGATCCCGCATTGGCCCCCCCACCAGATGGTTCAACAGGGCGATGGCCAGATAGTTCATCAACAAGCTACTGATGGTCTCATTCACACCTCGATAGACTCGCAGTGCCCCCACTGCCATGATCCACAATCCCCCCGAGATCATGCCCGCCAAGGCCATTAACACCACTACCAGAGGTGAAGCTATGGATCCAGACACTGCCAAACCCAGGGCCACCGCCCCCACACCACCGATCACGATGGCCCCTTCATTCCCGATTACCACTAACCCCAGGCGGGCGGGCAGGATCGTACAGAGGGAGGCCAACATCAACGGAGCTGCTCTCACTAACGTATTCTGGATCGAGAACCAGCTGCCGAAGGCCGCTTTATAGATGGAGCCATAGACGGCGACCGGGTTGACCCCAGCCAGCAGACAGAACACCCCAAAGATCAGCAGAGAGACAAGCAACGCCCCGCAGGAGATCAGGATCGGTTCCAGTCGGGAGCGCCAGTGGAGAGTCGCTTGCATGGTCCCTAGATAAAGTATTGGTGGCGGGCTTGATCATGGGGTCAAGCTCTGAACATG
>CAYSEO010000352.1:0-4861 GCA_964429885.1 uncultured bacterium
GATCGGTTGGCGGAGCAAGGACGGCTATGAAATCAAAGATTTTTTGACTGCAATACCTTGGAACTTGGCACAAGCTCCTCTGGGCCTGATCCTTACTCTCAGACCCTATGATGAACTGGGGGTTGACATCACTGGGGGCTTACCCGATACTTGTAGATCGCGACCCATGCGGAACTGGCGGAATGGTAGACGCGCTAGATTCAGGTTCTAGTGGCAGCAATGCCTTCGGGGTTCAAGTCCCCGGTTCCGCATCCTCAACTATCAGCAGCTGTGCAGCTCTGATTCATTGCCCCTGGCATCCTCTCTCAGGGATCGTTTTTAATCGTTAGGGAGCGTGATGGTGCTGAGGAGATCAGATCAGTGAAGCGAGGACGACGGATATGGATCTGGGTGCTGGTATTCCTGCTCAGTTGGGCGGGGGGCTGGCAGCTAGCGGCTCAGGAGGAGTCCGGACCCTCTTTGACTCAGGACCAATTGGAGCAAGGATCTTACGTTCGCCACTGTGGCACCTGTCATGTGGCTTTACCGGCCTCCGTCATGCCCACCCAGTCTTGGCAGATGCTGTTGCAGAATCCCGATCATTATGGTCAGCAGATCCCCTTACCGACAGGGACAACCCTACAGCTGGCCTGGGAGTACCTCCGGGATAACTCTCGGCCTTTACTAGAGCGGGAGGAGATGCCCATCCGTCTGGCGAACTCCCGCCCGTTTCGAGCCCTGCACCCCGATGTAGAGTTTCCTCTCACGATCCAGGTCAACGGCTGCATCGATTGTCATGGTGGGGCTGAGCAGGGGGATTTCGGCAGCTTCTCTTGGCCAGATCAGCTCTAAACACAGAACAACCTACAGCCGATCTCTGGGGATCAGCTCGGGCTTAAGGTATGGTCATGGTGTATCGTCTCTTGTCTCTGTCCCATGCGCTACCCTATGCAGATCTCCCAGGATCCTCTCAGCAGCCTGGCCTTTCCCCTACTTAATATCACGGAGGAGAACTCCTATGTGGAGCTGACCTCGGATCGGTTGATCGTTAAGGAGAGTACGCTCTTTGATGAGAGCTTTCCCCTCAGCGATCTGGGACGGGGGGAGCTGATCTCCTGGGAATGGTACAACGGTCTCGGTGTGCGCACGGACTTTCAGGGGACGGTGGCGGTCATCACCAGTCTGGAGAAGGTGATCGCGATCCCAGTGCTGCAGGAGCGACGGTTGTTTATCTCCCTGTTGGGACCGTTAGGGTTGCAGGTGCCCTGTGATCGGTTGGTGTTTAGTCTGCGAGATGCGGATACCTTTCTGACCAACTTCAACGCCGGACGTGTCAATCCTCAACAAGGCCCAACCAACGTCCCCATTGAGTGAGATAGATTCTGGATCCACATTAGATCAGGTCTGGATCAAAGCAGGCGATTCCATCAGGCAGGGTTACGGATCCACCCTTTGATCCCGGCCTCGATCACCTGAGTGATATTTCCCTTGACTCCCTCCGTGCGGGCAGCCAGAACCAAGTGATGCATGCCCACAGGCTCGTTGGCTTCTGCTGCAATAAAGGTGGCCCCTAAGGCAATGTTGCGGATCACCCCTCCGGAAACGTTCAGCTTGGCTAAGCGAGCATAATCGAGATCCTCCACTGGAGTATCCGCAGGAAAGACTCGCCGCCACAATTGCTCTCGCTGCAGGGTATCGGGAAAGGGGAATTCCACCACGAACCGGAGGCGACGCTCGAAGGCTTTATCCATAGAGGATTTCAAATTCGTCGTCAAGATCGCTAACCCACTATAGGCCTCCATCCGCTGCAATAGATAGCTGACCTCCTGATTGGCATATCGATCCCGAGCCTCTTTGACTTCACCCCGTTTGCCAAACAGAGCATCCGCCTCATCAAACAGCAAGACCACGCCCCCGGCCTCTGCGGCATTAAAGATCTGGGAGAGGTTCTTCTCCGTCTCACCAATGTATTTACTCACCACCGCGCTCAGATCCACCCGGTAGAGATCCAAATTCAATTCCTTGGCAATGATCTCCGCTGCTGTGGTTTTGCCGGTGCCACTTTGGCCATGAAATAGGGCACTGATCCCTAAGCCCCGGACACTGCGCTTGCGCCATCCCCAGGTTTGATAGACTTTAGCCCGCTGTTGAGTATGGGCAATGATCGTTTGCAGGGTACTGAGCTGAGATTCCGGTAAGATCAGATCTTGCCAGGAGAGTTGAGTCTCAATGCGTTGGGCCAGGACATCCAGACGGGGACGAGCCTGTTCTCGACTGGTTTGCCAGATGTGATGAAAGAGATCAGTGGGCTGCAGATCGGACGGTTGCCGTTCTGGAATCTGAGCTCGCACCTGCTGACAGATGGCGGCAATGGCGGTGCCGTTGAGATTAAAGTGGGCGGTGAGCTGCTCTACATGGGTGCCTAAAGGAGAGGCCAATGGTCCGAGATAATGGCTCCAGACACTCTGCTGCTCCACAGGATTGAGATCTGGAACGTCGAGGGTGATCACCTGTCGATCTCGCAGGAAAAATTTACTGGGGGTGGCTAGAACAACAGGGTTACGGAGGAAGAAGACGATCTGCTGAAATAACTGGGCTTGTGCACCTTCTGGGGTGAAACCATAGCCATCCAATATCAGGATCGCTCCCGTCAACTGAGCCATACGCTCCCATCGTCTCAAGATCCCCAACACTCTGCTGCTATCTGTGATCGGGCCGGACATGGCCATGAGTTTGGCCAGGGAAAGAGCATAGAGCGGTCTTTGCAATTGGGCACAGGTCTCCGATAGGAGGGTTTGAGTAGAGGAGAATTCCCGACTACAGATCTGGATGATCGGCAGCCCATTGGGGGTCGGTTGCGCACTCAACCACAGACTTTGGATCTGTTGAACGATCTGTTGATGAGAGGAGGGAAGTTGCTGGAAACGAGTCAACGGTAAAGGCTGGATCAGCTCCTGTAATTGTCCATCCCGGAAGGGTTCCCCCATCAGATAGAGCAACAGACAGGGATCTATTCTCAGGGGACTGAGGGTAAACGTAGGACTGAGATCCAGACGGATCAACTCCCAATAGATCAGGGGAGAGTCCGGTAGAAAGGCTCCCCACTGAGCTCCCGGCAGAATCTTGGTCGCCAAATGAGGGGTGGGAAAGGGGAGAGCGGTGTTCCCCTGAACCTGGGCACAGAGCTGACCCACCTGGGGATCCAATTCCGTGGCCAACACTAGGATCAAGATCTGTTGCTCAAATCGGGATAGTCCCAACCTGTGACTGAGATGGATCAGAGCCGGGGGATCCAGACCATCTTCTGCCTCCAAGGGGGAGCTGAGCGGAGGCGTCGCGGCTTCTCCCTGAGCCAAGGCCAGGTAGTACTCCAGCCAACTACGGATCAACGTGACCCGCATGGAAAGCCGGATCAGATTCTCAACCCGCCACTGTTGTGCTGGATCAAGAGAGGTCACCTCCCTCTCCTGCTCCACTTGGGCAGACATACTCACTCCCCCCTGAGATCAGATCTACTGTTGTTGAAGATCTTTGAGCTGCTCTTTTAAGGACTGAATCTGAATCACTTTCTGATCCAAGCTTTCCTCCAGTTCCTGCTTCTGTTGCTCTAGTTTCTCCAAGCGTACCCATTGTTCTTGAGTTCGATCCGCCAGCTCCGCCAAGCGCTGCTGAGCTTGACTTTTCTCCCAACGAGAAATGAAGGCAACCGCAGTCATAGCAATCAGCATTGTGGCCAGGAATAGGTTCATGGTTCTTTGTGACATTGTTGCTGTACCAGTAGAATTCCACCCCTCGCTCGACCCTAACATAGCTCCTAGAGAAAGACCCTTCCCCCTGCCTGGACGAAGGGCCATTCTGCAACCGAGTGCAACCTAGGGGTTTTGCTGAGCCTGTTGAGCTGCTTGCTGAGCCTGCCGTAATTCCTGGCGTAGGCGCTGGATCTCCTGCTGCTGGGTGTTGTTCTGTTGCTCCATCTGATCGATCTCAGTTTCCATTTGATTCAGGCGGTTCTCCATCATCTCGATGGTTTGGAGCATGCGCTGTTCCGCATTCTCAGCTTCCTGAATCGTCTGAGCATCCTGTTCGGGATCCCGAATGATGCATTGGACATACTTGACCACCTTATCGGCAAACTTAAGCGAGTCCGCGATGCACTTGATCCCAGCGACCGTCGCTCCCACTCCTAAGATAGCCGGGCCAACGACAGTTGGAGAACTGCCCACCGCCACCGCCCACAGTTTGGCGGTCAAGAAACAGCTAGCGGCCATACTCAGACTAGATCCTAACAGCCCCAACATGTCTGGACTAAAGGTACAGCCTGGGATGTTTTTCATCCATTGAGGCAGGGAGAGGGCCTGCAACTGTCCCTGACCTACGGCGGGGCTAGCGGAGATCGGGCCTGGCATGGGCTTGGTCTGCAGCTCCTTGTCCTCCTCGGCAGCGCACTCAGTGCATTTAGCCTGTAATCCCTGCACCGGTTGTCCAGAACTGAGCTGGTTGGCGATCTGATCGGCATCTCGCTCATAGTGGCTGCGGGATCCTTCTGAGAGCTGGAACCCATCCATCTGACGCTGCACCACATGACCCAACTCATGCTCCAGGGTCTTGGGCTGAGCTTGACTGGAGACCGCCACATTCACTCCATCCGTGAGACCTTGGAGTCCAGCTCTGGACAGATGGTTATCCACATGGGATCCTTGATGCACCCGCACATGGCTGAGGTTAGCTTGTCCGCCCAGTTGTCCTTCGTACTTCGCCATCAGACCCGGGGCCAGAGCACTCCCCCCACCGCTAAACAGACTGACCGGATCGACTTGTTGTTGCCAATCCGTTGTCTTAGCTTGGGCTCTCTCGATCCAGTTACCGGGCATGCCCTGCAGCA
>CAYSEO010000353.1:0-4856 GCA_964429885.1 uncultured bacterium
GAGCTGATGAACCAGACGGTGTTACGGGATCTGTACGAGATCTGGCCTGAGCAGTTCAAGAAAGTCACCAATGGGGTCACCCCTCGCCGTTGGATGGTGTTGAGTAACCCTCGTCTGACCCAGCTGATCTCAGAGCAGGTCGGGGAGGATTGGATCCGCCAGTTGGATCTGTTGCGGGAGCTAGAACCTTTGGCGGAAGAGGGAGCTTTTCGATCCGAGTGGCGACAGGTGAAGCGTGGTAATAAGGCCGATCTGGCCCAGCGGATTCAGGATCGGTGTGGAATCTCTGTGGATCCGGATTCTTTGTTCGATATTCAGGTCAAGCGGATCCATGAGTACAAACGTCAGCATCTGAATGCCTTGCACATCATCTCCCTCTATGCCCAGATCAAAGCCAATCCCAATCTGGCGATCGTGCCTCGGACGTTTATCTTTGGGGGTAAGGCAGCTCCGGGTTATTTCATGGCCAAGCTGATCATCAAGTTGATCAATTCCGTCGGGGAGGTAATCCATTCTGATCCTGTGGTAGCCGATCGGATCAAGATAGCTTTTCTGCCAGATTACAATGTCACCAACAGCCAGCCTGTCTACCCTGCGGCTGAGCTTTCAGAACAGATCTCGACTGCGGGGAAGGAGGCTTCTGGGACTGGAAATATGAAATTCTCTTTGAACGGAGCCTTGACCATTGGGACTTTAGACGGAGCGAATGTGGAGATCCGAGAAGCTGTGGGGGCGGAGAATTTCTTCCTGTTCGGTTTAACTTCTGATCAAGTGACTCAGCTCCGGTCAGAAGGCTATCATCCGCTGGAGATCTATCAGTCCAATCCGCTGTTGCAGGAGGTGATCGATCTGATCGGTTCTGGATTGTTCTCCCATGGGGATACGGATCTGTTCAAGCCCTTAGTGGATAATCTGTTGAATCAGGATCCGTTCCTGTTGTTAGCAGACTATCAAAGTTATGTGGATGCCCAAGCTCAGGTGAGTCAGGCTTATGGAGATCAGGAGGATTGGACTCGTATGTCGATCCTCAACACAGCTCGCATGGGAGGATTTTCCTCCGATCGATCGATCCAGGAATACTGTGATCAGATCTGGGGAGTGAAGCCAGTGCCCGTGCAGATCAAGGACTATGTGCAGGCGGAGGCCGGTTTACAGGTGTAACTGTGGTTCGTCTCTGGAGGACCTGCCAGATCTGAGTTTTTCTCTATTCTGGTAGGTGATCTGGATCGATGTTGAGCTGTCTTAGCATCTCAGCCAGTCGTTCAGCTCGTTGTCGCGCTTGATCAGCCTGTTGCCGTTCTTGGTCCACTTGTTGCTGAGCTTGCTCAGCTCGTTGTCGCTCTTGTTCAGCTCGTTGCTGGGCTTGCTCAACTCGTTGCTGGGCTTGCTCAACTCGTTGCTGGGCTTGTTCAGCTCGTTGCTGGGCTTGTTCAGCTCGTTGTTGCTCTTGTTCAGCTCGTTGCTGGGCTTGTTCAGCTTGTTGCTGGGCTTGCTCGGCCCGTTGTTGTGCTTGATTGGCTCGTTGCTGTTCCTGCTCCGATCGCTCTTCCGGGGTCAAGATCATCTCCCCCTGCTCGGTCTCCCACCTCAGCCACTGGCGGGTTGCTTCTTGATAAGTCCCCTGCCATAGCTTTAGTCGCAGACCTAGCTCAGGCACCCAGAGTCCTTCTTCTCCGAGATCGATCTCCTGATAGCGATCCTGTTGCAATCGAAAAGCCCGCAGCTGATCCTGATAGCGGTTATAGACCACATAGTAGGGCACTTTCAGGATCGTTTCGTAGATCTCCCACTTGGTCGGGGGAGCATCCGCCTTTCTCAAGGTGCGACCCAGATCCTCTCTCTCCGTTCCAGGGGATAACAGCTCCACAACCACCAGAGGCGGAACCCGTTCGATCCAGATCACATAACTCAATCGCAGCTCGGTACCCTCGTAGAGCTGATCCACATCGACCGCTACAAACCAGTCGGGACGCTTGTACCAGTTGAGATGATCCAGATCATAATAGACATTCAGATCCGCAGCGATAAAGACCCGTTCCGCAGACCAGAGTGGGGAGCGGCAGGTCTGTCGGAGCAGTTCCGGTTGGACGAGGTGAAAGAGATCTGGCAAACCCGGCTCATTGGGATCTTCACTGGGAAGATCATACATGGTGGGTAGGGATTGAGTGGGATCGGGGTAGACCATGGCAGGATCTAATGCAGAGAAACTTCAGTTTATCGATTGTCTTGAGGATCTAGCCAGTGTGATCTAGAAGGACTCCTCTGATGAAGAGGAATGGATCTGGAGGCGTTGTTGGAGTTTGGGACTGGGGGAGAAGGTGGGCACTCGGGTGGCTGGGATCTCGATGATCGCTTGGGTGCGAGGATGATGGGTGGTGCGGGGCTTGCGGTGACGACTGGAGAAGGTGCCGAAACCGGCTAGTCGAACGGATCCCCCTTGGGCGATGGCGGTGGTGATCCGATCGAGACAGGCATCTAGGGCGGCTGAGGCCATCTGAATGGTGAGACCATCTACTTGATCAGCCATCTGACGGGAGAGGGAATGGCGGTTGAGATCTGAAGACATAAATGAAACGATGGAGAGAGGGATTTAAGATCACCCTTTGACCCTATCCCATCATTGCAAAGCATCGATCAATCCCCCATCCACTTGGATCGCAGCACCTGTGATATAGCTGGCAGCCTCAGAAGAGAGAAAGGTTACTAAATTGGCCAGTTCCTCCGGTTTGCCTAAGCGCCCGACCGGGATCCGAGAAATAGTCTGCTGTTGTACTTCCTCAGGGGTTCTGCCTGTGCGTTCAGCTACCGATCGATCCAGTTCTTGGGTTCTCTCTGTCAAGATCCGACCAGGAGCAATCACGTTGACCAGGATCTGATCCGGCCCGAGCTCTTTGGAGAGGGTCTTCGCTAAGCCCAGGATCCCCGTGCGGAGGGCGTTGGAGAGTACCAGGTTAGGGATCGGTTGCTTGATGGAGGAGGAGGTGATGGCCAGGATCCGACCATAGCCTGACTTGCGCATCTCGGGGACGACGGCCTTGACCAGATAGACGAAGCTCATCAGGTTTTGTGGGATGGCTTGCTGCCACTGATCGATCTGAATTGTGGCAAAGCCCCCGGCAGGAGGTCCGCCAGCATTGTGGATCGCGATCTCTAAACCCCCTAATCGATCCACACAGGTATTCACCAAAGCCTGCATTGTCTCTGGTTGACTGACATCGGCACTCTGAGCATGAACCTGTACCCCGGTGGCTTGCCGGATCCGTGCTGCAGCCTGCTCGATCCGTTCTGGATCCCGGCTACAGATCACCAGATCCACCCCTTCCTGAGCCAACCCCATGGCGCTGGCAAAACCCAAGCCCCGACTGGCAGCCAGCACCAAGGCCCGTTTGCCTTGCAATCCCAGATCCATCAGGCCAACACCTTGACAGGAGTTGCTTGAGCCAACTGACGCACCTCAGCCCGTGCCCATCGATCCGCCGCCAGGATCTCCTCTAGATTGGGTTGAGCCTTGACCTCATGACGCTCACACACCTGCTCCAACAATTGTGGGATCTGTAAAAACGTGATCTTCTCCTCTAAGAACAACTCCACCGCTGCCTCATTGGCGGCATTCAAGACCCCAGGCAGGGTACCCGCCGTCCGTCCCGCTGCATAGGCCAGATTCATACAGGGATATTTGCGATGATCTGGGGCCTTGAAGGTGAGGGTGGCGAGTTTGATCAGATCTAAAGGTTCCCAGTCGGTCTTCAATCGCTCCGGCCAGCTGAGACCATACAACAGGGGCAGATGCATATCTGGCCAGCCTAACTGAGCCAGCATGGAGGTATCCTCTAGCTCGATCAGGGAGTGAATGATGCTCTGGGGATGGATGACGATATCGATGTGATCATAGTCCAGGCCAAATAGCCAGTGGGCCTCGATCACCTCCAAGCCTTTGTTCATCAGAGTGGCGGAGTCGATCGTGATCTTTTGACCCATCACCCAGTTGGGATGTTTGAGGGCATCGGCGATGGTCACCTCCGCCAGTTTCTCCACGGGCCAATCTCGGAACGATCCCCCTGAGGCGGTCAGTAGGATCCGGCGCAAGCCCTTCTCGGGAACCCCCTGTAGACATTGAAAGATGGCTGAGTGTTCCGAGTCCACCGGGATCAGTTTCACCCCATGCTGCTCTACCAAAGGCAACACCACAGGTCCCCCCGCCACCAGGGTCTCCTTATTAGCGATGGCGATGGATTTCCCGGCCTTGATCGCTGCCAGGGTGGGCAAGAGTCAGGCACAGACTACGAACCCAGCGACGACGAGATCGGATACTCCACAGGCGGCCACATCACAGAGTCCTTCCTCACCTGCCCGGATCTGGGGCATGGGATCCACTCCTTGCAAGCGCTCCTGTAACTCAGGCAACAGCTCGGGCTGGGCGATGGCGATGATCTGAGGCTGGAACTGACGCACCTGAGCTGCCAGCAGATCCACATTGCGACGACTGGTGAGGCCCACCACCCGGAACTGATCGGGATATTGAGCAACCAGATCGAGGGTCTGAGTGCCGATGGAGCCGGTGGAGCCGAGCAGAGTGATCGCTTTCATGGGCCTAGTCGTGAGGAGATCCTTTCCTCCATCTAATCGCTCCTGGGGACAATGGTAAAGTCGTCCTGGAGCTCGACTTTCGTTAGACCACCTGAATCGGTCCCGTTCTAGAAGCGATCCGTGACTTTCAAGCCCACGTTTGACGATACTGACTCCTTACAACTCCAGCTGTTGCTGCACAGGTTTACCTTTCAGTGTGAATGGTCACGCCCACTCACGGTAACCTCCGATACGTTTGGAAGCCCCCGTGCTTGAGCCGGGGGAGGAAA
>CAYSEO010000354.1:0-4750 GCA_964429885.1 uncultured bacterium
GGTTTTTACGTCCCGAGATCCCAATTAAGTTATCTTTAGAGGCACAAAGGAATGAAAAGATCAGTTTATTTGTGTCCTCACAAGTGATCCAGGAGTGGTTACAGGTGGCAGGGGAATCCGGGACTTGATTGGTTAGTATGGGCCTAACCTTAACTCTGGGAGGTGACGATCATGACGCTAGGACTGACACAGGTGCCGGAGACGGGATCGGCCCGCCTGAATCTGATGGGCTATGTGGATGAGTCGGAGGTGAATGGTCCTGGGGTGCGGGCTGTGGTGTGGGTACAGGGCTGTTTGCGGCAGTGTCCTAGCTGTTTCAATCCGGCCTCCTGGTCTTTTGAGGACAATCAACGGATCTCTGTGAAGGAGCTGGCGGATCAGATCCTGAGCAATCCTCGTAACCAGGGGCTGACCCTTTCAGGGGGGGAACCGTTCTGGCAGGCGGAGGCTTTGGCCCAGTTGGCGCGACGGGTGAAGGCGGCGGGTTTGACAGTGATGTCTTTCAGTGGTTACACCCTGGCCGAGTTGAGATCTGAGGGAGCCCCGCCCGGATCTCAGGATCTCCTAGATCAGTTGGATGTGTTGATCGATGGCCCGTTTGTGGAGAGCTTGGCGATCCATGCCCCCGATGCGCTGGTGTCCTCCCGGAACCAACGGATCCATATCTTCAATCCGGCTTTGGAAGATCAGTTGACCTGGGCTAGCGATCAGATCGAGATCCATATCCTCAAGGATGGCACGCGGCTGATCACAGGTTACCGGGGCTTGAGCGAACTGATCGAGGACTAGCAGATGAGATCAAGACTCCCCGATGGACGAAGATGCCCTTAAGATGCATCAAGATTAAATTTTATTGATGGAGTTACCGCCATCGACGAGCAGAGCGGATCCGGTGACAAAACTGGAGGCATCAGAAGCAAGAAACAAGGCAGCACGTGCGATGCACACCCAAGATCCCGGCATTATTGAACCCGATATCCAAGCCACCATAAGTGGACAGCGCTGTCTCCACCAGGGCAATGGTGTAGCTCTCCGACCCACTGCTGGCCCCTGTGATGATCGCGATCTTCCCGTGAAGCTGCATGGATCTGTTCCCTCTGATAAAACTTTTCTGACTGTAAAGCACCCCAAAGGAGAGCACCATCCGTTTCTTGCGATGGTCCTCGAATTCAACAACAAGAAGCGGAGTTTTCGCCGCCTGCCTTTGGCTTAAGATAGGTCTATGGAAATCACCCATCAACTGACTGAGGATGAGATGCGTGCTGCCGTCGCCAACCGCGATCGGTCTTATGCAGGTCGTTTCTTCTATGCCGTGATCACTACAGGGATATACTGTCAACCTGGCTGTGCAGCCCGTCTGCCTCGCCCTGAACATTTGCGCTTTTTCTGGAATGGTCAGGATGCCGTAGCCGCTGGATTTCGACCCTGTAAGCGCTGCAAACCTGATGATCTCAATAGGGAGGATCACCAAATGATCGAGTTGGCTCGCTACATCGAGGCCCATGCGGAGCAGAAACTGTTGCTGGCAGATTTGGCCGAGCGACAGGGGCTGTCCCCTGCTTACCTCCAGAAGGCTTTTAAATCAGTGCTTGGCGTTTCTCCGAAGGCTTACCAGGATGCCATACGAATCAACAAATTCAAAGATCTTTTGAAGGGAGACCATGATGTGACAGATGCGATCTTTGCAGCAGGCTATGGCTCTTCAAGTCGAGTTTACGAGAAAGCCGTTCACCACATTGGTATGACTCCCAGATCCTATCAGCAGGGTGGAGCAGGGGAACAGATCACCTTTGCCTGTCGGATCACAATGATCGGGCTCTTGATGATGGCAACGACAGATCGTGGTGTCTGCTTTGCGATGTTTGGGGAGACCGAGGCTGAGCTCCTCGATCAACTCCGATCAGAGTTCCCAAAGGCAGAACTTACATCCTCACAGGCGACAGACAGTACCCTTTTAGAGCATTGGATCGAAGCTCTGGATGCACATCTCTCTGAGGGTGGACCTCGTCCGGATATCCCTGTTGATCTGCGCGGCACCGCTTTTCAGATCAAGGTCTGGCAATTTTTGCTCAGCATCCCCGATGGAGAAGTGGTTAGCTATGGGCAGGTTGCCTCCGGAGTTGATCGTCCCACTGCAGTTCGGGCGGCTGCTTCTGCCTGTGGCAAGAATCGGATCGCGGTTCTGGTGCCCTGTCATCGGGTACTGCGGGGAGATGGTGGGATTGGGGGATATCGTTGGGGAGAAGATCGGAAGCGAGCGCTTTTGGAAGTCGAACGTCAATGTAAAAGGAATCAAGATCTGATGACAAGGTGAGATTTGAGTGAAGAGATCAGCTGGCAGTGATCAGGACGAAAATCCTTTGCCATTGCACCCTCTGATCATGGAGATGGCGATCGAACAAAGCTTTGACCTGGTGGATCTGGGTTGAGGTGAGATGTTTCTCCAAATGTTGTTGATAGGAGAGACGATCGGGTTGGGGGGTAAACCAACGCTGGATCAGAATAGAGGTGATCAGTATCTCGGTTGTTAGGGTATATCGCTGTAACTGGATCGACCATTGTGGAGTGGGGAATAAGGTTTGGATCTCCGATTCATCCCAATGGGAAAAGGGATCTTTAGTTTGTTTGTAGATGCTTTCCTCGGCCTTGATCCAGTTTTGTCTAAGACCGGCATCTACAAGATTGGGGTCGAATAGATCATAGAGTCTCTGACCTAACTTTGGGATCGGTTCTGCTAAGATCAGTCTGCCTGCATCAGATAGCCGATCTCTCAAGGATCTAACGATGGCGGCTCGATCAGGAGATGGATAGAGGGTATTGATCCCCAGGATCTGGTCAAAGCGCAGATCGGGATCAAGATCGTCAAGACAGGATCTAAGAGATCCCTGTACGAGATGAGGTTGTGATAGATCAGATAACCCTTGGGCTTGATCTTGTAGGAAAAGCCAATCCTTTTCTGATTTGATCCAGCCCCAGACCCCACCCTCAGGTGTTGCTCGGATCGCCTCCCAGATCAAAACTCCATCTCCAGCATTGAGGACCAATACCCGATCGTGACGTCGGATCTGAGCTTGGGAAAACAATTGATCTCGCAGTGATCCCAAATGGGATCCAGTCTTTTGGATCGCTCTCTGTAGCCATCGATCCTGGGTTTTATCCGTAGGACTGACGGTTAGGATCTCCGGTAGATCCCAGGTGTGATCTTGTTGTAGAGCGGCCAATTGTTCCTCGCGGCGCTGTGTGACTCGCCGTTGGATCTGATCCTCGTAACCCTGGTTGGAGGGTTGATAGAACACCTGTCCCTGTAGGGTGTCCGGCAGATATTGTTGGGCCACCCAATGATCTCGATAGGCATGGGGATAGCGATAACCGGCTCCATGGCCAAAGCCCTGCTGATCGCGCTTGTTATCCTTGAGGGGATTGGGCACCTCGGCTTGCTGATCCTCTACGGCCTTCAGAGCATCAAAGAACCCCATGACGCTATTGGACTTGGCTGCTGTGGCGAGATATAGAGTCGCTTGAGCTAGGGGATAATTGCCCTCCGGCAATACGATACGAACAAAAGCTGCGGCACAGACATTGAAGATAACCACCGCTTGAGGATCCGCTAATCCGATATCCTCACTGGCCAGGATTAATAGTCTGCGTAAGATAAAGCGGGGATCCTCCCCGGCATAGATCATACGAGCCAGCCAATATAAAGCTGCATCCGGATCCGATCCTCGTACGCTCTTAATAAAGGCGCTAATGGTATCAAAATGGGCATCCCCTTCCCGATCGTAAAGAACAGCCCGCTGCTGGATCGATTCCTCAGCCACAGCTAACGTGATCTGGATCTGTCCTTGGGGATCTGGAGGTGTGGTCTCGATTGCTAACTCCAGGGCATTTAGTAGAGAACGAGCGTCCCCATTGGCCACTGTGATCAGATGATCCCGAGCATTTGGATCTAGAACCACTCGACGATCTCCATAACCTCGTTCTGGATCTACTAACGCCTGTTCGATCACCTGTTTGAGATCAGAATCGGTCAGCGATTTAAGTTGAAACAATCGGGATCGACTAACCAAGGCTTTATTGACTTCAAAATAGGGATTCTCTGTGGTGGCCCCGATCAAGAGCACCGTGCCCTTCTCCACCCAGGGCAACAGGGCATCCTGTTGAGACTTATTGAACCGATGCACCTCATCCACAAATAAGATCGTGCGCTGTTGATAGAGCCGGAAAGATTCCTGAGCTTGATCGATGGCAGCACGGATCTCTTTGATCCCGGCTAGAACGGCGTTCAGTGAGAGAAACTGAGCCCGCGTCCGGTTGGCAATAATCTGAGCCAGGGTGGTCTTACCGGTGCCCGGAGGTCCAGAGAAGATCAACGAGGAGAGCTGATCTGCCTCAATGGCTCGGCGTAGCAGTCGTCCCGGCGCGATCAGATGATCCTGACCGATAAACTCATCCAAGGTGCGAGGCCGCATCCGATCGGCCAGAGGGGCAGAGCGTCGAGCTACCTGTTGGGCGTGATGATCGAACAGATCCATGAGATCGATGTGATTTACCCCACTTGCATTGCACTCTAGAACACAGGACCTGTTCCATCAGATCGGTTATCCACAGCAGGGGTTGCCGCTGGCAGCCAGCAGATCCAAGGCTTCACTCTCACCGATGATCCCATCCTTATAGATACACTGATGGGGGTTCTCTATCCTGGCTGACCTTTGGGGTCGAATTGGGTAGGGATTCGGGCTCCTAAGGAGTG
>CAYSEO010000355.1:0-4746 GCA_964429885.1 uncultured bacterium
AGGTTTTGGCGGGTTGCTCTGGGGCCTGATCGCTTTGTTCTCGGAGGCTCACTTTTTCCAATTGTGTTGGTTGTTTGGGAGGAAGAGGGCGGGAGCGAGGCATAGGCATCGACCAGTACAGGTGGAAGGTAGTACGAACACGGGAACGTCATCCCTCTCTACTTTAGCTTCTAAGTTTAGCTCATGATGATCGAACCCTGCCCTTTCCTGAGCAAGAGATGCAGAGCAACCATGGGCCTCAAGATCAGCCGTATTTCTCCTGAGAGACCTGATTATTCCTGAACATTAACGGCCTGGGACAGGCTGGAACGACGGGCTAGGGCCTGACCTTCAGAGGTGTAGAGTTGCCAGTAATTCCAGTGATTTCCGAAGACAGCTTTCACATAACCTCGGGTCTCGGAGAAGGGGATCTGTTCAACGAACTGATCGGGATCGGAGAACCCAAATCGATCCAGCCACTGGGCCACATTGCCTGGTCCGCCGTTATAGCTAGCCACAGCCAACATGGAGTTTTCCTGATAGGATCGGTGGGTATAGTCCAGGTACCAGGCTCCCAGATAGAGATTATCCGCTGGATTGGTCAGCTCGTATTGCTGCAGTCCCACCTGTCCCGCGATCCATTGCCCGGTGCTGGGCATCACCTGCATCAACCCTAAAGCCCCAGCTCGGGAGACGATAGCGGCCTCGAAACGGGACTCCTGCCGGATCAGAGCCGCCATGATCAGGGGATTGAGATTGAAGGCCTGAGCTTGTTCCGCTAAGCCCTGCTGGGAGAAGGGATCCCCCCCCACCTGGTTGTCGGCGCTGTCATGGAAGTGCAGAGGGTAGAGGGTTTGCCAGAAATCAGATCGTTGGCGCAGGGCGGCCACCTCAGGGTCAGGATCAAAACGGAGACGGGCCACCTGGTTGATGCCTTGGAGATGGTCTCCGGCAGCGTTGCGCAGAACACCGGCCACGAAGCTGTATTGAGGGGAGGGATCTTCAGATAACTGGGTCTCCCATTGCCAGCGCTGCCAGGCGGCGGAGTCCAACCCCAGGGAGTAGAGGGTCTGTACAGAGTCAGAGACCTCGGGCAAGGGCAGACGAGCTGGGGAGAACTGCACCTGGACGGGCAGACGACCCAACCGAAAGTCCCCCACGGGCAGATCCAACTGCACTGCGGCCCGCCAAGCGTAGTAGGTATGGGGAAACTGCTCCAGAACCCGTGCATAGGTCTGACGAGCCCCCTCGGTTTGGCCCAGCTGGGTCTGCCATTTACCCGACCAATAGCTGATCTGCGCCCCCAGCTCACTGTCCTGTTGCTGCCAACCGATCCGTTGGGCCACCTGAATGGCACTCTGCAGATCTCCCGATTGGGCCTGGGACCAAGCGATCTGCCAGGCATCTTGGGCAGCAGCATCACTATCGGGGAAACGGGTCCACAGCTCCTCACGGGCAGCCTGAGCAGATTGGGGGCTGGCACTGTCCTGATAGAGACGGATCAGGCTGAGCAGGGCCTCGGGGGATTGCTCATCCTCAGCGGCAGCCAAGGGTTTGAGTAGATCGATGGCGGTGGGGATGTCACTAATGGCCGCCAGACGTCTGCGGGTGAGGGGCGCCTCTTCGCTGTCGGGGAACTGACTTAGCAGCTGCCGAAAGATCTCGCGGGCTGGGGCGTTTTCTCGGGAGACCTGATGACTGCGACCATGGCGATAGAGGGTTTGGGGGGTCACTGAAGCTTGATCGTAGGCCCGTGAGGCCTTGCCATATTCGCGAGCAGACCAGTAGGCATCCCCCACCTGTTGCCACTGCACAGGGGTGAGCTGATCGGACTGAGATCCCACCCAGCGATCCAGCCAGGGCACGATCCCCTCGATCTGGGGATGATCCTGCACCAGCTCTGGGACCAGGCTCAGATCCTCGGGCTGTTGGGCCAACTGTCGTAGGAGGGCCTCCCCGGTCAGAGGGTGGGTAGGAAAGCGACTGCGTAGCTCCTCGATCCGGCCTAAGCCCAGGAGGGCACGGGGTACCAGGGTGCTGTCGGGGAACTCACTCAACAGCTTCTCCCAGGTTTGCTGGGCGGAGACTGGGCTGAGCAGACGCTCATAGGCGATCCCTCGCATCAACAAGATCTGATCTGCCAGGGAAGGGAGCGGATCTGTCAAACCTTCTGATAAGGTCAGGGCCTCCCGGTACTGTTGCCGATCCAGCAGCCGTTGAGCCTCTCGCAGCCGTTGGGTGGCTGGGGCAGGGAGTGGGGCAGATCCGGCAGGGGCCTGGGCCAGCGGAATGCCAGTGGAGGCAGGCAGATCGGCTGGAGGCGAGGCGAGGGAAGGATCGGGTTGACGGGAGTGGAGTCCAGCCCATCCTGCTCCGGCACCAAAGGTGAGCAAGAGCACCCCTACTAGCCCCATCCTCCCAGGGGAAAGCTGCCGCAGAAGCCGACGTAAGCTGAGAAACTGCTGTGTCATACTGCTGTCCTTAGATCCTGCCCAGAGCGAGATCCCAAGATCCCTGATTCAGCATACTCCTGAGTCTAGGCCCCGACCTGCCACTCCCAGAAAACCTGTATAGGGAGATCGGCAAAATTGCTTTAACATGCACTATCCTGTATAAACGTTTTTGCTGATTTCCTTACCTGTTCCTCAGGGGACTAAGATGTCCCTAGCCTATTTGCGAAGTCCCATGTCGATCTCGTCACTCACTGCCCTCTCCCCTACCACTCCCTCCTCGTCTCCAACCCTTCGCTACGCCTACTACCCTGGCTGTGTCTCCCAGGGGGCCTGTCGTGAGCTCTATGATGCCACCGCCCAGATCACCCAAGCTCTGGATATCGAGCTGATCGAGTTGGTCGGGGCCTCCTGTTGTGGGTCGGGCACCTTTAAGGAGGAATCCGATCTATTGGAGGATACGGTCAATGCTCGTAATCTCGCCTTGGCGGAGACGCTGGGATTACCCATGGTCACCCATTGCAGCACCTGCCAGGGGGTCCTGGGACGCGTCGATCAGAAATTGAAAACAGCCCAGACTGAGCATCCGGAGTACTTAGATCAGATCCATCAGCTCTGTCAAACCAGCGGCTGCCGAGATCGGTATCAGGGGACTGGAGAGGTGCGACATCTGTTGTGGGTGCTGGTGCGAGACTATGGTTTGGAGGCCCTAGGGGCGAAGGTGAGCCGTTCTCTGTCTGGACTCAAGTGTGCCGCCTTCTATGGCTGTTATCTGTTACGAGCCTACGACGTTCAACGATTTGACGATCCTAAGGATCCGCGAGCTCTAGAGGATCTGTTCACCACCCTGGGAGCGACGTCTGTGGATTATTCTGGGCGACTGCAATGCTGCGGCTGGCCCATCTCCAGCTACGCTCCCGAGCAATCCTTCACCCTGGCGGGACGACAGATCCGAGCGGCTAAAGCAGCGGGTGCCGACTGCATGGTGACCCCCTGTCCCCTCTGCCATCTCAACCTGGACTCCCGGCAGCCGGAGGTGGAGGCAGTGATCGGTGAGAGTCTGGAGCTGCCGATCCTCCATATGCCTCAGCTGGTGGGATTGGCGCTGGGGATCTCCCCTCAAGCCCTAGGACTGGACCGACATGTGGTGTCCACCCGTTCCGTGCTTGAGAAGCTGACCTGATCCGGAGAACCTGAGGGATCCCACGGAAGTGAAGACTTGATCCGGTGCGACCTGTTACCCTCAGCAGTTCAGGGTTCCTTCAATATCAGGCCCATGCTATGCTTGCCTGGAAAAGGTTCTACGGTTGCGGGCAGCAGGGGGGATGGAGACACTGGACCTGAAGGAGTTCAGCACCATTCCTGGTTAGAGCTGTCCCTAACTCTTGATCTGTCTACCCTACAGGACGATTATGGAAGCTCTGTCCTTCCTGCCTGATGTGGCCCAAACCCTGCAACAGGATGCTAACGCTAACCGGATCAAGAAATTACTCCATTTCGCCTGTCATGGGGTGTGGGAGGCGAATCCCTCACGGGTGGCCCAATTAGATCTCTTAGAGCTGTTGGAGGAGCTGCACCGGCTGGCCCCCACGGCAGAACAGCTCCAGATCTTATTGACGGACTCTATTAAACGGATCAATAAGAAGGCGGAATACACTCAGGTGGCGGAGCTGGTGTTGGCCTGGATGTTACAGGTCTACAGTGGTGATCTGGCCCAGTCTCAATCCGACAATGGCCACTATGAGCCGCAGTCAGCCTCTCCACCTCAGGCTTGGGCTCAGGTTCAAAAGATCGACTACAGTCCCTTCGATCTGCGTCTGGATGTGATCCGACAAACCAATCCTCTCAGGGCCAAAATGGTGCTGTATGCCGCCTTGTTTCATCCCTTGGAGGCCAATGATTCCAGTCTGGCGGTGCTGAAACAGCATAGCTTGGATGAGCTTTTGGAGATGTTTTTCTCTCGGTGTGACACCCCCGAGGATGTGGATGCTGCGATCCGAGCGGCAGCCCAGAATTTACCGGATATCACCCTCGGCTCCCAGGCTGCAGGGGCCTTGATCCAGGCGATGCGATCGCTCTTTGTTTACGAACAACCCCCTCAGTACGAACCTCAGACGCCAGGAGGGTTAGCTCAGCTCGATCATCCTGAGCCCGAGGATCTGGATTGGATGGAGCCGATCTATGGGAATGGCCAGGCCAACAGAGAGCCCTCCCCCTCTGACTGGCATGAGCCTGTTGTTGCCCCTCAGTCTCCTCCCCAAGAACGAGCCTGGGTGCAATCTCCCCCTGATCCTTCCCCCCAGCCCATCCCCCCGGT
>CAYSEO010000356.1:0-4741 GCA_964429885.1 uncultured bacterium
ATGCATCTTCAAACCACAGGCCCCCCCCTCCACCTGCTCCCGTAACGCCTCCGGTAGACTGCTGTTGCCCTTGCCAAAGAAACCGAGATTGACCGGAAACCCCTCCGCCGCCTGCAACATCTTGCCCAGATGCCAAGATCCTGGTGTGCAGGTGGTGGCATTGGTGCCCGTCGCCGGACCCGTGCCGCCCCCCAGCAACGTCGTCACCCCCGAGGCGATCGCATACTCACACAGCTGCGGACAGATGAAATGCACATGGGCATCGATCCCCCCTGCCGTCACGATCAACTTCTCCCCCGCGATCACCTCCGTACTGGCCCCCACCACTAGCCCCGGAGTCACCCCCGTCTGGATATTGGGATTACCCGCCTTGCCGACGCCAACGATATACCCATCCTTGATGCCGATATCCGCCTTGATGATCCCCCACCAGTCCAGGATCAGAGCATTGGTGATCACCAGATCTAGAGCTCCATTGGCCCGTGTCGCCGTCGGGGACTGACCCATGCCATCCCGGATCGTCTTGCCACCGCCAAACTTGATCTCATCTCCGTAGGTGGTCAGATCCTCCTCCACCTCGATCACCAGAGCCGTATCCGCCAACCGCACCCGATCCCCTACCGTAGGGCCATAGGTGCTGACGTACTGAGAACGTGGGATCTCTAAGGTCATGGGAGCGACACTCAAGGGGGACTCTGGCTTTATACCATAGGCTGAGGATCCGTCAACAGGCCCAGGCCACCCTCTCCTAAGATCACGGTTCTCAACAGAACGACACAAAATTCACAACTTCTTCACAACTTCTTCACGCCATAGGCATAAACTCACTCAGGATGAGCGCTAAGGACATCACACCATCTATGACTCAGCTTTCTGCCCTGCTGTCACGCTGGCTGCGGGCTGCCCTGATCGGGCTGGCCATTGCCCTGATCTCGGTAGTCACGATCGCAGGGGCTCTGCCTCTGTCGGCCCAGGCCGCGTCTGAAGCAATGGATGCCGCTGTTGAGGAGGAAGAAGCCCCTTCTGAGGGAGGTGGCCTCAAGGCTTTCTTCGAGCGACTGCTCAACCTCGGAGCAGCACAGGAGGAAACCGAAGAGGAAGTACCCGAGGTGATCGAAGGCTTAGAGGAGATCTTGGAGACGGCTGACGAGTCCGCCGAGGAGGAGATGGAGACCGCTGAGGCTGAAGAGGAGGAGATCGAGGAGACCGCCGCAATGACCGAGGCGTCGGAGGAGGTCGCTGAGATGGAGGAGCCTGAGGCCGAGGTGGAGGAGTCCGCCATGACGGCAGAGGGTGCTGGGGAGGCCCCTGAGGCTGAGATGGCTGAGGAGCCCATGGCTGAGGAAATGGAGGAGACCGCCGAGGTTCCTGCTGAGGAGTCCATGGAGATGGCTGAGGAGCCTGAGGCCGAGATCGAGGAGATGGCTGAGGAGCCTGCTGCTGAGGAAGAGGTTGTGGCTGAGTCTGAGGAGATGATCGAGGAATCTCCCATGGACGAGGAAGCCATGGCGATGACGGAAGAGCCCGAGGCTATGGATCTGGAGGAAGCCGAGGAGTACGCCGAGGAGCTGGGTGAGGAGCCCATGGAGTATGCCGAGGACATGACCGAGGAGCCCACTGAGGAGTACTCAGAGGAGATGGGTTCTATGGAGTCTGAGGAGTATGCTGGCTAACCCTCACTGATCAGTCCGGTCATTAGTAATCCTGTCAACGAACGATCCGGCCCCAGGGCTGGGTCGTTTTTTGAGGATAAGGAGGCCCTGATCTCAGTCCCGATCACGCTGGGTTGCTCGTACAGTCGCCTTAACGTATTCAGATCCCGAGTGCCGATGCGGTAGGAGTCCGGGTCCCAGTTGGGAGCGTCTGCGGCAGCATCTCCTCCATACATTAGATCTCTGGGATCGAGGCTATGACCCCACAGCCCTAGGGCATGGCCGATCTCATGGAGGGCCACCACCCGCACCTCCGACAGATTCAGGTATTTATAGAGACGGATCCGCACCCGATGCTGTAATTTCCCTTGCGGGGTGATATCAAAGGCGGCCTTGGCCCTACCACTGTAGTTGTCCATGTCGGTGACTCGTTCCACCGAGATCTGAGCTTGATTCAGATCTGATACCAGCTCCATAGGCATATAGTCCATCCACCTGCGGATCGCCTGCCGCACATGCAACATCCATGGGGTGTTGTTGGGTTGGATGTAGATCGTGACAGGATAAGTTGTCCAGCGCACATACTCCCCCCGCTCGTTATGCCAGATCTGATCCAGGTAGTCCCCCACTGCGGGATCATAACGGTGTTCCGCCAATCCGGGGGGCATATCCGGTAGAGGCACAGAGGGTTGAGCTTGCCCAGGGGGAGGAGATCCGTGTAGCAAAATCACCATACTGATGCCGATCAGCACCCCGATCAGGCCCCACCTCGAGATCTGCAAACCAGCCATGTCACTCAACCCAAAACGACACCGCCTATTGTGAGAGATCTGGCGGAGAAAAGGTTAAGAAAATACACTCATCTTCGAGACTCGGAATTGATCTGGATCAGGTGCCGCAAGCAGAGGAGGGCAGAGGGTCTGTAAGGGTCAATGTCTGAGGCAGGCAGGGTAGAATCAGGGGACGATATGATGCATTGATCCTCTAGTGCAGGCCGTCTCTGAGCGATCTACCGTTGGGATCGATGGGACTCCATTCGCGACCTAGGAACCTACCATGACCAACTCCCCCACCGCCAAAGGCCATATTCTGGTGATCGAAGACGAGGCCAAACTGGCTCGATTTGTCGAAGTGGAGCTCACCTATGAGGGCTATCGGGTTTCCCTAGCTGCCGATGGTCCGACGGGATTGATGTCGGCTCGGGAACAACTGCCGGATCTGATCCTGTTGGATTGGATGTTGCCAGGGATCAGTGGTCTGGAGATCTGTCGCCGCCTGCGCAGTACGGGCAATCGGGTGCCGGTGATCTTGATGACTGCTAAGGATGATGTCACCGATCGGGTGGAGGGTCTGGATGCGGGGGCGGATGATTATGTGGTCAAGCCCTTCAGTATTCAGGAGCTGCTGGCGCGGGTACGGGCCCATCTGCGTCGCTACCAGGGATCCGATGAGAGCCGTCTCACCTTTTTGGATCTGGTGCTGGATCCGTTGACGCGGGAAGTGATGCGGGGGGATCGACGGATTGAGCTGACCGCGAAGGAGTTCGATCTGTTGCGCTACCTGATGGAACATCCCCGCCAAGTGCTGACCCGCCAGCAGATCTTGGAGAATGTCTGGGGCTATGACTTCATGGGGGATTCCAACATCATCGAGGTTTATATCCGCTATCTACGGCTGAAGGTGGAGCAGGAGGGGGAGAAGCGCCTGCTCCAGACAGTGCGGGGTGTGGGCTATGTGTTGAGGGATTGAGGGTAAGGTTGGGGATCCTGCGCAGGTGGGGATGTGGCATTCGACGGTGATTCTGGGTGGCTGCAGGGGGAGCACTGGAACGCGATAAAGTGGGTAGGATGGCTCAGGTCGGTTGCGTGGGATCATGCTGTTCGATTATTTGCTTCTCCCCCTTTACAGCTTTCTCTCCTGGTCCAGTGAGGGCTATCTGGTCTTACGATCGCCGGGACCTTTCCTCCTGCGGTTCTCGGAATCCTGGCCCCTGATCGGGGAGTTGGTGGGAGGGGCAGGACTGCGTTGGTATGGCCTGTTGATGGCGATCGCGGTGCTGACGGGTCTGTTTCTGTCCAAGTATCTGGCGGAGCAACGGCAGCTGGAGAAGGAGCCCGGTCAGGCCAGTGAACGGGTGGAACAGTTGGCCCTCTGGCTGATCCTGGGGGGGTTTGCCGGAGCTCGCTTGTACTATGTCCTCACCCATGGGTCCGATTTTCAGGATGCCCCCCTCAACGCCTTCGCCATCTGGCAGGGAGGGATCATCATCCATGGGGGAGTGATCGCGGGCGCTTTAGTGCTCTACCTCTACTGCCGTATCACCCAGATCAACGGCTGGCGCTATGCTGATATCCTCGCCCCAGGGCTGTGTCTGGGACAGGCCATTGGACGGTGGGGTAATTTCTTCAACTCCGAGGCCTATGGTTTGCCGATTACTGAGGGCAGTAACTGGCCGATCCGAGAGTTCATTCCCCTTCAGGCCAGGGTCATGGATCCGGCTCGGGGCATCGATTATAGCCAGTTCGATCTCTATCACCCCATCTTTCTCTATGAGAGCGTCCTCAACCTGATCCTGGCGGGGATCCTGTTGGCGATGTTCTGGAAAAACCCCAAGCTCAAGGATGGCACCTGGGTCTGGACCTATGTGGTGGGCTATAGCTTGATCCGCATCCCCTACGAGATCCTGCGGGTGTCCGCCGTGGCCTATCTGGGGGAGACCTCCATCAAGGTGGCCTATGTGGCCAGTGCCCTCGGCATCCTCATCGGGGGAGCCATGCTGATCTACATGTACCGCTTCCGATATGATCCGGATCTACAGTCCATCAGCCAATGGATGCAGCAAGCCTCCGGACTAGAGCCAGAGGTGGCCGAGACCGTCGTCCAGAGAGCTTGGGGGATCCAAAAACGTCATCAAGGGGTAGATCTGGGGGAACGGGTGACCCTTGCCATGCCCAACTTGCCCAGCTCCTTCTCTCGCTCCCTGCCGGTGACCCAACGGGAGGCACTGATGCGAGATCTGTTTCTGCAGTTGGAGGGAGGCTCCCCCGAACAGACAGCCTTATCCTAAGTCATCAGGTCCCTAAGGTCCT
>CAYSEO010000357.1:0-4717 GCA_964429885.1 uncultured bacterium
TCGGGGTAACCGCGATCTAGCCACCACAGGGAAGCATAGACGCTCTCAGACCACTCCCGAAACAGGTGTGCGATCATAGATGAGACTCCTTTACTTGAGGGGTTAACGGCCTGCCCGAAGCCACCAAGCACAGGGGCAGGCTTTTTGATGATCACAGGGGCATCACTCACCTCGCGGTGGCAGCGTTACCCTGATATTGCTAATATAGCGCGTAACACTGGCTATTGTCAAGTAATTAGTGTGAAGAATAGCCCGTGATACAGGGCTAAGATACTCTGGGATCAGAGCCGGAGAGGATCATGAGTAGACCAGCAGAAGACATCATCAAGGCAGGGGAGGCGACCCGATGGCCGGAGCTCCAGCCAGGGGAGAAGTCTACCCAGGTGCGCTTACGGGTGCCCGAGAGTTGGAAGGCTCAGCTGGAGCAGGTGGCAGAAGCGAAGGGCCAGAGCTTGAGTGATTGGATCCGGCAGGCGATCGTGGAGAGGTTGGAACGGGATCAGCTTCGTGAAGAGAAATAGGTTTGTGTTTGAGTTCAAAGGTGTTTGATTGCAAATTAGATTCCAGGGACTTTCCGAAGAATATCTGTAGACACTAGCATCTCGAACTGGGATCGGATGGAGCGTGCTGCACCGCGATTCTCTGTGAGGATTCCGGTTTCTATATTCCTGAGATGGGCTGCCTCAGTAAAGTTGGCTGATGTCACTAATAGCTTTTCTTCGTCAACAACCACACATTTAGCATGGAGGCAGGCGTTGGTATTCGATGAGAGTTCGAGTGAGCGTGGATCGTAAAACACTTCCGGTAGGCGATCTCCTGGCCAAACTCGATTTCTGAAGGTCTCTGCAAATTCTCTTAGTAAGACAGAGGTGGGTTTGGCGCTATTGAATTTGCGCTTTACATTGAGGAACATCCTGACTTGGAGATCAGGGCGATCTTCCATGCGCTTGGCTAAAGGACGGAATAGCTCCTGACCTTTGGGACCTTCATCGATGGCGAAGCTAGAGATCAGGACATTATGCTGAGCTTGGCTAAACATCTGTCTGACTACGATGGCAGTATCTCGGCCTTCGGAGCCTGCTATTTCGGGACCTGTCCACACGACATCTAGATTCTGTTTCTCTTGAGTGAGTCGTCTTTCTTCGACTAGGAGTCTGAGGGTAAAGGCTAGTGCAGATCCTGTCATTCCTTGCTGATGGAGACGGTTGATCGCTTCAGTGATGGGCTGTTGCAGTGGATCGGGAATGTAGTGGGATAATGAGATGAGTGTGACGGGTAGAGTCAGTCTTCCTGTTTCAAGTGCCTCTGCTAGTCCACTCAATGTAAACCGATTGAGGCTCAGAAACGGGGACATCAGAATAGACCCTCTGGGAAGAACTCGGCTCCGAGGTTCTCGACTGTATTCACGACGAGACTGCGATCCAGTAATTCATTGCGGCGCTCACAGGAGGTTTCTGCGATCAGGAGGCAACCATGGCAGGCAGCTCCATGTAAGAACCGATCTTCTTGGAGATTATCTGGCTCATGCTTGGCACAGACCGGATCGTTGGAACAGAGGCGACCGTACTCTAAGGCCTTGCCCAGGTGATGCTCGATGTTTCTGCCGACTTCCACCAGTCCGCCAAGGGTTCCTTCAGATCCGGAGGTGCCGGTGTGGAGCAGGATGCCATAGCCGGTGTCCTTGGAAATGTAGATCCGCTCCCGGATGGCGCTGGAGGTGTAGCCACATTCGAGTGATACTGCTGTGATCAGGAGATGAGAAAGGGAGTGCAGCAAGATATAGGGTGCCCCTGGGAACTCGATCTTGCTTCTGGGGATGCCTCGGGATTCAGCCCAGGTAAAGTAGCCTCTCGACAGAGCCTGAGCTCGCTGTTTAACGGGTTCCCGACTTAGCCAAGTCTCTATGGCATCTTTCTTGAAGCTGATGAAAACGCCTTCACCCAAATTTTCAACGGCGGGGACCCAGTTGTTCTCAAAGTCTAGATCGGCTCGACGAACGTTGATGGCGAGTTCGTCATCGATCTCTCCTTCGATATTGGTCAGGGTGGCCTCGAAGCGGGTGAACCCGATCAGGGCCATGACCTCTCGAAGTCTGTGGACGAGCACGACCTTATCGATGTAGAGTTCCCACTTGGTCTCCAATTGACTGGGACGACGAGTGAGTCCATGAAAGGTCTTATCTTTGGGTGGAGGTTCTTTACCCATCTCCTCTGGGCAACTCAGAAGAGCTTCCAGTTCCACCTGTTTGATGCTCTTTTCAGGAGCAGAGAGTCCACTCTTACGACGACGGATCTCTTCCCACACGGCATCAGGTCCGAATGCTGCTAGATCAGCAAACTTCGGCTTCTTTAACTCTTTGCGGATATCACTCAAATCTTCTGCATATTGCAAGTCCTCCTCATAGAAGCGATCCACGGCCCGACGCAGATCGGCTTCCTGATCGGGCATCGTTATGACGCTCAGCAGCTGGGTGAAATAGGCGTTACTGGCAGAACGGATCAGCAGGCGATTATATTCTGGTTGATTCGTTGCTGTGATGTTGCCTTGATCATCCACAACATACTTACGGCAGTCCTCTTTCCCTCTTCGCCCTAACCAGGGGCGATGTCCCTTGCAAAACCCGAGGACTTTTGAGTCTTTGAGTTTTGCTTGAGCAAGAGGACGGCGTTTACCTGTCTGCTCGCAGCGGATAAAGATCTCCTCAAAATCATTGCCAGATCCGGCTTCATCGAGCCAGAGTCGTCCTCTCATAGAGCTGGATTCACCATGGATGAAGGCATTCCAGTCGATGTCGCTGAGATGACCATTAGGGCAAGCCTGGACGAATCGTATAGGTACTGCCTGGACTCGTCTCCCCTCAAACTTGAATCCTTCTTTCACCAATCTCCAGGGAACCAATGGGCGTGTCCGATAGGTTTTGCCTTTGATCTCTATGGTTTTATTGACCTGAGCGACGAACCAAGTAGGGAAAATGAACGCATCTATCCCGGTCTTCGGGGCTTGTGGATCGTTGGACTGCTGAGGAGGAGTGTAGAGGTTAATCGGCTTGGGTTGTGGATCATCTGGGTTGAGTTTGCGAGCGATCTTATAGGCCAATCGCTCCTCACGGATAGGCTGCTTTTCTCCCCGCCAGAAGGTTAGTCCTGAGATGATCACGGATCGGTTGGGCAGATCCACCATGGAACCAGGACCGAAGGTAGTCAAGAGCTGGTTTTGACGGAGTTCTCCATCGGGGGGACGTTGGCTCTTCTTACTCATTGCTCTTCCTCCACGTCTAAGGTGTAGGGATCCTTGACCCACAGGTTGACGCTGCCCTCCACATCCCGCAGGCTTCGGTGTGCCTTGAATTTTTGCTCATCGAGGGGTTTCTGTTGAAGTTTCGGATCTAAGGCATCCACCAGGAGGGGAGGGGCTAACTCGGTCTCCTTTTGATATTGCAGACGGGTATCTCTAGACAGGAGTCGTTCCCAAGTGTCTAGCAGATCTGCAACTTGAGCTTTGACGGATTGACGTATAGTTTCAGAGTCCTCGTGTTTATAGTCCGGATTATGTCCGGCTGCTCGCTCGGCAATCTGATCCAAAACTGCTTCGACTTGTTGTCTCCGATCTGTGATCTGGGAGGCGCCCAAGGGCGGTGTCATCTCGGGTAATCCTAGACGGGCGAGACCGACCAGGACTCCTGCAAGACCCCGATCCAAAGCTCTGGGGGAGAAGGGGGTGACGCTGGTGGCTTCCACGGATCGATAGAAACTGGTATGCCAGCTCTGGAATCGTTCGTAATGAGAGCGATCTCGGGGCCGGTGGATGTTGAGTAAGGTAACCACCAGACCCGGACGATCCCGATCCCGTCCTACACGGCTGGTGGCCTGAATGTATTCGGAGGCGGTTTTGGGTTGACCTAGCACTACCATCAGCCCAAGGCGAATGATATCCAAACCGACCGAGATCATGTTGGTGGCCAGGGCCACGTCGAGCCGATCCTTTTCGTGGAAGGGCAAGGCGAGACGGCGCTTGGTGTTGGCGACTTTGTTGGTGGGGATCCGGGAGGTGAGTTCTTCGGGGTCGTCATCGATCTTGCGGTCAATGAAGGGACCGAGGGTCTCACCATAGCGACGCCGATTGCTGTAGTTGCGCAGCTGGGAGCTCACTTCATCTTCGATGATCCGGCGACTGCCTCCTAATTCCCGTAGTGAGTTGAAGTAGCCCAGGAGGGTCATGTAGGGATCTGCTGGATTGGTTTTGTTTCGGGCTCCCTTTTGATCCATGTACTGCTTGTAGGCTGCGGACATGAGAGCCAAATAGGATCTGAGGAGGACTACTTTAAGGCTGCGTCCCTGGGCAGCGACTCCCACATACAGGCGTCCAGGTCGATCAAAGTCTGTTTTGGCGAAGAAGGAGTTGTGTCGGTCCGGCCCTGGTGGGGGGAAGATGTCCACATGGTTGCGACTGAAAAGAGCCTGGATCTGGCGACTGGCACGGCGAACGGTTGCGGTGGAGGCAATTACCTTGGGGCGAAGGGTTTTGCCCTCTTTCTCCTGACAACACAGGGTATCGATTGCGGTTTCGTACAGACCCACCATCGTTCCCAGGGGGACTGAGATCAGGTGCAGTTCATCTTGGATGATCAGGTCTGGAGGGGGTAAGGGGGCTTCCAGTGGCCGACCGGCTTTGGTGGCATCGCCCGGGCCATAGAGTCCTTCGTGGGGATCAATGGGGG
>CAYSEO010000358.1:0-4656 GCA_964429885.1 uncultured bacterium
CCCAGCGCTCCCCCGCTCCCCCCAAGCAGATCCCTCCCCTCCGGTCCCACCAGGTGAAGTCAGCCGGGCAGAGCTATCGCTCCATCATGCTGATCCTGATCCTGACCCTATTGTTGTTTGGTCTGTTGGGATCCCGGCTCGCCTACCTACAACTGGTGCGACAGGGCTACTTCCAGCAACTGGCGGATACCAATCGGATCCGTCTGATCCCCAGTCCCCCAGAACGAGGTCGGATCCTGGATCGGAACGGGGTTCTCCTAGCAGGCAACCAACTCTCCCACGCCATCTACATCTGGCCTCTGGCCCAACCCAAAGAGGCTTGGTTGGAGGTGATCCCCAGACTGGCTCAAATCCTGGATCTGCCTGGTGCAGAGATCCAAACTCGGTTGGAACAAGCAGGCTACCGCTCCCCCTTCCCGGTGCGGATCATGCGCAATATCAGTCCGGCCATGGTGATCCAGTTGGAGGAGCTCAATACCCAGATGCCAGGGGTGATCGTGGAGGCGGAGACTGTCCGCTACTATCCCAATGGCGATCTGGCTGCTCATGTGTTGGGCTATACCGGCGAGATCACCACGGAGCAGCTGCAGGCTCGGGAAGAAGAGAGGTATCGTTTGGGGGATACCATCGGCCAGATGGGAGTAGAGGATATCTACGAGCCCCTGCTGCGGGGCCAATGGGGCGGGCGTCAGGTGGAGGTGGATGCCGCTGGCGAGGTGATCCGGGTGTTGGGGGAACAACGGCCCCAGATGGGTCAGACGGTCACCCTCACCTTGGATCTGAAGCTGCAACAGGTGGCGGAACAGACCCTCGGACAACGCAAAGGAGCTGTGGTAGCCATGGATCCCCGTACCGGCGGCATCCTCGCCATGGCCAGTCATCCCACTTTCGATCCCAATATCTTCTCCAGCCATATCACCCAGGCGCAATGGGACTCGATCCAACAACAGGAGTTCCCCTTCCTGAACCGCTCCATCCGAGCCTACGCCCCCGCTAGCACCTTCAAGATCATCACCACCGCCGCTGCCCTGGAATCTGGGGTCTTTCCGCCCGAGACCGTGTTGTCCACTGCTCCGTTTATCAATGTCGGCGGCAGAAAGTTCTGGGATTGGAACCGGGCTGGGTTTGGTCCCCTGGGCTTTGAGCTAGCCATGGCCCTCAGCAGTGACACCTTCTTCTACCAGATCGCCCTCCAGACCACCGCCACCCCCATCCAAACCTGGTCTCGCCGCTTCGGTCTAGGTCAACCCTCAGGTGTGGAGCTGGCGGGGGAATCCTCGGGACTGGTGCCTGATGAAGCCTGGAAACAACGGGTGTGGGAGGAACCCTGGTATGTGGGGGATACGGTGAATATGTCCATCGGCCAGGGATTCGTCACGGCTACCCCCCTGCAGATGGCGATCGTCACCGCTGGTGTGGCCAATGGGGGCTGGCGGATCAAGCCCTTGCTCTCCTACCAATCCCCTCTACCGGGTCAGGATCCGGTTTATGATCCGGCTCATCCACAACGGCCTCTCCCTGGACGGGAATGGATCGGCCTCTCCGACACGACCCAGCGGATCCTGCGGGATGGTCTGCGACAGGTGATCACTCGCGGCACGGGTCAAGGGGTGGCCCTGCCCTATGGTTATCCAGCGGTGGCGGGCAAAAGTGGCACCGCTGAGGATCAACCCCGTCCTAATCACACCTGGTTCGTCACCTATGCTCCGGCGGAGGATCCGGAGGTGGTGGTGGTGGCCTTTTTGGAGAACAGTGGCGGTGGGGGCAGCAAGCTGGCGGGACCGATCTGTCGAACCGTTTTGCAGGCCTACTTTCAGCCCTGAGGCCATCCTGAGGTAGGGTGAGAGTCAGACCGTTGGGATGATCGAGCAGGGGATATCGCGGTAAATGGGCAATAAATCGCCGAAAAACCTGATTTCACAGGCCTTTCACCTCAATGAGGCTGTAGAATATGTCAGTGATTTAGGGCTAGTAACCTAACGGTCTGTTACCAACTGGATGAGGAGATCAGGATGAACAAAGCGGAACTTGTAGATGCTGTGGCCCACCGTGCCAATGTCACCAAGAAAGAGGCAGATGCGGTGCTGACAGCAGCCCTAGACATCATTGTGGAGACGGTTGCTAGTCGGCAGAAGGTGACCTTGGTGGGGTTTGGTTCCTTTGAGTCTCGTTATCGCAAGGAACGAGAGGGACGCAACCCCAAGACCAACGAGAAGATGAAGATCCCGGCCAGTACTGTGCCTGCCTTCACCGCCGGTAAGCTGTTCCGAGAGGCAGTCGGCTCCTCTGATTCTGCCGATGAGGAGTAATGGGAGACGGATCGCAGCTGAGACAGCTTCAGATCCCGCCACGGCCTCGCCATGGGGGCAATCGACAGTGGGCGGCTCAGCTGGGTCAATGTTCCCCCGATCAGATCCTGGATTTCTCCGCTAGTCTCAACCCGTTAGGTCCGCCTGACTCCGTTCTTCAAGCCCTAGAGACGGCGCTCCGCTCCCAGCCAGCCCTGGCGATCACCACCTATCCTGATCCCCTGATGACCCGTGTAAGGGCAGCCCTTGGCCAAGCCCATGGCTTGGATCCAGAGTGGATCTGGGTGGGCAATGGGGCAGCAGAGCTGTTGACCTGGGTGGCTCGGGAGTGCCAGGGGACGAGGGCAGTGGGCCTGCTGGAGCCCGCCTTTTGTGACTATTACCGCTCCTTACAGGCTGCTCAGGTAGCGCTCTTTGCCTTACCGCTTCCCTGTCAGGCGGGGCCTCCTTTCCCCCCCCTGTCGGAACTGCTGCGACCGCTGCTGGAGCAGATCCCCAAGCCCCGTGCCTTGTGGCTGAATCTGCCCCATAACCCCACCGGACAGATCTGGCCCCAAGAGCAGGTGTTGGCCTGTTTACCGGAGTTCGATCTGGTGATGGTGGATGAGGCCTTTATGGACTTTTTGCCTGAGGAAAGCGCCTCGCTCCTGGCTTGGGTTGAGGCGTTTCCCCAGTTGGTGGTGATCCGTTCCCTGACGAAACTGTTCACCCTGCCGGGGCTACGGATCGGGTTCGCGGTGGCCCACCCCGATCGACTGCGGCGGTGGCAGAGCTGGCGAGATCCTTGGAGTGTCAACGGTTTGGCGGAGGTGGCGGCCTTGGCGGCTCTGCAGGACCGGGAGTTTCAAAACCGCACCCGAGCCTGGTTACCTCCGGCGCGCCAGCATCTTGGTGAGGGGTTACGACAGTTGGCGGGGGTGCATCCCTGGCCGAGTGTCGCTAATTTTCTGTTGGTGCAGTTTCCTCTGTCTGTCCCCTGGCTGCAGGAGACTCTGCTGCGTCGACACCAGATCCTGATTCGAGATTGTCTGAGCTTTACTGGGTTAGGGGATCAGTTCTGTCGGATCGGGGTCCGCACCCACGGGGAGCAGGAGCGCTTACTGGTAGCCTGTGAGCAGATCTTGACGGAGGCTGGAACCGTTTTCCCTCACTCTCCAGACCCCTATGTCAGCTGATCCTCATGCCGATTGTGCTTGGCCAGAATGTCAGTCCTCCATGGTGCGGGGGCTGGGGGCTTACTCCGATGCCGAGCTCTTGGTCCATCTCCAGGCGGATCCGAAGGCGGCCCGCTACTGGGTCAGCTTGTTCTGTCGGTATTATGAGGCCGTGGAGGAACGGTTGCAGCAGCGTCTCTCTGGGGAGGGGATCTCGTTATGGCGACATCGGGTCTGGCAGGTCCTCTATGCTCAGCTGCTGCAGGTGGAGACCCAGACGTGGTCTGAGGATCCCCAAGGGTGGTTTGCCACAGGAGTAGATCAGATTCTGGGTCAGCAGGCCGCCAGCACCCCATCGCCACCCACAGGAGCGGAGTCCCAGTCTGGACTGGCAGAGATTTCACCGATCTTGACCTGTTATCTGCAACTGGGTCTGGAGGAGCTAGCCGCCGATCAACGATTTGTGTTGGTGCTCACCGATCGGTTCCGCTGGTCCGCCACTCAGATCTCAGCTCAACTTCAGACCGAAGGCTATGCCCTCTCACCTGAAGAAGCCCAGCAGTTGGTGGAGACCGCTCGTCAACAGTTGTTTCAGGGCCTACCTGCCGATATCCGGGCTCTGTATCTGACCTCTAAACCCTGAGCGATCCCGGCTATCCCTCAGGGTCTGGGTCTATGCCATTCTAGGAGTAGCTAACCCTGGACTTTGCTCATACAATGCCCAGTGAATTCGTCAGGAAAGCTGACTATGAGACCTTCTTCCCCTGCTTTCTCTGAGGCTGATCATTATTCCCCTACCTCCCCAGGGGCAACGGGATCTCGCTATCGCCCCTTGCGGCAGGTGATCGGGGTGATGGATCTAGATATTCTGGCGGAATTGGATCGGTTTCGTCATTGGCAACAGGCCCAGGCGAAGGGATCCATGGCCTCTTACGCTGCCCCCTCAGGCTATGGCGAGCGCTCCTATCTGCGGCCCCAAGAAGTGGTGGAGGATCTGGAGGCGGAGCCCGATCCCCAACCCGGTAGCTTCCTGAGCTCGCTGCTAGTCCTGCTGCTCTGGCTGCTCTCCTGTAGTGGGATCGGGGTGGGCCTTTGGTGGTTGATCTCTCCAGGGGAGCCAGAACGGTTGCTCTCCGCCTTTGCTCCCCCCACCCCGGCGGGCGTGCCCCCTCTGCCGGGGGAAGCAGGCCAGG
>CAYSEO010000359.1:0-4652 GCA_964429885.1 uncultured bacterium
TCCGAAGGGCTGTGGAGTTGGGGCTGGGGGCGAGCAGTGCAGATCAGATCGAGTTAGTGGCGGCGGATGGAGAGAGTCAGTCCTTTGCCGATCAGATCTGGCAGCAGATCGTTTAGACTTCTAGGCAAGGCTGCGGGTTGAGAGAACAGGATAAAGCTGGCTTGATCATGTGTACATGTTCGAGAGCCTCTTTAACGGAGTGCTGCATTGACGTTGGACCTGGGATCGCAAGCGAGGCATATGACATGGGCGATATCGATATTTCAAGCATCCATACCTGTTTTCCGAAGTACGTTAAACCTCCAGAACGATTGATCCAGCTCGTCGAATGGATCTCGGGGACGACGTATACTGATCTCTTAACCCCAGACTTTAGGGGGAACTATTTTAACTTTTGGAATGGAGTCGAGATCGATAGTGATCGGTTTGGTCTTTTTCTTCATCAAGCTGATGGAACAACAGCAGGATATTGGTTCTACCAAAGCTGTCCACCTGAGCGAGCCCCCATCGTCATCATAGGTTCTGGGAGTGGACAATGCGAGTTCTACGTTATCGCTGATTCCTTAGAAGATTTTGCCGCTAGAGTCGTTGAGACACAAACTGGAATCTTTGAGATGGATGAACCGGTCGATCTTGATAATTCTCCAGATGATGTGGAAAGATTTGAGCAGTGGTTGTATCAACTGGGAAACTGGCTAGAGGATAACTGGGGAATAACAGCAGAAACCAGACAACAGCTCATCGCAAGGGATCCCAAAGCTGATCACCCAGACTTCGAAGCATGGTTGGAGGACCAGGTTGAACGAAGGCAGCAAACTCTTGCGTCAAAAAAGGTGGCTCAGGTTTCAGATCCCCTCTCACAGGTGAGGCGCTTCTTCTGAAAATCAATCAACTGGCCCATCTCCCCGACGTCAGTTGGCACAACAGTGCAGCTACGTCAGGATCACAGCAACGGGCGAGCAGCAGGCGGATCTCACCGGGTTCTATGATGCGCTCTTGACTGCCAAAGGGCTTAGGATATAGAGCTTGCCCATGAGCTCCCGATCACTAATCACTAAGTTTCTACTGGAACAGGATCTCCTTCTACAAGCCCAGGTTGCTCTAGTTGGAAATGAAAACAGTCTGACTGGCGGCATCGATCCGACCACTTTGATCAATCACGGAGAAAGTGACGATGTACTCAGCTGGAAGAACAGGGAGGTTGGCTGGGACACGGGGTTGGAAGGAGCTGGAGCAGAAAGTGGCTCCGGGAGTACAGTTGACGTCAGTGGCAAAAAACTCGGTGACGATCGGCTCCCCAAAGGGAGGGACATATTGCAGAGCGAATGCATCGTCAGCAAATGAGATCCCACCCGGAACATCCACGGATTGACTCACAAAGGTAAACTCTCCAGCGATAGCCTCTGAAGTTGTCGAGAAGTTCGTGATTAAGGGGAAGGTAGGACCGGGAACAAAAACCCCAGAGTCATCATCATCACCGCAACCTACCACCAGCGGCAGAGTTCCCAAACAGACCACGGTCGAGATCAGTAAGGATCGACGATAATACTTACCCATGATCGATTCTCCTTAAAAACAAATGATGATGAAGGTAGTATACCAGGCTGGAGACTTAGGCGCGCATCTATTGCAATCGCCAGTTCGCTTAGGACGTATACTGGGGCTGTAGAGATCGGTTCTGCTCATGCCTCGTGCTTGCAGCCCTGACCTGCACCAGAAAGTCATTGACGCCGTAGAACTCGACGGTCGTCTCAAGAAGTCTGAAGCTGGCGACGTTATGGCTCTTGTGGATGTACTTGCTCATCCCTGCATTTTATGCTGCAGAGCGGCTGGGCACTAACCTCTGAATAGGTGAGTCTGCCTGCCCTGATTTATCTGATCATCACTGAAGTTGGGCTAGCACCGTCTACAAGATGCTCGTCTCTTCTGAATCAGACTTCCACCCATCAAATATCTCCGCCTCAAGAACATGGTGATCTTCACTTCTCTTAACCTCCTGAGACTCGTCTTGTCTGCTGCCATAGACATCGTAGTGTCTGATCCATCTGTCTCTAAGGCTATTGTAGCTCTGCTGAACCATTCCAACTTTCTTCTGAAAATGATTGACCTCGAAGTCAAACGCTTTTTCAATCCGGGTCAGGTCCATCTTTTTCTCTTTCTCTCTCTCGACAACACCGCACATGATCTCCTCAGAGCTGATCTCGCCGAGATTTCTCCATAATAAATCGATCTCCTCCTTGTGTTGCCTTTCGTATTTTAGGATCTCCACTCGCTTGTTTCTCTCGGCTGCGAGCATTTTATTATTGAAGTGATCTATATCAAAAGCAAGTCCAGCCAGCTCTGGGGAAGGATAGATGGGGTCTGGCGAAAATATAACTTTCAATTCCTCACTAAGCCGAGCATCCCGGCAGTAGTTCTCTGTCTCCATACCTCCCTCATGCTTAATCTGAGAATCATAGAGGTTTTGATAGCAAGTGATCAGGTTCCTACAATACTTAGGCAGTTCTATTGCCTGCCCGACTAAATCCGAGATTGTCCAATTTAAGATCAGAGGCAATGTAGCAGAGACTGTTAATAAGGGCAGTGAATCCTCCGTTGGACCAACCACTTGAGCAAGGAGATGAAATGTTAGAAGATATACTGTCACAGCCAAGAAGGCGACAAGCACATAACTTGTCGGTTGACAGCCAGGAGTTAAATTACGCTCCATATCCCATATCAATCCCAAGCCAGTCTCCTTAAAGTGGGACTTGAGTTGATTATCGATCGGCCCTCGAGGAGAATGTTTTTCGATCGTTTTACTGGTATACCGATGTAGGGAGAGGGTGGAAAAGAACCGAGTTACAGTAAGGCTCGTCGCAAGACCGGCGGTGAGGCTTGAAAATGCAGTGAGAGGAATTGAGTAAAGAGGATCTAGCTTATTGGTGAGATCATAGATCGGAAAGGCATAGATCAAAGCATTAAGGATCGTCAGGGCGAGAACAAACAAGAATCTGGCTCTAATAGGATAGGCTTGATTGATGATAGATCGTAGCTCTCTGAGTCGTTGCTGAGATGTGATCAGCTTCGCATGATCTCCGATCCGTGACTTGATATAGATCATGCGATTTGGATCGATTTTCTCTAGCTCTGGCTTCTCAAGGTTGATCCACTGCCTCACCCATTGCCACTCGCTATCCGGTATCAGATTCTCCCAGGGTTCGGTAGCTTGCTCAAGTCTCCGGTTCATAGTACCTCCCCCGAGAAAATGAAGAAAGTCACAGGGGAAGCCTCCCCACCGATCCCATGATAGAAACTCAAGGCAGGTTGATCCTCGTTCTCTGCTGGAACGATCACATCTCGAATGCCCATCGCCGCTGCCTCTAGACGCAACGCCCTAACCAACCGTCGTCCCACTCCCCTACGCTGATAGTCCGACCGCACAGCAATATCGTAGACGAAGAGCTCCGCTGACTCCGATCGGGTCATGGGTAGGGTATGGGCCGTGATCCCACCTACGAGTTCCTGATCCCAAAATGCAGCCATGGCCCAAAAGACCTCCTGGCTCAGCAACTGATCGATATACCCAGCAGACAGCGGCTGACGTTTCTCCTCAAACACCTCGGCCATCAGAGTGAACAGCTGATGGGCCAGTTCTTGATCTTCTGGGGTGAGGCGTCTGGTATTGAGAGTCATTTAAGGAGCAACATCCGCGTCCGCGTAGAAGGTCTCTAGGCTATGGCGATCCCCAACAAACCGCCAGTGCCAGGGCTCATAGCTCACCCCCTGATCGTTGTCCGGTGGAAAGGAGAGCTCAAAGCTAAACCGAGGCGCATTAGCCTGTAACCACTGAAACGCCTGAGTCTGTTCAAAGCTAACGGAGACATCGGCCCCTGGAGCATTGGCATCCCCGATATCGACGGCATAGCCAGTGTGATGCTCACTGTAGCCCGGTGGCGCGCTCACCTCGGCTCGTTCAATGGGCCGCTGCACGCGATCCTGAGCCCGCTTAAAGAACAGATACTCCTGAACCTCATGGGTGCGAAAACCCGAGATCGGCACCAGGGTGATCCCAGCGCTACGGGCTGCCGCTGCCATCTCCAGATAGGCTTGAGCCGCCGACTGGCGCAACAAGGTCGGTCTGCCATGATAAGTCCCCACCGATTGCAACTCCTCCTCTGGAGCCTCCGTATAGGAGAAGTGGCCCAGAATGGAAGGACGGGCATTGGGGGTACTGGGTGCTGGGGCAGGATCGCTCGCCTCCGGCCCAGGGGCCGTGGCAGGCACCGAGGTGGGAGTCTCCACAGGGGTCACCTGAGTCAAAGCATCGGAAGGATCCGTCGGTCGCCAAGCTACTAGGAGGCTGATCCCCAGGCCCAACACCAGACAGAGGCCCACGATCAGCCAACGCCAACCCTTGATCCGAGAGGAGGGGGGAGCCGTCAGATAGACAGAGGATTGCCGCCGTGCGACAGGGATATCGTCAATCATGAAACCCTACAGTCCTAGATCCGCCAAGATGTCTGTGGCATGGGTGTCGGTCTTGACACTGTCATAGACACGAGTGATTGTACCCGAGCCGTCAATGACATAGGTCACCCGGCGGGGACGGCCCCCGTTGTCCACATCGTAGGCCTGTGTGATCTGTCCTTCCGTGTCAGCTAATAGCGGAA
>CAYSEO010000360.1:0-4627 GCA_964429885.1 uncultured bacterium
TAGTAGCCATAGCGATCCCGATCCAGCTCACTGGCGAAGAAGGATTCCTCCGGAGATCGAGGCAGCAGCTCATAGCGATAGCCCCAATCCGAGGTGCGGTAGGCGATGTAATGCACCTCCGCCCCCGCCACTGGCCCCCCAAACAGATATTCCGCCTCCACATTCACCTGCACCGACTCCCCCTGCCGGATCCAGTCCTGCTCCGGGGTGACGGTAACATCGAACTCAGGCTTGCGATACTCCTCCACCGAGAAGACATGGGTGCGACTCTCCCCGGCAGCTGTGGTCAGCTCGATCCGATAGGAGCCCAGGTCCCCCTCCGCTGGCAGCTGCACCTGCCCATGCACTGTGCCAAAAGCCCCGATCTCCAAACGTTGCTCCAGGAGCGGATCCCCCTTGGGGGTGGTCACCTGCACCTGCACGGTCTCCCCCGCCACCGGCACCGGACCCCGTTGCGGATCTAACTCTCTGAGAATGCTGCGAAAGTAAACCGTCTGACCGGGACGATAGAGGGGCCGATCGGTGTAGGTGAAGAAGCGAGTATCTCGATAGCCATAGAAGCTGGACTGAGATAGAGCTTGATCACCCGCGTCAGCTCCTCGTCCATAGATCACCCACTGCCGCGTCTGTTGCTGTTCCTCAGGCACCGCGATCCGGGCCAGTCCATCCGCCCCTGTGGTGACCCGCAACCAGGGCGCCTGGGGAGTCTGAGGGTCAAAGATCTGCAGATCGATGCCCTCCAAAGGCTGTAGAGTGGTCAGATCGATGGCCTCGATCACCATCCGATCCTGAGCCCGCTTCTGCACCAACCCCAGATCGCTGATCAGAAACCAGGTGGTGGACTGGATCGACTCCCCCTGCAAACCTTCCCCCCGCACTCGCATCCAATAAGCTCCTGCCGGGAGCTGAGGCAGATCTAACGTCAGGGCAGACCACCCATTCTGATCACCAGTCGGGATCCTTTGCTGCCAAGAATGGACCGGCTCCGTCCCCCAGTTTCTTAACTCCGGCTCAAAGCTATAGCCATAAGGATCCGCCAGATCCACCAGTGTGGAAGATCCCAGGTAATCCTCCAGGTCCAACTCCAAGATCTCAACCTGGACCGTCTCCAACCCGGAACTGCGCAGATTCACCTGAGGGGTTTCGGAACGGGTATAGACCTGGCTGGTGCCGTAGAGGTTCAACGCTGGTGCCAGCAGCTCCAGATCGATCTCTGGTAGCCGTAGCACCTGTCCCTCCTCGATCTGCACCGGATCCTCCCAGCGAGCCCGCTCGTACCCCGGTGCCACCACCTGCACTCGATATTCACCTGTGGGCAGATCCTGGATCTGGTAGTGCCGATCCGGACCCACATACACCCCACGCACCACCGGCCCCGAGGCGATCACTTGAGCAGAGACCGGCGGTGCCATTCCCACTGGAAAATTCACCTGTCCGGCCAGGGATCCAGTGGGTTCCTCAGACAAGACGATAGCTGCCCCCAATCCCAGGAGCAGCATGATCACAAGCAGCCATCGTCTTAGCTCTCGACCCATCGGGCCTCCCGCTTAGCCCACCAGATCGAACAGGTTGAACATGGGCAAGTACATAGCGATGATGATGCTACCCACCATACCGCCTAGGACCACGATCATCAGCGGCTCAATCAAGCTGGTCAGGGACTTCACCGCCTGCTCCACCTCCAGCTCGTAGAAATCCGCCGTTTTCATCAACATGGAATCCAGTTCCCCAGTCTCCTCTCCCACACTGATCATCTGGACTGACATCAGGGGAAACACATTGGCTTTCTCCAAAGCGGGCGCGATCTGACCCCCCTCTGAGATGGCCTGTCGGGAGGAGTCAATGGCATTGGAGACCACCTGGTTGCCTGAGGTGTCCCGCACGATCTCCAGAGAGGTCAACACCGGCACCCCGGAGCGGGTCAGGGCTCCAAAAGTCCGGCAGAACCGTGCCACAGAGGACTTCTGGATCAGATCCCCGAAGATGGGCAGCTTCAGAGAGATGTTATCGATCACCAACCGCCCGGCTGGGGTGCTGTAGAAGCGGCGGTAGGCAAAGAACACCATCACCAGGAAGAAGATGATGCCGAGACTGTACTGGGGGGTGCGGAGAAACTTACTGATATTGATAAAGAAAGCCGTATAGGCCGGCAGGGTTCCCCCCAGCTCGTCATAGATCGACTCGAAGGTGGGCAACACGAACACCACCATCCCGATGAACACCGCCGTGGCCAGGAAAGCCACCACCACCGGATAGGTCAGGGCCGACTTGATCTGCTTGGTCAACTTGTCGATGTCTTCCAGCAACTTCGCCAGACGGTTGAGCACCTCATCCAGGACACCCCCCACCTCACCGGCCTGTACCATGCTGCAGTAGAGACCGTCAAAGGCATCTGGATAGGGACGGATCGAGTCGGAGAGGTTCTTGCCCGCCTCCACATCCGCCTTGATCGCCTTCAAGTACTTCCTGAGCTTGGGGTTGCCGGTCTGCTCCGACATGATGGTCAGGGATCGCACCATGGAGACCCCAGCATTGATCAGGGCCGCAAACTGGCGGGAGAACACCGCCTTATCACGGGTATCGATGTTGGGGGAGATGAGCTCCACGTTGGAGAGAGAGGACATATCTAAGGAGGAGAATACCCCCTTCACCTCCTGAATATCCTCCCCCTTGGCAAAGATCCCCTGTTGGCGGAGACGGCTACGGGCCTCGTTGATGTTGGGGGCTGAGATGGTCTTGCGCACTGGCCGACCCGCTTGTAGCCCTTTTACCTTGTACTGTGGCATGACCTCACCTGTGTTCGTGTCCTCTACAACCCAAGAGCCCAAGTTATCCCTATGTGCTAGCTAGAGCTTAGCGGCAAATGCCTGTGGATGCCATCCTTGCTCTAGCTTTAACGTCCTGCTAGAGCCAGGGATCTCAGCCTGGCCTCTAGCGATGGGCAACGGCAGCTCCCCGCTTCTGAGCCCCATCCTTCTGAGGAGCCGCCGAGGAGCCCAAGAGCCGCTGTAGTTCCTCATTTCGGGAGGTTTTGGACATAGCTGAGTCAAAGGAGATCTTGCCCTCCAGATAGAGATCCGCCAAGGCCCGCTCTAGGGTCTTCATGCCCATCTTGCCGCCGGTCTGGATCGCCGAATAGACCTGGGCCGTCTTACCCTCTCGGATCAGGTTAGAGATAGCAGGGGTGACCACCATCAGCTCCTGGCAGAGCACCCGTGTAAATTGACCAGGCTGGGGGTTAAGACGGGGCACCAAGGTTTGAGAGAACACCGCTCGCAGGGAGTTAGACAGCTGTATCCGGATCTGCTGCTGTTGTCCTGGCGGGAACACATCTACGATCCGGTCAATGGTCTGAGCGGCGGAGCTGGTGTGTAGGGTGCCAAAACAGAGGTGACCGGTTTCTGCGGCGGTGATGGCCAACTGGATCGTCTCCAGGTCCCGCATCTCCCCAATCAGGACCACATCCGGATCCTCCCGCATGGCCGCCTTTAGGGCATTGGCGAAGCTCTTGGTATCCTCTCCCAGCTGCCGTTGGTGAATGATGCTGCGGATCGGGGTGTAGACATACTCGATCGGGTCCTCGATGGTGAGGATATGTTCGGCCCGCTCCCGATTGATCATGTCCAACATGGACGCCAAGGTGGTGGTTTTGCCCGATCCCGTCGGCCCCGTTACCAACACCAACCCCCTGGGGATGCGAGCCATATCCCGGCAGATATCCGGCAGCCCCAGCTTATCGATGTGAGGGATCTCAGCGGATAGGGCTCGCATGGCGCAGGCGTAGGTGCCCCGATCCTTGTAGACGTTGACCCGAAACCGACCGATGCCCCGCACCCCATAGGAACAGTCCAGCTCCCAATGCTGCTCCAGATTCTTACGCTGGGTATTGTTGAGCATGCTGAAGATCAGCTTCTGGACTTCCTCTGCCGTCAAGGGTTCGTACTCAGTGGGCTCCAGCTTGCCCCCCACTCGGAAGTAGGGAGGTAGGCCGCAGGAGATATGAATATCTGAGCCTCCTTTCTGGACAACGGCTTCCATCAGGTCTTCGATCATGAACATGATGTGATGTCTCCCTCTCTGGATCGGGTAGGTTAGCTCTGAGTCAAATGGGGGCTGGGGCTTTGAGTCTAGCCCGGTTGGTTCCCATGATAGCCAGGTCCGTTGTGGATCTTGACCTTAAGATCGGGCCTCTGAGGGGCTCAGTCCCCAAATTTGGAGGTGAGACAGTAGGGGCAATCCATCCACTCCAATTTCAGCTCGGCCCCACAGTTGCGGCAGGTGTTGAGGGTCTTGGCCTTGGCCTTGAGCTCGCTCTCCAGACCTTTGTCCGTTAAGGTCACCCGATCCACCTCCTCTAAAGTGGTGTACCCCTGTTTCACCAGCATCAAACTGTAGGCCAGCAGGGTCTTCATGCCCCCCTCCACCGCTGCTTCCTTGATCAACTCCCCAGGAGCCTCCTTGTTGATCAGCTCGGCGATATTGTCATTCATGCGCATGAACTCGTACACCCCGACCCGGCCCTTGTAGCCAACACCATTGCACTTTTGGCAGATGGGTTTGCCCAAACGCTTCTTTTACTCCACCTCCATGGGGGTCAGCTAATTAGCCTTATAAAAGGTGATCTCCT
>CAYSEO010000361.1:0-4569 GCA_964429885.1 uncultured bacterium
TGCGCTGAGGTGTTTCAGGATCTGTGAGGCCGGTGGGGCGTCATGGGCAGGGAGTTGGCAATGTAACAAAATGTTGCGGGAGCAGAGACACCCCCTCTGTCCCGTGGATCCTATCACAGTGCTTGCAGGGCGAGGGTTTCAGCCATTCTGTATCAGAGGAACGTCCCAAATTTGTCACAGTGCTCACTGGGACTGGATCACAGCCATTTTGGCCCCGTTTCTGTTACTTAAAACCCCATCTCGACTCTCCTTGACTCATACCTCCTGTTTCCCAACCAGAGATCCTCTCAAGCCCAGATTTATAAGCCATCCTCACTCGAGTATGAGAGTGATCCAGTGTGTCTTCGAGCAGCAGCTGATCAGGCCAGAAATCAGCTGAAAGCCTTGTGGGGTAAGCACTGTGACAGGATCTGCACTTCGCGGTGATACAAAATGGCTCAACCCCTTGTGGGACGGGCACTGTGACAGGATCCACGGGACAAGGGGGGTGTCTGTCTGAGTGCTTAACCTTCCGTAACAATTGATCTCCTCTCCGGATGTACCTGTAGCTGATCTTGGAGGTGTCGATGTCCCTTCCTCCCGGTCAACTGAAGATCTGTCCTTCCTTCTCTCGACGATCCTGTACCCGACGCTTGGCCGCCGTCACCTGCATCCTCATCTTCAGCAGCTCTTGACTCACCACGTACGGGTATGTCAATATATTTTTGTGTAAGTATCATTTATCACTGACTGATCCGTCCTGGAAACTCAATCTCGAATCGATTCATCGCCTCTCTCCAATGATGGATTGGCATTGTCCATTTCTTGGAGATATTCCTCAACGCTAAGTACAACAATTTCATCACTGACTCATCATTTGGAAATGACCCCTTTGTTTTCAGGACCTTCCTCAATGAGCGATTCAGTGATTCAATCGCATTGGTGGTGTAGATCACTCTCCGAATCTCCTCTGGATAGTGGAAAAACGGCGTGATTCTCTCCCAGTTTCTCAGCCAGCTTTGACTGATTCTGGGATACTTCTCATCCCACTTCTCTCCAAACTCTGTCAAGGCATCTTCTGCTTCTGTCAATGTGGAGGCTCGATAGATCCTTTTCAGGTCTGCGGCCACCACTTTTGGGTCCTTCCAGGGCACAGGCCGCCGATGTAATCTGGGCTATTGCTGGTGGTAGCGATAGCGCTGGCATAGGCTCCGATGGCAAAGAAGGCTCCCACCCCGATATTGAGCATGCCGGTATAGCCGCACTGCAGATTGAGTCCTAGGGCCAGGATCCCGTAGATCCCCACCAGGGTTAGAAAGAAGATCAGATAATTGACTTTTGGATCACAGATGTGAATGAGGCAGAAGATCCCATAGGGGTGGCCTACTGTGGACCAGAACCCATGACAGAGGGCACGTGGAACCTGTATCTGATCACGATCCGACCGGATCTGCAGGGACAGGGACGTGGAACAACTTTGCTCCGTTATGTTGAACAGAGATTGAAGTCAGAAGGGGAGCGTATATTACTGGTGGAGACATCTGGGCTAGCTAGCTTTGATCGAACCCGATCCTTCTATCGTCAGTGTGGCTTTGAGGAGGAGGCTCGTATTCGTGATTTCTATGCCGAGGGCGATGACAAGATCATCTACCGTAAGCTGTTGGTTAGCTGAAGACAAGCTCAGGATCTATTCTTTCCAAGTTGGGTGGGGGTAGCTGTGATCGATGATTAAACCCAATACCGTCAGGACTATGCCCACAAGGAGAATAAGTAAAATAAAGACAAAGAAAGGATCTTGGGTCTCAAGGAAGAATCCTATCAAACACACAGCCATAAAGAGGTGTAACCCCAGAGTCCATACAACCATCTCAGACCACCCATGTCGCAGAGTTTGCCCGACAAAGGCCGATAACACCACCATAAACATCCCTGTCATCTGCACCATAGTAGGACTATAGGATCCACTGGAATGCATCAGCTGAAATACTAGATCTTGAGCAAACAGCAAGCCCATCCCAGCTCCAAACAAGACGCTTGTCGGATAGATCAGGCTCAGACGTGCCCACCCTATCTTTTGAAAGATCTCCATGGCTTTCTCCTCTTGTTGGTCATGGCCGAGTGAACTAGGAATCGATCTCCTCTCGGGCTTGCCGATGAGCAGAGAAGATCGCGAGAAGATTGAGCATCAAAAATATCGGTACGACCAAACTTGGAGCCAGTACCATCCATAGATCTAGCATCTTCTCAGCTGTTGGAGGATCGTCAAAGATCTGCAAGGGGCCAGGTAATCCTGTCTGAATCGCGATCTCACCTGGGACAACGACAAGTAGAAATCCAACCCAATGCCAGATCATTAGCGCATAGGCGGAGAGTTGACCTTGTCTGGCCAAAGGATAGAGCAACACAGCGCTGAGACCATAGACGATATCATTTAGACCCACTGCGATCTCAACATGGAGCGGGAACTCCCCCTGAATAGTCTTGATCAGAGTACCCAATGCCGTCACTCGCAAGGCCTGTATAGCCACAAACCAGTGGGGCGGCGTCAGCAAGGCGATCTGAATCACAGCTGAGCGCACAGGCGGTAACCCAAGCAGCACCCCCACGATCCCGATCGGCACAGCAGGTAACCAGAATCCGGGTAGAAGGCTCAGAAAGATCTCGCTGTCATAAGCGCCCACAACGGCCAGAGAGAAACTCACTCCACCCCAGAGACATAAGGATAGAAGGATCAGGCTAATAGCGGAGGAAGATCTGGTTGCTTTCTTCGTCAAGACAGCCAAGAAAATACTCTGTACTACAAAGACAAGCGGAATGGTGGATAGATCTGTCGGCATCGTTTGCTCCCCTCGAATATAGATCTGACTCGAACTCAGTGGATCTAGCATTTCTTAGATGTTTCTGAGTGTGTGGAGAGGAATTCATCCAATATCCCGGCCAAAAAAGCTGGAGTCTCCTGCATAGGAAAGTGTCCTGAAGCAGGGATCTTTTGAATGGTTAGATTGGGGAACCATTGCGGCATGAGCGATCTCATCATATCCTCTCCGAAGATCGGCAGATCATGTTCTCCCACCACCGCCAAAGTAGGAACCTGGGGGTAAGTCTCCTGAAGGGCTTCGGAGAATCCAAATTGTGGAGATACCATCTGGAGATAGGATTCCAGTATCTCCGGACGAGTAGCTCGTAAGCTTGACTGATATTTGTATCGACCCCATGATCGGCCTAAACGTGAGCCTGTCACCCTATCGAACACCATCATGCGAGCCCCCGGATCGGTGATCGCGGTCTGAAAGAAACGGGCAGTCTCCTCATCCAGTTCAATACCCGTCGCTAAAACAGGTGTGATCAAGATCAGAGACTGCAATCGGAAGGAATATCTCAACGCCACAGCCTGAGCTACCATCCCTGTCATCGAGTGACCCATAAGATGAAATCGCTGCCAGCCCAATTGATCAGCTAGGGTAATGACATCCCCAACTCCCTGTTCCAAAGTATGATCCCCCTCGATATGGGCAGACAAACCATACCCCCTGAGATCTATGCAAGCAAAAGTAAACCGTTCTGAATCGAGAAACGGCAGCAACAGATCATAGTTTGAATGATCTCCCATCCAGTCATGGAGAATGATCACACCCTCAGATCCTTCGCCATGCTGAACATAGCCGATACCATTGAATGGATTCGCCATCGAAACTATCCTCATCGGGTTGAATAAGAACTGTAGCCAGCTCGATCTCAGCTCATTTGAGAGACAAGAAATTTTTGACCCTGGGCTGGATTAAGCTTGCTCCAAAAACCCCAAGGTGGAGTCTAGAATATCGTTGATGACCTCAGGATCTCGATCGATTTTGCTGAGCAAGGCCAACCCCTCGAATAAAGTCACCAACCAGCGGGATAGAGCCCGTGGATCTGCCTTAGCCGAGATCTCCCCATGATCTTGGGCTTGAGATAAGGTCTGTTGTAAGGCCTCCTGTAGGCGAGATAAATGCTTTTTCAGCCGCTCTCCTAACTCAGGATCGATAGATCCCAACTCGGCTATAGCATTACCGATAAAGCATCCATCATGACCCTGCCCCTGTGCCAACTCTCGCCATTTCTGGATCAGCCCTTTAAGGTTACCCATCGGTGAACCGGGTTGATCAAGATGGTCGATAAACCGTTGCAGAGTAGTATCCGCATACCGATCGATGGCATGGATGTAGAGACCTTTCTTATCACCAAAGGCGTAGTACAGACTTTGACGAGCGATGCCCAGATGAGCAAGAAGATCTGTCAATCCTGTAGCTGTAAATCCCTGAGCCCAGAAGAGTTGTAGGGCTCTGTCAAGCACCTCATCTCGATTGAACTCACGGGGTCTTCCCTTGGCCATGTCCTTACTTTACCTATTTAGGACTGATCAGTCAACACACGACTTGGAAGGTTAGGGTCTCAGACAGGGTAAGAGGATCGATGATCAGGATAGATGAGACCTGTGACCCCCATGCTGCCCTTGCTTGAGATCCCTGCCTCTATCCTGTCAGTGCTCGTGGCCTACCGTCTTAGCCTCGATCTGGGGAGTCCGAAAGACGATCCACCGCTTCCACAGCTCAT
>CAYSEO010000362.1:0-4565 GCA_964429885.1 uncultured bacterium
CCTAACAAGATGCAAGACAGTTATTTTTGAATCGTGAACCTATATACGTATTATGCTTGTGATTCTGGGACATGAAGAACCCGAGCCGGATCGCATCTTGACGCCAGCTCTATTAATGGGTGGCACCGGCTTCTGACAGAGGATTGGTTCACCCTAGCCTGCGGCCATGGACTGCGCTATGTACTCCTCAGCTCATCATCACTCATGAGTCACCCTCAGCCTGAGAGATCCCTAAACATTTCTTAGCAACCAGAGCCGAGGCTGAGCCACAATAGGGTGGACCCGCCTTACTGAGGTGATCTTGACTGCCTCTCTATCCCACTTTGACAAGAACGAGCGCCGCCCCCAGGGCAGTGACTGGCGCCTACTGAAGATCCTGTGGCCCTATGCCCAACGCCATCTGCGGTTACTGATCCTGGCTTTGATCTACCTGCCTCCCCTGGCCTTTGCGGATGCACTGCAGCCCTTGATCCTGCAGCGAGCCATTGATGGACCGATCTCGCGGGCTCTGGAGGATGCCAGCCAGCTACAGGGGCTGTGGATCTATGTGGTGCTGCTGATGCTGACGGTGGTGGGTCGCCTGGTGTTTCAGGCCCTGGAGGGATTTACCAGCCAGAAGCTGGGGCAGAGCATGACCCGTGATATCCGCACCGATCTGTTTGCCCATCTGATGGCCTTGCCCTCTCGGTTCTTCGATCGCACCCCTGTGGGCAAGCTGATCACCCGGGTGACCAGTGATGTGGAGGCACTGGGGGATGTGTTCTCTACGGGCGCGGTAGGGATCGTCAGCGATATTTTCACCCTGATGGTGATCGCGGTGGTGATGGTGTCCCAACGGTGGGATCTGGGATTGTTATTGATTGGTTTGGTGATCCCGATCAGTTTGCTGGTGGGTTGGTTGCAGAAACGTTATCGGGACGCCAACTACCGGGTACGGGAGGAACTGTCTCGGCTCAATTCTTGGCTGCAGGAGAATATTTTGGGGGTGAGCGTTGTCCAACTGTTTCGACGGGAACAGGTGAATAGCGATCGGTTCAGAGATATCAATCATCAATATATTCAGGAGGTGGATAAAACCATCTTCTATGATTCAGCTCTCTCAGCGATCTTAGAGTGGGTATCCTGGCTGGCGGTGGCGATCTTGTTGTGGGTGGGGGGACAACAGGTGGCCACGGTGGCTCAAGGACAGAACTGGATCGCTCAGATCGGAGGATCGTTACCTCAGGTAAGTGAGCCCCTCACCTTCGGGAGTCTCTATGCTTTTATCCTATTCTCCCAACGATTCTTTAATCCTCTCCGGCAGTTGGCGGAGAAGTTCACGGCATTGCAGGCAGGCTTTACGGCGGTGGAACGGATCTCAGGTTTGATGAGTGTGCCGATTGAGATCAAGGATCCGGCTCAACCTCGATCGGTTTTGGCAGCGGATCGGCGTGGCGAGGTTCGCTTCGATCAAGTCTCCTTTGGCTACTCTGAAGATGAGCTGGTCTTGAAACATCTGGACTTCACCATTCGGCCTGGGGAAAAGGTGGCTTTGGTCGGTCCCACGGGAGCCGGCAAGAGCTCGATCATTCGCTTACTCTGTCGTCTTTATGATGTGACCCAAGGACGGATCCTGATTGATGGAATGGATATTCGGGATCTGAAACTGGCGGATCTCCGGCAACAGGTGGGAGTGATCCTACAAGATGGGTTTCTCTTCTCCGGAGATATTCATCACAACATTACCTTGGGTGATACGGGCGAGATCGATCAGATCCGACAGGCGGCACAGCTCTTGAATCTGGATCAGTTTATTCTTGATCTCCCAGAGGGCTACAACACGTCAGTGCGGGAGCGAGGCAATAATCTCTCTGCGGGACAGAAACAGCTGATCAGCTTTGTCAGGGTCATGTGGCGGGATCCGAAGATCTTGGTGATGGATGAGGCCACTGCCAGTTTGGATGTGGGCACCGAGATGCAGATCCAGGAGGCGCTGGAAACTTTGTTACAGGATCGAACGGCTATCATCATCGCCCACCGACTGTCTACCATTCGGGATGTGGATCGGATCTTGGTCTTGCAACGGGGTGAGTTGAAGGAGCAGGGCACCCATAACGAGCTGATGGCTCAGGAAGGAATCTACTCCAGTCTCTATCGGCTGCAGGATCTGAGTACGGGGCGAGCTTGAGATCAGCTGTCTTCGCATCCGGGGGAGTTCTGACTCTTAGTTCCGTTCATTGAGCCTGTTTTAACCGTTCCAGATCCGCTGAGCTCATGGCCTTGAGTTTGCGACTGATCTTTTCAATCGTCCAGTCCCACCCAGCGATCTGGAGTAGAGCCTCGATGATCTCATCGGGGAACCCAGCCAAACATCGTGACCCACAAGCGTGTCCCCTTTATGGGGTTCCTCGCCTGCCTCCGGAGCCGCCACCTCCCAGCCCTGGCCAAAGATAATCCATCTCAGACTCAGCGGAAATCCTACGACAATCTGCGGATCCAATCTCACTCCATTAATAGTAGTATTTTGTCGAGCTATAAAATCAGCCTGTGTTTGATCTGTGAATGTTATCCAAGATAGAAATGCCATCAAAGAGACAGTGGATCCTCAACACCTCAGTCTAGGTGAGCATCTGCAGCAACTGCAGTCTGGACGTCAGACGGGCCGTCTCGATGTTTGCTCTCCTAATGGAACTCGGTGGAGTCTGCACCTGTTCATGGGGCGGATCATCTGGGCCACAGGCGGATCCCACCCGGAGCAACGTTGGTTTCGACTGGCGGCTCGGCGTCTTGCTCATCTGGAGACGGATGCGATCAAACGTCTAACCCCGCAAGTGCTCGGTCCCCGTAGCTATCAGGTGCTGATTGATCTCTATCAAAACCGCCAGATCCCCCGCGAGACCGCCATTGAGATCATTCAGGAGGTGGTGGAGGAGATCCTATTCGATCTGCTCTATGAGGAGGCCCTCTTTGCCCTGCCAGGTAGCACTCTCCCCCTTGAGTACTCCCTAGATCAGACAGACAAACTGGATAATCCCATGAGTCTGCTCCGCAGCACTGAGGTTTACGAGCAAGCTCAGACGAGATTGCAGCAGTGGCAACGCTCTGATCTGGCGGGCTACTCCCCCAATACCGCCCCCGTGATCCAGTACCCCCTTCTGTTGCAACAGCAGACCTCTCCCCAACACTTTAAGCTACTCTCCGGGACGATCAACGGTAGACACTCTCTGCGCAACCTCTGCTTATTGATGCAGAAAGATCTGTTGGAGTTGGCTCAGTTTCTTCATCCATTTGTAGCTTCCAAAACAATTCGTCTCGACTACGAACAGGAGCAATCCCCACCTCGATCTTCCACTCCCCAGACTCACTCCCGAGCGTCCTCTTCTCATGACAAACCACTGATCATCTGTATTGACGATAGCCCCATCATCTGTCAGCAGCTGGAGCAAACCTTAACCCACTCGGGATATCAATTCCTCGGGATTCAAGATCCGACTCAAGCCATCCCTCAAATATTACGCAGGGTACCCACTCTGATCTTTTTAGATCTGATCATGCCGGTTACCAATGGCTATGAGATCTGTGCCCAGATCCGACGGACTCGTAAGCTACAGGATGTCCCTGTCGTGATCCTAACCTCGAATACTGGCATCATCTTTCAGGCACGGGCCAGGATGGTGGGCTGTACCGACTACCTGACTAAACCCATTCAAAACGAGGCGATTATGCAAGTCTTAGAGCGTTATCTGGTGAGGTCCAACTGATCGATGATGGGTGCGAAGCTCATGTCTTGACCGTTGCGATGAAATCAGCGGGAGCCCGATGCTGGGCTGGTAATAGAGAGCCCCACAGATCGTTATAAGGATGGACCCACTCCTGCTCCGCTCCTGGTCCAGCCAGAGGCCGATGTTCGATTGCCCATTGAAAGATCGACCCCTCTAAATTAACTGCGTTGACCCCTTGACGACGTAATCTGCGGGCCAGCCGGGTGGATCGCACCCCAATGCTACAGTAGACGACGATGGGCAGATCCGGTGGAGTGGTAGGCAGGGCACGGCCCTCCAGATGCTTAGGCACCCACCGCGCTTGAGGCAGATGACTGACCTGATACTCCTCATAGCGCCTGGCATCGAGGAGGAGTGGTACCTGTCCTTGGTCCTGTAACGTCGCCAACCCTTGAGCCGACATCTGGGGAACATCGGGATACACTAGGGCGAGCACGATCTGAATCAAATTTAATAGCCAAACCATCGTTGCTCCTGCTTGTCTCTCACTCAACACCTACGGGACTATCAGGGATGACGGGGTCCTCTTTCAGGTCACGTTCAGCCTAGATCGTTTAGATCGATCCTAGAGTTCGGTTTACAGGAGTGTTCCTGCCATGCAACGCCCCCATCATCGCCAATCCACCTATGGGCTCCTCGCCGCTATGGCCCTTGGCACCCTGATCGCACCCCCCAGTGCCGCCCAGGATCTAGATCATCTCTGCATGATGTTCCCACAGAACTCTCGCTGTGTGGACTATCAACCGCAGCCCTGGAAGACCTATCCCGCTCTGGGTCAAGGGGATGCTGTTGCCGATCACGAGC
>CAYSEO010000363.1:0-4555 GCA_964429885.1 uncultured bacterium
ATTCAGGAACCAAGGGAGCCCAGGATCTATCGGCTCACCTGGATCGGCATTACGCTACTAAAACTGAATGGGGGCGTTGTCTGCGATATATTCCAGGTCAGTTCACTCGCTTACCCAATCGCTACTATAGTTTTCATTATGGCGGGATCGACTTCTTTGCGCTAGATTCCAATACCTTCAACACGCCTCTCGCCTTCGGACAAAGTCCTGATCGGATAAACGAGTTCCGGGATTATCTGGATCAAGAGCACCAGACCTTAACCCAGCGCCGGTCTGAGATCTTTGCTGAGATCACACGTTTGGATGCCAGTCCTGATCGGGCTGAACGTCTGGATGATCTGTATGCTGAGCTGGAACAGGTCCAGGAGGTGGTGATGGATCTGGAGAAACAACGGGATCTATTGCCACTGCAACGGGGATCTCAGTTGGGATCGGTGGATATCGAACAGTTGAATTGGTTGAAGGAAAGATTGATCCGATCCTGGCGCTCCCCCGCGTCCCGAGGTCGAGTCCTTTATCTGCATCATCCTCCCTATGTGACGGAGACCTCGAAGTGGAATCAGGCTCAAACCCGAGCGGTTCGCCATCGATTACGGCAGGTTCTCGATCAGGTAAAAACGGAGTTAGGCCCGATCCATCAGGGCCGACCGTTGGTGGATCTAGTTTTCACAGGCCATGCCCATTGTCTGGAACATCTGCAGACTTTGCAGACCGGTCATGGGGATGCCGGGATCAACTGGATCATCTGTGGGGGCAGTGGATTTAGTCTACGTCGCCAACGGTGGGAAGGGCAAGAGTCCAGATTGGAATTGGTAGAAAGGGAGCGGGTGATCGCGAAATCCAAGTTATTCGTCGGTCGGTCGGGTCATGGCTCGGAGCAACGGCGATCCTACACGTTTCTACGGGTGGATGTGGGGGAGGGGGATCCGCCTCGGTTTCAATTAAATCCCTATGTCCTGGAACGGTATCACCATGTCTGGAAGCAGTATGATATGGATCCGATCCAGATCTAGGACTCCCCATGACTCGTGTTCCCCAGACCTTTCTGCTTGAGAACTTCTCCCTCCAGTGTGGTGTTGTCCTCCCGCAAGCCCAGATCACCTATCAAACCTATGGCCAGATCAATGCTGATCGCAGCAATGTGATCCTTTACCCTACCTCCTACGGAGCCCAACATCTGGATATCGAGTGGCTGATCCGTCCCGATGGGATCTTAAATCCAGAACAGTGGTTTGTGATCATTCCCAATATGTTCGGCAATGGGTTATCCACCTCTGCTAGTACAGATCCAGCATGTCGAATCTCCGCTCGTTTTTGGTTCACCCACTATGACAATGTGCGGGCCCAAGATCAGCTGCTCAAGCAGATCTTTCAGGTGGAGAAGTTGGCGCTGATCTATGGTTGGTCTATGGGGGCGCAACAGGCTTATCATTGGGGGGCTCTCTATCCCGATCGAGTCCAACGGATCGCGGCCCTCTGTGGTACAGCCCGCACAACGGAACATAATCAGGTGTTTCTCAAGAGTTTGCAGGCCGCTTTGACCGCAGATCCTGCCTGGACCGGATCTGAATTCGATGGCTTTCCTGAACGAGGGTTAAAAGCTTTTGCTCGGATCTATGCGGGGTGGGCACCCTCTCAGGCGTTTTACAGAGAGGGACTCCATCTACAACTGGGTTATGATTCTCTGGAGGATTTTCTACAACGGGCTTGGGAAGCGAACTATCGTAGACGGGATCCTTACAATCTACTCTCGATGCTAGAAACCTGGATGCGTTGTGATCTGAGCGATAATCCTATTTATCAGGGCAATTATGATCAAGCTTTGACCTCGATCCAGGCACGAACGTTAGTGATGCCTGCAACTACGGATCTCTATTTCACGCCGGAGGATTGTCAGTTGGAAGCGGAGAAGATCCCCTATGCTATCTATAAACCGATCATCTCCATCTGGGGTCATCGGGCCGGTAATCCCTATCAAAATCCGGAGGATGAGACTTTCATTCGAGAGGCTGTGGCTGATCTGCTCAAAGCTTAGCGCTGCTCAGGAGTGATGGGAGAGTTGTTTTGGATCAGGCAGAAGAGGGAGAATAGGAGCTGTACTTTATCGGGATTCCCCTATGGCACCGCAACGATGGACTGATGAAATGTTGGATCGGTTTGCCGCAGAGAACGATCGCCGCATGGCAGACTTCGATCGCCGCATGGGGCAGCTGCTGGAGGCGCAGCAAATGTTGGTACAGATCTATGCCCAAGAGCACGACGCCAGAGTCGAATCGGATCGACGCTTTAACCGCTTCATGGAACGCACCGAACGGTTTATGGAACGCACCGATCGGTTTGTCGAGTGGGCGCAACAGAGCTTGGCCAATCACGAGGAACGGCTCAATACCCTCACCCATACTATGAGCACCCTCACCGATGTCGTCAACGAGATCCGTCGCTATATTCGCTTCAACCTCGAAAATGGCCATGGCAGCAACGGATCAGAAGGTCCAGAACCCAGCCCGGATCAGGGAGAATAGAAGCTGTACTTGACTTGGATCCCCAGGGGGCCGCTGGCGCGAACGGCAAGCTAAACCGCAAGATCTGATTTAACTCTATTGAGAGTTCTCTAGGATCTCCAAGATTGCCCTCGGATTGAGCTTGTCCTTGTACCAGGTGATCCAGGCTGGGACATTGTCCGTTTTGACCCCTGCTTTCTCCAAATTTAACCGCTCCGAGATCGCCAAGATCAGATGATCACAACCGGACTTCCGCACCTGGGCAAACTTCTTACGTAGATACTCAGGTCGCCAGTAACCTACGATCTCTAACAGAAATGACCGACCATCCGGATGTACCAGGCGAAAATCAGGGATCATCACACTCCCCGGAATCGGCAATAGATCCACCTCCCTCTCTAAACGCCACTCGGTTTTGAGGGTGCTCCACCGATCCGCAAAGGCCTCCTCCACCATGCTGTCGAAAGGTTTACCTGGAGGATAGTGGCTGACTAGACCACAATTGGAATCTAGGGTGTAATGGCGCGTTCTGATCTGTTTGGCATAGGAATCCTTGATCTGGAGTGTGGCCCGCAAGCTCCATTTAGTAACATGTAAGAGGGCTGGGATCAGTTTCGCCAAAGCCAAACCATAGCGAGTACTGGGTTTAAATAGACTGGTGGGTCCATCCACCGTGATTGTAAATCCATGATCGGCATCCCCCTCGATTGTGGTCATCAGCTGGAACAGTTTGAGGTAACGAAATAGCAGCTTATATTCCCCCGGATCATTGCGATGAGCTGTGATCACGATCTCGCTGGCTCGATAAAATAATCCCTGAACCTGAGAGAGATTGTAGCGATGGATCAAGGTCTCCGGACTGGGGGCCTCGAACTGAGTCAAGATCCGATTCTCCGCCAGATCCGCGTATAGCCCCTGCTGGATCTGTTCTGGATAAACCCCGCGATCCAACTCCTGACTGAGCTGATCCGCCAGTAGACTGAGGGTCCTTTGAGAGGCTTCGGGACTGGAAGGTGCTTGAGCGGCTAGGGCAAAGACTCGCTCCCGCAGATCCTGAGGATCTAAGGGACTGACGATCTCAAACGTGCAAAAGCTATTCCTTAATAAATGGGCAAATCCTCGTAGGATACGATAATCCGGGCTATCCCCTTCCAGTTCTGCCAGCTGTTGAGATAAGCTTCCCTGAGTGGATCCCTGGACCGATTGGAACCGCTCGATCACCTGTTGAGCTAGGGTGAGGGTGCGACTATCCAGCTTCAGACGCTTGGGGACTAACGTCTCGCCGGAGGAACGATTGATCAATAATTCTGTGGGCAACATGGTATATAGATCATCAGCATATAGATCACAAGCTTCAACCCAGATCTACAACGAAGATCGTCCCGTAGCATCGATCGCACCCGAGCCCGCAGTTCCAACCCATTCACCGGTTTACCGATAAAATCATCCGCCCCGGTTTGTAGACAATGGGCCAGATCCTGCTTGGAGTTCAGTGCCGTCACCATGATCACGGGGATATGATTCTACTCCGAGCGCTGCTTCAGTTGACGACAGACCTCGACCCCATCCAACTCCGGCATCATCACATCCAATAAGATCAGTTTACCGATCAATGACTTCGAGAGATGAGACCAGAGGCAGGGTGAACCAGAACGTTGCTCCCTGACCGGGCTGACTGCTTACCCCGATCCGGCCCCCATGGGCCTGCACGATCTGTTGACAGAGATAAAGCCCTAACCCAAGTCCTAGAGTTTGTCTGGAGTTGCGGCCCCGTGAATAGATCCGAAACAGCTCCTCGGCGTGTTCAGCAGGCATCCCCACCCCATCGTCCGCTACCGTACAGCGAAGCTCAGATCCGGTGGTAGGGTCCTCAGAAATCAGTTCTGCTCCCAAGGTGAGGGTCAGGCCCGTTCCATTGTATTTCAGAGCATTGCCCAGCAGATTCTCATAGACCCGCCACAGCTGATAGGGATCCGCCTCCACCTGCGGGAGATCCGGAGGGATCTGACACTTGAGTGTAGCACCGGCCTCCTCTAGTAACGGTTGCCAGGTTG
>CAYSEO010000364.1:0-4551 GCA_964429885.1 uncultured bacterium
GTCAGTTCTGGTTGCGGTGGCGGTGCTGTGGTACATACTTCGCTTGAACTTGCGTAAGGCCTGGCAGGAGTGGGTGATCGATACCATCGTGTTGGGGTTTCCGGCAGCGATCGGGGGAGCCGCAGGGCGATTGGTATTGTAGCGGTGAGTCAGGGATATATCTGTGATAGCTGGAGGAAGTGTTTCTGCTTCAGACCAGATCTCGATCCAGATCTCGATTTTCTCCTAAGAAAAAGCCCAGGCAGAAAAAATCCAGGGTGATCTACAAGTGATCTTCTGCATCAACGTTAGCCACTGACAGAGAGATGGAGCGCGAGATGATAAAGTCCGGATACGATCGCGATCCTGAGGCTGATCATGACTCCATTGCCGGTGCGTCCCAAACAAACCCTCTCGCTGCAGACCCGTGATGGGATCCGTCTGGATGCCGATGTCTATCGTCCTGAGGCCGAGGGCAACTTTCCGGTCCTCCTGATGCGGCAGCCTTATGGTCGCGCCATTGCTTCCACGGTGGTTTACGCTCACCCCAGCTGGTATGCCTCCCAGGGCTATATCGTCGTGATCCAGGATGTGCGGGGTCGGGGTACCTCCCAAGGATCTTTCTACCCTTTTTCCACTGAGATCTCGGACGGGTTCTATACGGTGGAGTGGGCTGCCTCCCTACCGGGCAGTACGGGAGAGGTGGGCATGTATGGTTTCTCCTATCAGGGCATGACCCAGTTGTTCGCTGCTAGTGCCAAACCTGAACCCTTAAAAGTTCTCTGCCCCGCCATGATGGCCTACGATCTGTACGGGGATATGGCCTATGAGGGGAGTGCGTTTCGGTGGGCTGGCAAATTGGGCTGGGGAATCCAGCTGGCCACGGAGACCGCTCGTCTGCAGGGAGATGTAGAGGCTCATCAGGCCCTATTTGCGGCTTCTCGTCACCTGCCACTGACGGATCCGATGCCCTGCCGCCCAGAGGTGTTGCGTCGTCACGCCCCAGATTGTTTCTATTTTGATTGGCTCGATCACCCGGATCCTAAGCACAAGTATTGGTCCCAGTATTCCCCTAAGCATCATCTAGAAACAGTCGATCTGCCTATGCTGCATATTGGCGGCTGGTTTGATGGCTATCTCCGAGGCAATTTGGGCCTATTTCAAGCGATGACGGCCCGCAGCACTCATCCCCAACATCTGATCGTGGGTCCCTGGCCCCATATTCCCTGGGGTCGTCAAGTAGGGGCAATAGATTACGGTCCCGAGGCAGCCAATCCCATCGATCGACTCCAGATCCGCTGGTTCGATCAGTTTCTTAAAGGCATCGATACCGGCATCTTGACTGAGGATCCGATCCGTCTATTTGAGATGGGCAGTAATCGCTGGGTTACCTACAAAACCTGGCCGGGATCGGAGCCTACCTCGTTTTATCTCACCACCACTGGATTAGCCAGCATGTCGGAGACAGAGGGAGGGCTTAGCCCTCAAGCCCCCGATCCCTGTCCACCCGATCTCTTTGTTCACGATCCCTGGCGTCCTGTACCCGCCTCGGGGGGACACAACAGTTTTCCGCCGGGATCTTTTGATCGATCGGCGTTGGATTGTCGCACTGATGTCTTGACGTACACCACCGATCCTTTGGAAACAGATCTACATTTAGCCGGAGATCTAACGGTTGAGATCTTCTGTTCTGCGGATCGGCCCAGTTTTGATCTGTGTGCGGTGCTCTCGGAGGTCATCCCATCCGGAGCTGTGATGAGTTTTAGCCAAGGCTATCGCCGCATCGAGCCGGGGGAGAGTGTACCGATCCCGATCCCGTTGCAATCCACCTGTATTCGGATCCCCAAAGGTCATGCCCTACGACTCAGCCTGAGTGGGGCCTGTTACCCGGCTTTTCCTGTTAATCCTGGCACAGGGGCTCAACCGGGGGAGATGAGTCTGATCGATCCCCAGATTATTACCGTCAGCGTTCGGTCTGGCGGAGAAACCGCCTCGCGGATCCAACTTCCGCAACTAAAGTCTCCTTCAAGGAGGATCGAATGAGGTCGTGAGGTTGAACCGGGCCATGATCGAGAGGGCATGGGAGGGTCGTGTACGGAACCGAGCCGAGCCCCCCGTGGACTACCATGGTCGTGATGGATCAACACTGGCCAGGAGTCCCATGAGCTTGACACGCCCAGACGGTCGCTTGCCGGAGGCCCTCCGATCCGTCTCCTTTCAACGCAACTTCACCAAATATGCCCCCGGATCGGTGCTGGTCAAGTTCGGTGACACCCATGTGCTCTGCACCGCCTCCATCGAAGAAGAGGTCCCCCGCTTTCTGAAAGACACTGGCCAGGGCTGGCTGACTGCCGAATACCGCCTGCTGCCCGGATCCACTCAACAACGCCGCCCCCGAGAGGTGGCCAAGATCTCCGGACGCACCGCTGAGATCCAACGATTGATCGGACGCAGCCTGCGCTCAGCCCTCGACTTCACCGCCCTCGGCCCCCGCACCCTCACCATCGATGCCGACGTTCTACAAGCGGATGGTGGCACCCGTACTGCCGCGATCACTGGGGGCTATGTGGCGCTCTATGACGCCCTGCGCTGGTTGCATAACCAAGATCAGATCCCGACCCTGCCCTTGATCCATCAGGTGGCTGCCGTCTCCGTGGGCATCGTCGATCAGGTGGAGGTGGTGGATCTGAACTATATCGAGGACACCCAGGCCAGCGTGGATATGAACGTAGTCATGACCGATCGGGGTGACTATATCGAGATCCAGGGCACCGCCGAGGGCCAACCCTTCTCCCCCCATCAACTCCAGATCCTGCTAGAACGGGCTCAACAGGGGATCCGAGAGCTGATGATCCTGCAGCACCAGGCCCTCAAGTCGGAGATCGAGGGCTGAGCTGATGTTAGCAACAGCCTGGAGGCGGGAATGCTGAAGTGAACCTTTATCCCTTTACCGATCCGCTGCTTAGGAGATCTGGTCCAGCCCTGAGGTGATCGACACCACAAAACCTTCATCAAGGTTGTGTAAACTAGAAGGATACCCGATTGGTTCGATCCTCAAAGCATCCATATCACAACTGAGCTGGAGAGCGCCGCATGCCCCGCTTCGTCTTTGGTCCCCAAGAACTCCCCAGCCTGTTGCGGCAGCAGGCCAAAGGATTCACGACCGGCTACCTACGGGTCAACCTACGCCCCCCTGATCAGCTGGAGGCCGATCAGATCTGGCTAGTGGCCTTTCATGACGGACGTTTGGTTTTCTCCGCCGATCAACCTCTGGATAGCGAGATCTTTCTGCAACGGATCACGCGCTTCATTCCCCGGCTCAAACTGGGCTGGTCCCAACGGGCCATTCGGGTGGTGAAGGAGCGGTTGATGCGGCAGGATTCCCTCTTGGAGCTGATCGAGGGCATGACCCAATTGGCCTTACTGAAGCCAGGGGAGGTGGAGGATGCCCTGTGGATGAACCTGATGACGGATCTGGATCGGTTCCTGTTTGATCGGGCGGGCACCTGTCGGTTTGAGGTCCATGATCGGTTGGCACGGGAGACCCCCATCGCTGGATTTGAGCTGGATCCGTTGCTGCAACAGGCGGCGGTGCGGCGGGATCAGTGGGCGGAGATGACCCCAGCGATCCCCACCATGCAGGCGGTGCCGGTGGTGAATTGGGAGCGGATCAATCGCTACAAGATCACGGAGGAACAGAAGCAGAAGCTCTACAACCTCACCAAGGAAGGTCAGCCTCTGGAGGAGATCGCTGATAAGCTGTCTCGGGATCGGTTGGAGGTGGCCCAATTGTTCGCCACCTGGGTCAAGAAAGGATTGGTGAGTCTGCAAACCCCCCAGGAGGCCGCCCCTCCACAACAGCGATCGGCCACTATCCTGGCGGTGGATGACAGCATCGTCATGCAGGAGGTGCTGCGTCAGGTCCTACCGGACTATCGGGTGGTGACCACCGGCAATCCCTCCGATCTGATCAGTCTGCTGTTTCAATACCGACCGGATCTGTTGGTGATGGATGTGACCATGCCGGGGATCGATGGTCTGGAGCTCTGTCAGATCGTGCGCAAGCTGGACGACTTCCGCACCATTCCGGTGATCATGCTGACGGCACGGGATGGCCTTTTTGACCGGATCAAGGGCAAGCTGTCCGGGGCCACGGTTTACATGACCAAGCCCATCGATGAGGTGAAGCTGAATCAAGAGGTGGAACGGCTCCTCGCCCAGCGCCAAGCTCACCCCCAGAAACATCCTGAGAAGCCTGTGGCAAGTCCTATGGAGGAGATCTCCCCTGATCTCTCCGCCTCTTGAACGTCTGGATGCACCCTCGCTGATCTCTGACCCTGTCTCGAAGGCGTTATAAGGGAAGCACGGATCACTAGGGTGAGGACGGCCATGATCGGGATCTTGGGGGCGATGCCGCAGGAGGTATCGATGTTGCAGTCGGCCATGCAGGAGGTGGAGGCGCAACAGCTGCTGAATCGGACATTCTATCGGGGCCAACTGTACGGCCAGTCTGTGGTTCTGGTGCAGGGGGGCATCGGCAAGGTGCGAGCCACGATGACGGCTACGGCCCTG
>CAYSEO010000365.1:0-4536 GCA_964429885.1 uncultured bacterium
GGGGGGGGGTGGGTGGGGTGGGGGGGGGGGTGGGGGTGGGGGTGGGGGGGGTGGGGGTGGTGGGGGGGGGTGGTGTTGGTGGGGGGGTTGTGGGGTTGGGGGGTGTGGGTGTGGGGGTTGTGGTGGGGGGTGGTGTGGGGGTGGCGATCGGCGCTGGGGATGCCCTCACCTATCGCAATCGTCTCAATGCTGGCAAGTATGTGCTGATCTTTGAGGGCTCTGAGGAGAGGGCCCGTGAGGCAACTCGGATCCTGCGCCGGTTCAACCCTGAGTCTCTGCAGGGATACTCTGAGCCCGTTGAGTCTGAATAACGAACCCCTACACCTCAGTGATCCCCTACTGGGACTGCTTCCACTGAATAGTCTCTTTTTCTATGAACTCTGAACCTACCTCTCTGCATGTTCCGGCCTCCGATCTGACGGTCACGGTCCAGCCGGAACCCCAAGCCATCGTCATGTACCCCCAACGGCGCACTCTGGTGATCGATATCGGGGGCAGCGGGATCAAGGCACTGGTCTTAGATCAATCGGGGACGCCCCTGACGGATCGAGGTCGGATCCCAACGCCTGATCCTGCGGATCCCGAGGGGGTACTGCAGGTGATCAGCCAACTGGCTCAGGAACAAGGGTATTTCGAGTGTGTCTGGGTGGGTTTTGGGGGGGTGGTGCGCCAAGGGGTGGTGGAGACGGCGGTTAACTTGGATGCCAAGAGCTGGCCTGGGTTTGATCTGGCCTTGGCCCTAGAGAAACAGCTGAAACACCCGGTGCGGATCGCCAATGATGCGGATGTGCAGGGATATGGAGCGATCTCAGGTCAGGGGGTGGAGCTGGTATTAACCCTGGGGACGGGCATGGGATCGGCTTTATTTGTGGAAGGTCAATTGGTGCCCAATCTGGAGCTGGGTCATCATCGGTTTCGTAAACATGAGACCTATGAGGAACAGTTGGGTCGGTTGGCTTTAGATGATGTGGGTAAGAAGAAGTGGAATAAACGCCTGGGTAAGGCCATCGAACGGTGTCGATCCCTGTTCAACTTCGATCGACTTTACCTGGGGGGCGGGAATGCCAAAAAGATCCGGCTGGATCTGCCTCAGGATGTGAGCGTAGTCCCCAATGTAGCGGGTTTACTGGGCGGGATCGCCCTCTGGGAAGGCTTGGGTCAACTGGAGGATGCCCCACAACTCTCTCCTCAGTGAGATCTGCCTATGCGACTGCATCATCTCTCGATCCGGACTGCTGATATCTTCGCCGCCATCGCCTTCTATGAGCGGTTGGGGTTTATGATGGAGACCCGATTTACGGCGGGGATCACCCTAGCTTGTTGGTTAACGGGTCCTTTGGGAAGACTGGAGTTGATGCAGATCCCGGAACCCCATCCGGCCCCGGATGCCTTTGGGGATCCTCACTATGTGGGCTACTATCATCTATCGATCGAGGTGGATTCTCTAGAAGATTCACTGGCGGATCTGCAGGACGCACAGATATTACTACCGCCTCAGATTCAAGAGATCGGGGAGGAGCGATATAGGGTGGCCTTTATTGCAGATCCGGATGGGTTGCCGATCGAGTTGTTGGAGAGGCTAGATTACTAGATTACCCAACACATTATGGGAAGCCCGAATCCTAGCAGCCTATTGTCCGACAGAAGCATCTATGGGTTGGAAAAGCGTGTGCTCTGCGTTGGTGATCACATTTTCGTAATCTTGTATGAGTGGATCCAACCACCTTAGCCTCTCTCCATTGGGATCCGCGCGATCGTCTGAGCGGGTGAGGTGCTAGGGAATCGCTGACCATGGGCGATCACAGCACAACGTTCCATGGGCTCTAGCTCAAACCGAGGGGGCTGTATCGAGACTGCCGGATCCTCTGGATCCCCGAAGAACTTTATGCGGGCCAACAGGATCAGAAGCTGATCTAAATGAGCAGTGCCTGTACCAAATGGAGTCCGAGCATTGAGAGTCACTAAAGCCACAGGATGACCCAGGGAGATCAGATAATCGACCAATCCCGCACAGATCTCGATCCCTTTCTCCAACATCTGACGATGATCTTCTCCCAGCTGTAATCCTTCAATGTCAGTATGGCCCTGAGGAAACCAGGCATTATAAAAACAGATCGTGATTTGTTCCGCATCCTGTCGTTCCAACTCCTTGACCACTAACTGATCCCGTTTGGCACTACTCTTCCAATGGATAGATCGAACATCATCACTGGATCGAAATTCCCGCAGAGCAAAAAACTCTCCCACGGATCCACGATAGGGTTTAGGTTGAGCTCCCTGGGGGATGCCCGAGAAACGAGGTAGAGGGGGCGGGGGTGCCAGCCGAGGATAAACGATCACCTCTTGAGGCAGATCCATCTCTAACCCTTTGCGAAATAGCTCAAACGGAAAACTGGTGGACACCTCGAAGCCATCACTGATCCAGGCTCCCCGGCGCGGAAAAGCATAGCGATAGTGAGTATAGATCTGATCTTGGGGATCCAGCTTGAGGATATAGACGGAGGGTCGTTCCTGAGATTTCAGGCCCCGCAACCGCTCACTGATCTGCAGAGAGAAACTAGGGATCCGGCGTTTGAGATTCTTGATCGTCACCGGCACTAGGATCTCCTGTCCGGCAAAGATTCGGTGGGGGAATTGTCGCTTGATCTGGAGATTGACCAGGACCCGCTCGGACAGAATGCCACTGATGATGATCAGGCCCAGTAATAGACCGAAGAGGAGATAGAGGGGATTATTGCCTGTGTTGAAGGCTGCTACACTAACCAATACCGTGATCAGGGTGAACTTCCAGCCTACACTAGTAAACTTAAACCGGCGAGGTAGACGAAATCGCCTCTGGATCCTTGTGTAGGTACGATTCAACTTCGATTCTGCCTGTTGGATCATCTGCTCCTGTTGGGTGGAGGGGATCCCTGGGGGGATCTCCACAGGTGCTAATGTCAATCCTCGGGCCATGAGTCGTCGCCGAAAGATCTCTGCCTCTGGCCAGGGGGCTGTCCAAACGGTGGCCTGACCCCGTTGATGGATCTGCCACATCAGATCGGTGGCTTGGCGGAAGCTGAGATTAGGGATGATCTCCATCAAGGTCTTGATAACCCCGCCTTGAGTATTGACCCCATCATTGAGAATGATCACCTCAGCTTGAGAGGTTGATGATCGCAGAGGAGGACGAGTGAGAGTCATTGGTGTTCTACCTGGGATCGAGGGACCTAAACGGGAGCATCGGTGCTGGAGACGATCTCCTCTACGATGGATTCCGCCTCAGCACGGGTGCTCTGGATCGAATCACTGAGGCCCCCTAAAGAGATCCGGTGGGCTAGGACGGGTACGAATAGGGCAGTGAGATCGTCGGGCACACAATAGGTACGGCCACTCACCAAAGCATGAGCACGGGCAGCCCTGGCCAAGGCTAACGCCCCCCGAGTCGAGACCCCAGCCCGTAATAGGGGAGAGGATCGAGTAGCGCTCACTACTTTCAGAATGTATTCAGCTAGGGACTCATCCATCAGCACTTGATCCACCATGGCCTGGATGCTCCGTAGATCCCCAAGCGAGAGCACCTCACTGAGGGACTCCACCGGCTCGCCGGTCTTTCGTTGTAGCAGTAGCGTGCGTTCTACCGCCTCGGATGGATAACCGATGGATAGCCGGAGCAGGAACCGATCCAGTTGGCTCTCCGGTAGGGGATAGGTGCCGTGATATTCCAGGGGGTTTTGGGTGGCTAGAACAATAAAGGGATCCGGCAGCTGGTGGGTTTTGTCATCCAGGGAGACGCGGCTCTCCGCCATGGCCTCCAGAAGGGCGCTCTGGGTGCGGGGGGAGGTGCGATTGATCTCGTCCGCCAGCAATACGTTGGTAAAGATCGGGCCGGGACGGAACTCGAAGCTGCTATCCTCCCGGTTAAACAGGGTGATCCCGAGGATATCGCTAGGCAACAGATCGCTGGTGAACTGGATCCGTTGAAACTGAGCCCCCAAGCTGCGAGCCATGGCTTGAGCGAGTGTGGTCTTGCCCACCCCTGGCACATCCTCCAACAACACATGGCCACGGGCCACCAGAGCGGTCACCACCAGTTGGACAGCTTCCGTCTTACCCAGGAACACCGATTCCACGTTGGCGAAGAGGGCCTTGATCTGCTCTGTGGTTTGATCGAGGGAGAGGGAGTGAGGATCAACGGGGGTTTGGGTTTGCATGGATCAACCGCGTGAGGGAGGAGCTCTCTTCTCACCATACGGGAATCTGGAGGGAGATCCTTCCGCAAAAATGAGGAGTCTCTGAGAGTTCGTCCGAGTCGAAACCAACCCTGACCTGAGATCCCATGAAGCCTGGCTGTTTTCCCACCAGATCGAGGAGGAGAGCTCATTTAACGATGCCATAGCGATCGTCGTCTTCAACCTGGTGGCCATGGTGATCCTTGCAGGTGGGGCAGGATGGTCTGCGGTTGGGCGAAGGAACCTACAAGCAGTGCTGGTGGGCGGGGTCCTAGTACACTGTGGCTTAGATAGGGTAGCCATCTAGACGGTCAGAGGCTTGCCT
>CAYSEO010000366.1:0-4528 GCA_964429885.1 uncultured bacterium
CCCAACCAATCCCCCCCATCGGTAAACTTTCTTAAGATCTCAAAAGCCGACTCCCCCATGGCCGCCGTGATCCGCTTCTTATTGAGAAACAGCTGGATCGTGCCGGAGCGATCTTGCAGCGTAAAAAAGGCCAACTTACCAAAATCTCGCCGTAACAGGATCCGGCCCGCCACCGTCACCGTCACCTCCAACTCCTCACCCGCCGGTAGATCTCGATAGGTCTCCTGTAGATCCTGGGCCAGATGGGTAGGCTCGTAATGATAAGCAAACGGCTCGATCCCCTGCTGCCGCAGCTCCTCCACCTTCTGGAGACGGGCAGCCTTGAGATGATCGATGTCTTGGGGAGAGGTCTGGGGATCAGGGGCGGACATGGGGATCAGCAAGGGTAGCGATCAGCTTTACCAGTGTAGATGAAATCACCCCAGGATCCCGAGCTCTGATGAGAGCATTCTGATCCTGGGGTGAAACTCAAGCATGGTTTAGGGACTACTCGTCCGTGCCCCACAGCTCCTTGACTCGCCGATCCCGACCACAGGCGGTGCGGTAGAAATTGTAACGAATGGGGTTCTTTTGATAGTAGTCCTGGTGGTATTCCTCCGCCTCGTAGAAGGCTTGCACAGGCAGGATCTCCGTGACAATGGGCTGATCGAAGCGATCCGCATCCTCCAGCTCCACCTTAGAGCGATCCGCGATCTCCTCCTGCTGGTCATTGTGATAGAAGATCGCCGATCGATAGGAGGATCCTTTGTCACAGAACTGACCCTGATCGTCCAGGGGATCGATATGTCGCCAGAAGTAATCCACCAGCTCTTCATAGGTGACTTGCTCCGGATCGTAGACTACCCGCACGGCCTCATAGTGACCCGTGCCCCCGACAGAAACCTCTTTATAGGTGGGATCCTTGACGTCCCCTCCTGTGTAGCCGGAGGTGGTGGAGATCACCCCATCCACCTTGTCAAAATCGCTCTCGACGCACCAGAAACATCCCCCCGCAAAGGTCGCCTGAGCCCGATCGGGGCTATCGGTCGTGGTGTCCTCCGCTTGAGCTGAGCTGACCAGGCAGAGGCCGATCAGCCCACCCAGTATGAAGCGTGTCAGTATTGTCCGATAATTCATCCCATCTCCCTTGTGTCGCAAAGAAATCTAACCCTTAGAGACGATCCTGCCGATATGGAACCGACTTCGTGATAGCCTTGATCCCTCCATTTTATAGGAATAGCTGCCTAGCCTGAGAGGGGGACCTAATGGAGGTCAGGGATCTGCTGAGAGTCTTATGGAAAGGAGCTCAGTCGAGGTGCCCTAGAGCAGCGATTCACTCTTCCAGGATCCCCAGAGAGATCCTCAGGCACCCTCCACCACTCCCACCAGGGACTGCAGATCGAAATCTCGATCCCGTCCGCTGAGACAGATCCCGGCCCCGATCACCGTCAGGTCCGATTTTTGAATGGCCGAGTGATGGTGCTGTCCATCCGCGGTGTGCCAGGTCACCAACCAATAGTCCCCCTGATCTTGATGGTGCTGTAGCATGCCACCCCCCAATGCCAGAGCTTGTCGGAGGCGTTCCCGGTCCTGCTGTGCCTGACTGCGAGCGACAAACCCTTCTATCCCTTGAGTGGCCAGTTCGTAGGCGACCCGATGTTCTGGGGTCAGTTCCTTCAGACGCAGACCTGCCACCTGGATCAGTTGCTGTAAGGACTCCCGCATCGCCTCCGCCAATTGAGGATTGACTTGTCGATCGATCTCTTGAAACCAGCAGGTCTGGCCATCCCAAGCGACCCGGATCTGCTCAAACCGATCTCCTGATTCCACCCAATGAGCCGGTAGGGGTTGCACCCGAGGGAGCACCTGTCTTGCGGTCTCTTGATGGGCGGGATAAGCGAGCCAAGTGGAGCCCCGTAGCTGACTCACCAGGATCACTCGTAGGGGAGTCAGCAGCTTGAGATAGGCCTCGATCTGAGGTGCGGTCGCCTCCTCGATCACCCGAGCTGTCTTGGGATCCTGAGGTAAAAAGATCCCCCAACCCTCAAAGGACTCCGGATCTGGTTGATAGCTGCGGATCAATCCTGAGATCCGGGTGCGGACCTGCCCACCTCTGACACAGGGGGCCAGAAACGGGGTGGATTGAGCTTGGGCCTCCTCGCTCGCGATCTGACGGATCAGGTTGTGAATGTCCATGGTTAGGTAAGTAGATCGGCAAAATTGCTTTGACACGCACTATATAGACTGTATAAACGTTTTTGCTGATCTACTTAGGGATGATGAGCCAGTAATCGTGATCTAGCCCTGGGCATGGCGCCCTGTTTGACCAGATCTGGGGTGGAGCAGGGATTACGGGTCCTGCCTGGAGGGATCCTCGGGTGCACTCCCATAGCCGATTAGATCGAAATCTGAAGGTCTGGCACTGAGGAGTAGCAGGGTGTAGCAAGCCCAAGCCAGTCCAAACCCGAAGGCCCAAGGATCCACAGACCAGCTCCCCATAAAGCGGGCGGAACCGATGAGGATCGAGATCACCGTTACTAGAATAACCAAAGCCTGGGGGCCTAAAGACAATTGGGAAGGCTGTCCGGGTTGAGGTTGAACCCCCTGAAGTAACTGGATCAAAGCTTGGATGGACTGAAAAAATTGGGAGCCCGTCTGTCGTTCCGCCCGCCATGCCGCACCCCAACGATCTGGGTCAAAAGCTGCTAACCAGGCCAGCCGACCCGAGATCACATAGGGGAGAAACCAGACAAAGAAAGATTGATTGAAAGCAGGAACAGGAGTGATCCCAAACACCAGAAATAGGATCGGGATACAGTAGTAGACGAATGAGGCTAAACCGCTGATCGACCACAGCCCCAACCAGAGGTACTCAAATCGCTGGACCTGACTGGTTTGACCCGACAGGAGTGGATTCTGTTTGAGAGCAGTGAGGATCGAGAGCAAAGAGGTACGCCGATTCCGCAACGGAAATAGGGGTCCCTCCACATGGGCCGTAGCACAGAGAAAGGCTTTCCAGCCTTGTTTATGGAGTGAGGTTCCCAGAGCTACAGGCTGAGTCAGATCCATAGCGGTCACTGTTTCCAGTGCCCCCCGTCTCAGCAACACTGCCGTTCCCAGTAAGGGTGCAGCCTCCCCGCCACCTTGGTTGATCGGCACCGGCTGTTGCAAAGGATGATCATAATGACGTTTGCCGCTGACTCCCACCATGGCTTGCACATATCCTGTCTTATTTAAGATGGGCGCCTGCTGGCCATGATCATAGAAATAGGGCAACATCTGCTCGATGAGCGTTTGATCGATCACCTGACCCGCATCGATTAAGAGGATGAACTCGCCGAAGGTGCTGATATCGTTGAGGATGCAATGGAGTGGATCCGAGGTTGGGGAGGGGCAGCGAAAGTACTCGCAGGGGATCTTGAGGGCTTGCTGCCGCAGCTCATCATCAGCCTGTAGATCCAGGATATAGACGAATAGGCGGTGCCAGGGATATTGGAGTTGCAAAGCGGTTTGTGCTGTCTGGTGAGTCGTCTCCCGTTTCTCCTGCCGCCGGATCACGAACACATCGATGTAGGGCAACTCTGATAGGGACTCGGAGAGGATCTCAAAGGGGGTTAGGGAATTGACCGATCCCAGTTGGCTGAGGCAAAATCCCACCACCGCCACCAGCATAAACAGCTCTGCCAGTAGAAAAAGGAACGAGAGCCAAACCGTTTCTCCCCACAGTCCTTGAGTCATTCGCCAGTAGAGATACATCACCCCAAGGATCAGGTGGAGCACCGCCAGCACTCGAAATAGATAACCCCGCATATCTCACCCCAACCCACAAAACAAAAACGCTGGGCTCAACCTGAACCACAGCGCTCTACTCTATCTATCGTTGACGATCTGTATTGAGAACCATGTCCAGAACCACAGATCCAAGGTCCTACACTCCCGCCGGTTCTGCCACTGGGGTCTCTGCGGCCTGATCCGGAGCTGCCGCCGCAACGGGATAGACGCTGACCTTCTTACGGGTCTTACCATAGCGCTCAAAGGTGACGATCCCTTCGATCACGGAGAACAGAGTGTCATCCCGACCGATCCGCACATTGACGCCGGGGTGGAACTTGGTGCCTCGTTGCCGCACCAGGATGTTACCGGACTGTACCAACTGTCCCCCGAAGCGCTTGACCCCGAGCCGCTTAGCGTTGGAGTCACGACCGTTACGGGTACTGCCTGTTCCTTTCTTGTGTGCCATTGTGCCTCTCCTCGGCGATCTGAATATGCTTGAGTGTGTTCTGGATCCCTATTCCACTGTAGCGACGGGTTCGGGGGTTGCCGGCTCGTCGATGACGATGATCTCGTCGATGGGCTCGAAGGATTCGATCGTGCGTTGATCGGCGGCGGCCAGGACGGTGCCATCCAGGGAGATCGATTCGATCAGCAGACGGGTTTGATGTTGGCGGTGGCCCTTCTTCTTGCGGGTCTTCTTCTTCCGCTGCATCTTGTAGACGATAACCTTGCGGGAGCGGCGATGTCTCAGCACTTTGGCCTAGACCATGGCTCC
>CAYSEO010000367.1:0-4516 GCA_964429885.1 uncultured bacterium
ACAGATGGCTTTAGACAATCTACAGGTTCAACGTCTGGAGAAAGCAGCCAACATGGGCAGAAAGATCCTCAATACCCGACCCGATCATCCAGATGTGCATCACCTCATGGCGATGATTGATCTACAAAGAGATCAGCTAGAGAGTGCGAAGCAACGGATGAAACAGATTTTAGATCTCTTCCCACAACATCCAGCTTATCTGCTGACTTGGGGTGATCTCATGGTCCATTCCGGAGATCTAGATCAAGCCCTCGATAGCTATATTGAGTCCGTCATGTGGGGAGAGAATAGTCAAGCAGCAGCCCTTAGGATCGTTGATCTCCTCAGTGAACGTCCCGTCATGTCCCGCACTGATCAACCGGCTTTTCGCCAACGGGACAGCGAATGGCTCAATTTAGAGAGTGAGTTTAGGCAGGAGTTTTGGTCTTCAGTTCAAGAAACCTTCGATCAGAAATGGAAGTATGGGCTGGGATTAACCGAGGTTGATCTTGAGTCAGGCAATGCTTGCTTCCTACGGTTTTCAGAGTTGTCTGAACAGCGGCAGAGAGAGTTATCTTATTGGGTTCGCATAGACTATCCCAGGAGCTTTAATTACTATTCTATTGTCCAGTTTCCACAACATATCCATCGTGTGGCAGATGGTGGTTTATATAGTACGGTAACCTCTTGTCAGATCCGTAATCTTGACCAGGTGTACAGCAGCCTATTTGGTGATCAGAGCGGAGGTTTCTTTGTGGAGTTTGGCGGTTTTGATGGTATTACTCACAGCAACACAGCTGATTTAGCAGACCGTGGCTGGCAAGGAATCTATGTGGAGCCTGTGCCCCAGTATGCGGAAGCGTGTCGATTGAGGCATCGCATGAACCCTGTGGATGTCGTTGAGGCTGCAGTGGATCGAGCCGCAGGCGAACTGACGCTTAATCTAGTGGGGGCAATGTCCGTAGCTGACCCCATCACGTTCGAGAGCTTTAGAGATCCGATTTATACGAAAGACTTGTCTAGAGAAAGTACTGAGCTTGTCGTCAGGAAGCAGAGTGCTGACGCGATCCTCTCTGAGTACTGTTGTCCTCAGGAATTCGATCTGCTCGTGGTGGATCTAGAAGGCATGGAGCTCAATCTCTTACTGGGTCTTAATTTGTTTCACTGGCGTCCGCACGCTATTATTGTCCAATTGTCAGATCGCTCAGAAAATTCTGCCAGGGACAATAAATCATCCATGAATCGAGATCAACACCAGAACAAACTTTGTCACCAGATCCTATGCAACTCCGGGTATAAACCTTGGGCAAAAGATCAAAAAAATTCTATTTATGTAATTAGGGGCTCTACCTGACTGGGGAGCCGTTCGGTCAGTGCCGGTTCAGGCTGAATCCGAAATGGAGAACACAGCAGCCTCTTGTCTACACATTGTAAAGTAAGGTGAAAGCAATCAGCAGAGCGTATGACGTGAGATACTTTGGTAGGGTTGATGGTAAGGACTAACGATGAGTGATCGGAATCGAGCTGAGGAGATCATCCGGTCCCACGTCCTGTGGGCCATGGGTGCAGGGCTGATCCCGGTTCCCATAGTGGATTTTGTAGCAGTGACCTCCATCCAGGTGGATATGCTGCAGCAGTTAACTCACCTCTACGGAGCTTCATACTCCCAAAGTACAGGCAAAGCGTTCGTGTCCGCGTTGACGGGGACCACCCTGGCGCGCATGGGGGCTAGCTTCGTCAAGGGGATCCCTGGGATCGGTACGGTACTGGGCGGTGCCTCGATGTCCGTGATGTCTGGAGCCTCCACCTATGGGGTGGGTCAGGTGGCGATCAATGTACTGAGCAGCTCCGGATCCCTACGGGATTTCGACAGCAGTCAGGCGAAGCGAGCCTATGAGCAGGCCTATGAGCGGGGCAAGTCTTATGTCTCTGATCTAGACAGCAAGAAGGATGAGGCTGCCGATGTGTATCAGTCGCTGGAGCGGCTCGGTAAGCTCAAGGAGTCAGGAGTCTTGACGGAGCAAGAGTTTGAGGCCAAGAAAAACGAACTGCTGAAGCGGCTTTAGGGCTCGTCCTAGCAAGCTCAACACCGAGCAACGTTCTACCTTGAAAGAGATCGTCAATGTACATAACGATACACCTGGAGAGGTCTGTGACTTGTTGGGGTCTCAAACAGGTTTTGGAGCCGATCTGACAGATCAGGCAGGTGTCGGGACAACTCCCGACGATACACTTCAGGATGATCTATGGCGAGGGCCTCGGTGATGCGAGCACTGCAAGCGGTTTTGCTTTGGGATCTCCCCGCCGATCAGTGGTTGCAGGCCAGTTACCTCGGTCGGCTGTCAGGGATGCTGGCCCCTTGGGGATCTGGGAGCTGGGCGTTGCCAGCCTTGGAACCGATCTGTTTTGGGCTGGCCAGCCTCTATCTGCTCATGGCGTCGCAGTCCGCTACGGGTCCTCTGGGTCTGATCTTGCTAGCTATGGCGGGGCTCCTGGGGATATCGTGGATCACCCGTGGGATCACGATCTCAGTGGTACATCTGCCCTTAGGAGTGTTCTGGGGGATCGCCACCTTGGCGACACTGACATCTCCCGTCACCTATGCTGCGGTGGACGGCTGGATCAAGTTGACCCTCTATCTGTTGGGCGCTCTGTTTCTGCATCAGATCCTGTTGCGACCCCTGTATCGCTCTCTACTGGTGGGCGTGCTGCTGCTGGTGGGGATCTGGATGAGCATCTATGGGTTACGGCAACACTTCTACGGGGCGACGGAGTTGGCCACCTGGGTGGATCCGCAATCGGGTCTGAGTGGCACGACTCGGATCTATAGCTACCTGCGTAACCCCAATCTCTACGGGGGGTTTCTGGTTCCCCTACTGCCTCTCGGGATCGCGGCGGTGTTCTACTGGCGTCTCTGGGGGTGGAAGCTGCTGGCCAGCGTGGCCACGCTCATGAATCTGGGATGTTTGCTGTTGACCTACAGTCGTGGGGCCTGGATCGGGGGGGCGGCAGCGTTGGCCGTGATCGGATTGTTGTTGGTGCAATGGCTGCGGATCTATCTGCCCTCCCGGTGGCAAGCCTGGGCACTGCCAGGGGCAAGCTTGTTGGGGGGCGCTGTGGCGGTGTTGGGGGTGATCTCAGTGGACTCCCTGCGGTTGAGGGTGTTGAGCATTTTCGCAGGACGTAGTGATACCAGTAATAACTTTCGAATTAACGTCTGGATGTCGGTTTTGGACATGATCCGGGACTTTCCCCTCTTGGGGCTGGGTCCTGGCAATGACGCTTTTAATCGGGTTTATCCCCTCTATCAACGGGGCAATTACAGTGCTCTAGGGGCCTATTCGGTACCGTTGGAGTTGACGGTGGAGACGGGATTGATCGGTTTGCTCGCCTTCGGCTGGTTTCTCCTGGTCTTGGCGGGTCAGGGATGGCAGGCTTGGGGTCGAGCTTTGCGGATCCGGGATCGTGAGGGTCTATGGGTGGCTGCAGGTTTGGCGGCTGGGATCGGTCTGATGACCCATGGCCTGGTGGATACAGTCTGGTATCGGCCTCAGATCCAGATGTTGTGGTGGTTAGCCGTAGCTCTGATTACAACGGGGGAGACGATGACTGAGGGATCCGAGTCTGCGGAAACCGCCTCTGAATCTTTAGCGGATTGGGGTGACTGAGGGGAAGTCTCTAAGATAGAGGAACGATAGATGCTGAACAGGACCGAGATCTTATGCATACTCCCAAACTGCTCTCGATCGCTCTACTCACCTCAGTGCTGGCTAGCTGCAGTGAGCCCGCTGGGATCCGTACCCCCAGACCCAATCTGACCAACTCCGGTCTCAACAGTATCTCTGTGGATCAGGAGCCCGCCTTGAGTGGGGAGGGTCGCTACATCGCCTTCTCCTCCGGTCGATCGGGCAATCAATGGATCTATCTCTACGACACCCAGGAGCGGACCCTGGTGGATCTGCCGGGTCTGAATGGCAATGATGTGGCCGCCCACGCCCCAGATATCAGTGCTGATGGTCGTTACATCGTCTATCTCTCCAACCAGCTGGGTAAATCGGAGGTGTTCCTCTACGATCGGCAGACCAACAAGGTACAGAACATCAGCAGCCGCCTGACAGGAGATGTCCGCAACCCCAGCATCAGCGGTGACGGACGGTATATCGCCTTCGAGAGCAACCGCACTGGCCAATGGCAGATCGAGATCTTTGATCGGGGCTCCGATCTGGGGGATCCAAGTCAGACCACACCGGTGGCGGAGTAAACCAGAGGTCGGACCTGAGGTTCACTTGCCCTGCTGTTTGGCTCGGGCAGCGCTAACGGCGGCGATGTAGCACCAGATGGTGAGCAGGACGGTGGAGGTGAGGATGCCCACCGTGATCGGGTAGCCGTAATCCGGTTGACCTGACATCAGCTCGAAGGTGCAGGCCATGGCCGAGATCGCCGCCAAACAGGATCCGGCGAGGAATAGGTAGCTTTTGAACCCAACGTTCATGAGGTGCGTGATTTACGATCTGTGGCCGATCTTATCGGATCATGA
>CAYSEO010000368.1:0-4511 GCA_964429885.1 uncultured bacterium
CACATTGATCTCAGTGTTTACCTCAGCTCGACCCATGGTAGCGGTTTATCCCTTCACATCACTGGTGCCCATTTTGGGGGGGGTGCTGCGACCTTTGGGGGTTGGGGTCGTGTTCGCCGATATTCCCGGTCTGATCGAGGGGGCACACCAGGGGGTGGGCATGGGCCATGAGTTTCTGCGCCATGTGGAGCGGACACGGGTGCTGATCCATTTGATCGATGGGGGCGGTGCGGATCCGGTGGCGGACTATCACACGATCCAAGCCGAGCTCCAAGCCTATGGTCATGACCTGCCGCTGAAGCCCCAGGTGGTGGCCTTGAACAAGATCGACACGCTGATGGAGGAGCATGTGGGGGACCGGATCCGGGAGCTAGAAGGGGTAGTGGGGACCTCTGTGTGGCCGATCTCAGGGGTGGCTCGGGTGGGCTTGGAGCCCCTACTGCAACGGGTGTGGGGGATCCTGGACGAGACGCGGCTATTGGCGATCTAGAGGATTCCCGGCACACTTTCTCTGTTGGGACCCGGAAAGTTTAAGGTGTTTGAGACAGGGATCGATCTCTGCCGTTACGGTTTTTGTGATCAGGTCAGGGCCTAGAAGTACGGGTGTTAGGTTAATCCTGTCCCTACAGGGCTGGATCCTGAGGATGAGCATTACCCCCACATCTGAGGTGAGATCATGATCGATTTCAACAGGACTTTGACCTCTCGTCGCCGTCCCCGAGCTTTGCTACAAACAGCAATGGCTCTCTCTTGCACCTTAATGATGGGTGCTTGTGGAGAACTCAACTTTATGGGAGACGATGAAAGTACATCAGTCCAGCTCCCAGTTCAGGAGTCCCAGCCTCAAGACTCTACCGATCAGCCAAGATTTCGCTCCGGGGAGACCGTTCTTTTCGGTGGATCCCGTTTGGAGAGCACAGAGCAGAGGGCTGAGGTGGATGCTGCGGGTCCGGTGCCACAAACTGCGCCACAGCCCGTGGTGGCACTTCCTCCGATACCTGCGGAGCAAGCGGTAGGTCAAGGTCAATCTGCAGGTGCAACGGCCAATACCTCCTCTTTACGACAGGCTGCTCCTCAGACGCTCTCCCAGACCCACGGTAGATCGCTACCCGCTAGGGATATTGCGGTTCCCGCCATCTCCGTGGAGCCCCGCGATCCCAATGTGATTCAGCGCCGCCCAGATCAAGACTTCGGTCGGGAAGAGTACAACCCGATCCAGGAAAATGACTTTCTGAGTGTCAAGGATGAGCCCCTCTCCACCTTCTCCATTGATGTGGATGCGGCTGCTTACAGCAATATGCGCCGGTTCATCACCTCAGGCCAGATCCCTCCCCAAGATGCAGTGCGGATCGAGGAGCTGATCAATTATTTCAATTATGATTACCCAGATCCGACGGGGGATACTCCCTTTGCGGTGGTGACTGAGGTCTCGGCGGCCCCCTGGAACCCTGAACATCATTTGGTCCATATTGGTCTACAGGGCAAACGGTTGGCGACGGAGGAACTGCCCCCCAGTAACCTGGTGTTTCTGTTGGATGTGTCAGGATCGATGAATGATCCCAGCAAGCTACCCTTGTTGCAATCCGCCTTTCGTTTATTGGTGGATGAATTGGATGAGGAAGATCGGGTCAGCATTGTGGTGTATGCCGGAGCTGCAGGTGTGGTTCTGGAGCCCACATCGGGGCGCAACAAACCTCAGATCCTGGAGGCGATCAATCGGTTGCAGGCGGGGGGATCCACCGCTGGAGGTGCGGGGATCGAGCGAGCCTATGAGTTGGCCAGACAGAACTTTTTGGAGGAGGGCAATAACCGGGTGATCCTGGCCACGGATGGAGATTTCAATGTGGGTGTGGCCAGTGAGGGCGATCTGGTGCGTCTGATCGAGGAGAAGCGGGAGGATGATATCTTCCTAACGGTGTTGGGTTTTGGGACGGGTAATCTGCAGGATGCCAAGATGGAGCAGTTGGCTAACCATGGCAATGGCAATTACGCCTATATCGATTCCCTTCAAGAAGCCCGTAAGGTGATGGTGAATGGGCTGGGAGCGACTTTGTTTTCGATCGCTAAGGATGTCAAGCTCCAGATCGAGTTCAACCCGGCTCAAGTGCAGGGCTATCGACTGATCGGTTACGAGAATCGAGTGTTGGAGAACTATGAATTCAATGACGATACCAAGGATGCCGGAGAGTTGGGGGCAGGTCATTCGGTGACGGCGTTGTACGAGATCATTCCAGTGGGAGCGGAGACGGATGTGGGTCTGCCTTCTGTAGATCCCCTGCGCTATCAACAGCCGGGTACCCCTGAGGAGGAGATCGATCCCCAGGAGATGATGTGGGTGAAGTTGCGGTACAAAGAACCCACTGCTGATGTGTCTCAGAAATTGGAGCATCCGGTGATGAACTGGATCTTAGATCCCGGCGAGACCACCGATGATTTCCGGTTCTCAGCGGCAGTGGCGGGATTCGGCATGATGCTGCGGGGATCTCAATACAAAGGATCTACTGATCTCGATCGGGTCCTGGATCTAGCTGAGGGAGCGAGGGGTGCAGATCGGGGCGGTTATCGACGGGAGTTTGTGGATCTGGTGAGACAGTATGGAGTGCTTACTGGGAATTAGGGCTGTGATCCCTGATCTGCTCGATCAACCTGAGCGCTGTTCTGTCTTCAGGAATACCTCAGGTCCGTCCTCTGGGCTCCAGCTCAAGACGCGACCTCGGATCTCCTGACCCCACCAAGGGGTCGCCGCCGAGCGGGATCGGAGGGAGTTGGCCCCAAGGGTCCAGGAGACGGTGGGATCAAAGACAACCCAATCCGCAGGAGCTCCAGCGGACAATCGGGGGGGAGGGGATCGGAAACAGCGGGCCGGTCCCCAGGTGAGACAGGACCAGAGTTGTAGGGCAGAGATCTGCTGGGTCTCCACCAGGTGATGCCATAGCAGGGGTAGAGCCAGTTCTAGACCGATCCCACCTGCCGGGGCCTCCCCAAACGGTACGGCTTTTTCCTCGAAGGTATAGGGGCTGTGATCTGTAGCGATCGCGGTCAGTACCCCGGAGCGGATCCCTTCGATCAAAGCCTGCCGATCGACTACTGAGGGCAAAGGCGGCTGCAATCGTAGGGCCGGATCGTAATCCCACTGCTGAATGTCGGCCTCAGACAGGATCAGGTGCATCCAGGTGGTGCTGGCGGTAATGGGGAGTCCCTGGCTTTGAGCAGCCGCGATCAGCTCCAGGCTACGCCCTTGGGTGATCCGCATCAAATGGGTCGGGATCGGGGTGCGACGGATCAGCTCCAACACCTGAGCCACGCTGGCAGTCTCCGCTGTGGTGGGGATCGCAGGCAAGCCTAAGCGTAGGGACCATTCCCCCTCATAGATCACTCCGGCGGCACCGAGGTGAGGATCCCAAGGCCATAACAGCAGGGGCACCTCCAACCCCTGGAGGGCCTCCAAGATCTTCTGTAGGAACCCCAAGGAAGGTAAGGGATGATCCATACAGAAAGCCGTGATCCCGGCCTGACTCAGTTCCCCCAGTTCCGCCAGGGCCTGACCTTGGTTTCCTTGGGTGACGGCGGCGAGTGGATGCCAGCGGGGTCCCGTTTGACTTTGCCCTCGCCTCTGCAGATCCCGCAGATCCGCAACGCTATCCAGGGCCGGATCAGTGCTGGGCAGGATCCCTACCTGAGTAAATCCCCCAGCCCGAGCGGCTGCAGCTAGGGAGACTAAGGTCTCTCGCTGCTCATACCCCGGCTCCCCACTGTGGGCGTACAGATCAATCAAGCCTGGTCCCAGGATCCAGTGGCGTCCATCCCACCGTTGGGCCGCTTTGGGGAACGACTGGAGAGCGCCAAACCCTCGCAAGCGCCCAGATTCGATCCAGACGTCTCCCCGTTGATCCAAGCCCTGTACGGGGTCGAGGATCCGGACGCCCTCTAACACCTGTGATCCATTCGCCGGCAGCATCCGATCTCCTGCACCCCAACCTGTTCTGATCATCTCGTTGTTTGGGGGATCTCAAGCATGGGATCGGGAATCTGATCCCTCAGGAGGCTCCAGGACCGGATCTTTGGTTCTATTTTGGATACAGTTCGCTTCCTGAAAAGTGTATTGTCTTCTGCTTGGGCGCAATATAGGATGGGGGTGCTCCGGGGCAGAACATTTTGGATCGTGATGGTTGGCTATTCAAGGAGATGTGATCATGGCTGTTGACTTTCAATATCGTCGGCTCAACAAAGATGACGCAGCGGTTCTATTGGTGGATCATCAGGCGGGGCTCGTCTCGCTGGTGCAGGATTATCCTCCCAATGAATTTAAGAACAATATTCTGGCTCTGGCGGATGCAGCCAAGTTTTTCAATCTGCCCACCATTCTGACCACCAGCTTTGAGAAAGGCCCCAATGGTCCGATCGTGCCGGAGCTGAAGGCGATGTTTCCGGATGCTCCCTATATTGCCCGTCCAGGTCAGATCAATGCCTGGGATAATCCGGAGTTCGTCAAGGCGGTTGCAGCGACGGGC
>CAYSEO010000369.1:0-4505 GCA_964429885.1 uncultured bacterium
GCAAAGAGGGGTTCTGCCATCTGATCGATCTCTGGGGTAGCGCGACGGGGGGGATGGATCTGATCCAGAGACGCCTGCATGGAGCTGAGGTGACGATACAACCGTCTGGCTGCCGGATCGGTGGCCAACCAATCCTCCACCGCTCGGGCTTCTGGGGTTGATAGCTCCCCATCGATGTAGGCACTGATCTGCTCAAACTGGGGATCCACAAGGGGTAAGCCCTCCGCCGAAAAGCGCGGGTCAGGATCCGATCCAGAGCGAGGTGAGGCAGGATGGCGTTCTGGCGGAACACCGTTCAACATGGCGAATCACCGTCCAAATAGGGCTTCAAGATGGTCTGGAGTCGAGCACGGGCGCGGGCGATCCGGGATTTGACGGTCCCCAGGGAGACCCCTGTGATCTCGGCGATCTCCTCATAGGCGAGACCCTGGATCTCCCTCAGGATGATCGTCTGCCGGAAGGCTTCGGGGAGATCTCGCACCGCCTGATGCAGATGCTCATAGAACTCCTGAGTGGTGAGGTGATCCTGGGGGCTGAGGGTGTCGCTGGGCAACTCCCAGTCCATCTCAGTATCGCGGAGCTGGATCGGGGCATCCAAAGATAAAGGGGGTTTCGTCCGCTTCCGCTTGCGCAATTCATCATAGAAAAGGTTGGTGGTGATGCGGCCTAGCCAGCTACGAAACTTAATGGGTTCCTGCAAACGATGCAGATGGCGGTAGGTACGGATCCAGACCTCTTGAGCTAGATCATGGCGGTCGGGCCAATCTGGGGCCAGGTGATAGAGGATCTTATCCACATGGCCTTGGTGGCGGCGCATCAGCTCAGCAAAGGCGGTGCGATGGGGGTGTGGCTCCTGCTGGCAGAGGATCACCAGTTCCACGGTGGAGAGCTGATCGGGCCGGAGCGGACTGTCCACGGTGGGAGCAGCCTGGGGCCAGTTGAGGGCGAGGGTGGGTCTGGCAGCAGCATTCATAGATGGAGGGGATGGGGCGGCAGTGGCAGAGCGGAAAGGACCGGCGATGATCGCATGCGTCCCGTTGGGGAGTTGATCCCCATCCCGATAGACGGGCGGATCGTTTTTCAGGTTCCCTTAAGATTCTGGAGATTTGGATTCATAGTCTTTGCAGCCCTCACAGGGGCCATGGGGGTTGACGGCACAGCGCAGCTGGGGGGAAAGGGCGTTATAGCGGCAGCTGGGATCGCCGATGTAGGTGGCGGGAAACTCGGCGGGATCGAAACGGGAGATGCGGTGGCGCCATTGCTCGGCTGCGTCGTCATAGATCCAGTAGGAGGTGTACAGTCCCCCCTGAGCAGATCGATCCAGATCCTCGTCCCATAGGTCTAGTAGATCAGTGAGCAGGATGAACTCGATATCTTCGGCGATCAGAGAGATCTCGGTCTCCAGCTCGGCGATGGCGGTCTCGACCCCCTCAGCCAAAGTCTCAAAGTACTCGTCGGTGGCTGCCGCTAAGCGCTCAAAGAAACGGGTGATCTCCTGTAGCATAGGGTGCCTTAGGTCTGGGGCTGATCCTTATTATTCTAGAGGATGACTGGGAGTCCTGGTGATCTCCAGACTCCAGGCGGAGTGCCCAGATCAGGATCGTTATAATGTATCCCATGCTCCGCAGACCCTGCACAACGACCCTACCCATGAGCGATCTCCCTCCCTCCCCCTCAGATCCCACCCGTGAACCTCAGCCGTCTGCAGCTGATCCCCAACCGGATCAAGACGAGACCCATGGACAGCCGGATCAGACCCTCGAGTTCGATCTAGGGCAGAGCCTGCAGGATTCCCTGGCTCAGATCGAGGTGATGGTGCGAGATCTTCCCAGCCAATCTCAACGGGCTTGGCAGCAAACCTGGGCCGTACTGCAACTGCGGCTAGGGGGACAGGCTCAGGAGTTACGGCAGCGATTGAGCTCAGCCCTGGCGGCCACTCGGATCACAGGGGAGCTGGATCACTTGCAGACGGAGGTGCTGGAGGGGGCTCGGCAACTGACTCCGGCTCAGATGGAGGTGTTGCTCGATGCTCTGCCCCTGGCCTCCGATCGGGCTCTGGTGGCCAGTTTGTACACTCAAGTGCTGGATCTGGATCCCCAACTGGATCCCAACCATCATGGGTCCGCGACCCGAGCTTATGGATTGAGCGGCCTACCGATCGTGATCGGGGCCGAGGATCAGGTGCAGGTGGAGGCCTCAGCAGCTCTGGTCAGTGCCATCGTCTCCATTCAGATCGCCGGGGCAACGGCGGCGACAGCCCTCTCTTTTGTGGGCACACCGGAGTTGAGACGGTTGCTGAGGGCGGATGATCAACTGCGATCCAAGGCCCTGGCTCAGGGACGCAAGCTCTTGCCAGAGGAGGAGAATTGGCAGCTCTTGAAGCTATTGTTGAATCGAACTGCCCCAGAGGGGGCCGATCAGGTCTGGGATGGTCCCTTGGCCTTGACGCAGCTCGGGATCGAGGGGGCACAGCTGGCGGAGTTCATCGGTGAGCAGATCAAATCGATCCTAAATATCGGTCTGCTGCGGGCCTTTACCCCACCGATCCTGATGGAGGCTCTACAGTTCCTAACCAGTGATCTGTTGTTTGCGGTTGGGATCTCGGTGGAGGCCGCTCTGGAGTCCACAGGAGCAGCCCGCCGGGTAGAGCTGGTGTTGGAGGCCCTGCCCAAGGCCCAACGGATCCCCTCCCCTCAGCAAGTGTGGGAGTACTCCCCCCAGGTGTTGAGGGTGGCAGAACAGCGACTCCGCCCTCTATTGAGCAAACAGATCCTGGCGGCGGCCAATGGTCTCGATCCGCAGATGCGTAACACCACCTTGAACCAGATCGGCCAACAGTTGAATCTGTGGAATCCCTTTCAGTTCATTAGCGGTTGGCAAGGACGGGAATGGTTGTCCAGTGTCGCCCAACGTTTGCAGGAGCTAGAGATCAACTATTCCAATCTGGGCTGTTTACAGATCTATGCCGCAGGCTTAGAGGAGGCCTTGCAGGCAGCTCGGGTGATGGAACAGGCGCGGATCCTCCGATCCACCGCCCAACAGATCGATGCGGAAAGTGCAGAAGAAACCTGAGGGTGAGAGATCGCCCATTGCTCCTGATCTAGCCATAGCCTGCCTGAATGCTAAGTCGCAGGGTAACAGGGAGCGGTCGGGTCCAGAGCTTAGATCAGCCCTAGACCCATGACCCTTGGGTGAAGAACACTCAGATCACGCCAACAGATCTTGAGCTCGCTGGGCCATGCTCTCCGCCGTTAAGCCATTGAAGCTCATCAGCAGACCCGCCGAGGCCGTCGTCTCCCCCCGTTGCCAGGAGAGAAACGCCCGCTTGGCCACCGTCGATCGCACCATTACTGGCTCCAACATGGGTAAGGCGCCCCCAGTCACCCCGATCAGGGCATCCCCTCCAAAGATCAAATCGAACTGATCATCCGCCATAAAGCCTGCTTCTGGCTGAGCACAGGTATTCCAGGCCACATCTCCAGGGCGATACAGCCGCCGAGGACTGACCACCGACACGATCCGTGATCCGATCCCGGCCTGTTTCAACAGCTCAACCGCCTCAAACACGGGCTGTAACACCATATCCCCGACCACAGCAAACACGACCTGCTGGGATCCGGGGATCTCTTGCAGTGTGATCGTCCCCTCGATCATGGCTTGGCGGCCCTGCTGCAAAGTCGTCCGCACTGGCACGGGGTTCTTACTGGCGAAGATCTGGATCCCCTTATTGAAGGTGCCCAAGGCCCACTCATAGGCGGTCTGGATACAGTTGGCATCGGGGGGGAAGATCGGGAAGATGTTACCATTGCGCATCATGGCGGCCAGGTAGGCCTCGATCTCAGGTCTTTGGTGGGTCCAGCCGTTACGTCCCTGCTCCAGAGCGCCTGCGGTGAACAACGCGATACAGGAGGGGGTGGGTCGTCGCAGCTCCGCCATGGCCTGGGTTGCCGTCTGCAGGATCGGTAGGCCATTCACCGCGAAGGACTCATAGGAACACCACAGGGTACGTCCGCCAAACAAGGCCACTCCTGAGGTCAAACCGGAGCAGGCATCCTCACTCAACGGCTCATAGACCTGTCCCTTCGGCTCCTGGTTATAGAGCGGATCCACGGTGGGATGAATCACCCGTAGACCTTTATTGATGTTGCCGATCCCAGAGGCCTCGTTACCATCAGCGTTGGCGATCAGAAAGGCCGGATCCTGTTGCCCCACCTGTACCACCATGGCCCCCATGGCTGTGGTCGAGACCGTCTTCTCCCCGACCGAAAACTCCTGTAGCTGCAAGGATCCCAGCTCGGGGAGATCGCGCACCGATTCTGTCACCGCTGTTTTGGCTGCGGGTCCCCCGGCGGCGTGCTCCAGATTGGTCCGCACCAGAGCCCAGGCTTCTGGAGGGAGGGCGCGGGTTTTGAGGGCGTTGATGATCTCCTCATTTTCCAGGGTGTGATGCCCATACAGGTTATGGGATTTGGATCCTTTGGCGTGAACACCGGCACCTTTCAACT
>CAYSEO010000370.1:0-4475 GCA_964429885.1 uncultured bacterium
CCCCCGGGGCACGGCGGGTGCAGGTGGGGGAGCGGAGTAATTTTGCCCTGATGCCCATGGTGCGGGCGGCTTTAGATCAGATCCTGGAGTGGCAGGTGGAGCGGATCCAGGGGACGTTGCGGCAGATGAACCGGGGGATCGGGGAGCGGGCGCTGGCCCTAGGGTTGACGATCGGGCCAGATCACCTACGGGCTGGAGACATGTTGGGGATCCGGTTTCCGGAGGGGGTGCCGGAGGGGTTGGGGGATCGGTTGGCTCGGGCAGGGGTGTACGTTAGCTTCCGGGGATCTTCCATGCGGGTGTCACCTCATCTTTACAATACGGAGGGGGATGTGGATCGGTTGTTTGAGGAGCTTTCTCCATAGGTCAGGATTCAGGTATCCCAACGACTAATGAATCGATTTCGTGCCACTGAGCTGGAAGGGGTGGATGCGGAGGTGGAGTTTGGGCTAGTGCTATCGGGGGCCAAACTGATCGACAACATCGATTTTCGCGAGGCGATCTGTGATTATGCAGATGGACATAAACGTGAGAACAAACAAGAGAATCAGAAGATCGCGGCTCAGAATGCAGCCCAGTTTGCTTTACATGTCATGAGTAATGGTGGATTAGTAAACCCTCAGTAGCCTCTTCGGAATTTGACGGCACAAGACCGGAGAGGCGATTACAGGTGCCAGATCGCTTGAGAGAGATCTGGCTGGTGAGCTCACATTTGAAACAATGAAGGATCCTAATTTTGAACGAGAGTTCTCCCTTAGGCCAAGAGGATTGGTTGCAGTCAGAATAGTTGATCATGAATGAACTGAGCTTAAGTAGATCGGCAAAATTGCTTTGACACGTACTGTATAGACTGTATAGACTGTATAAACGTTTTTGCTGATCTACTTATCAAGAGGTGATCACTAAGCTACAGTTTCTTGCCGACCGTGACACGCAAGTTAGCTCAGATCAGCGACAGTGGAGTGATGAGTCATGGTGTTACAGTATAGTGGTAGCAGCCCTGCCACCAGATACACCGTGCAATCATAGGACACCTGCAAACCCGAGCGATCAGACATCATCAACCTATGAGCGCTGAATTCATCATGTCACAGAGCTGAGGGATCCTCTACAGTAGTTGCAGACCTGAGCTTTGGTGATCAGGAGAGGTTAAACGGCGAGTTTCTGGATCAGCAACACGATGAGTGGCATTTGTGCCCTGTTTAGCTTGGATCAACATCCGATCTCAGCGGATTGGCTCCAACAGATGACGATGGCTTTGCACTATCGAGGACCTGAGGATCAACAGATCTGGGTTAGCGATCATGTAGGTCTCGGACATGCTGCGTTTGGTGTGGATCCGAATGCGGCTCATCAGTCTCAGCCGCTTGATCTCAAGGACCTAGGTGTGATCAGCCTCGATGCTCGTTTGGATGGTCGTCAGGATCTGATCAAGAGACTTAGGGATCATCGTCTAGGATCTCAGGAAAAAGCAACAGATGCAGAATTGATCCTCTCTGCCTACCAGGTTTGGGGAGAGCGATGTACCGACCATCTTCTAGGCGACTTCGCCTTTATCCTCTGGGATCCTCACAAACAACGACTATTCTGCGCTCGGGATCCGTTGGGACTACGAGTGCTCTATTATAGTCAGCTCGGATCCACTTTAATTTTGTCCAGTCAGATCCCAGGTCTACTAGCCTATCCAGGTGTAGATCAAACTCTTAATGAACAAGCGATCGGAGATTTCTTGTTATTTGGCACTCACGAATGGTTAGATCACTCTGCCACAATCTATAGATCTATCTTCAAGCTCCCCCCTGCCCATCAGTTGATTGCCGATCGATCAGGTGTACAGGTGCGACGCTACTGGGATCTGCCGCTGGATCAGCCCTTACTCTGCTATCACCATGCTTCTGATTACGAAGATCATTTCCGCCAAGTGTTTCGCCAAGCTGTTCGAGATCGCTTACGGTCGGATCAGATCGTGATCGCTTTGAGCGGTGGCCTGGACTCAGGTACCGTTGCAGCTACGGCTTGTGATCTAATTCAGTCTGAGGCTCTCCCAGTTCAGATCACAGCGATCACCCATGTTTATGATCGCATCCACCCCAGTCAGGAACGATATTACGCGGGATTAACAGCTGAGAAACTGGGATTACCTCACCGGATCTTTGCCTGGGATGATCAACAGTTGTCCTGGGAAGGTTTGCTAGCTAAGGAGAACCCAGAGCCCGTGATGGGTTTCTTCTCTGAGTTGGGGCGTCAGATCAGCATCGAGACAGCTGAGTTAGGACGAGTGCTTCTGATCGGTCGCAGTGGAGATAATTTGCTGGCACTCTCACCTTTAGGATCTATGCTTTGGGAGATGCCCTGGCAGGCGCTCCGTTGGGGGTGGGACTATCGACGACAAACAGGCCAGATCCCTCCTTTCACGTGGGCTCATCTCCAACGCAGACTGAAAGCCACTCAATCAGGAGAACCGATGCGATTACCCCTCTGGTTGAGATCTGAGTTTGTGAAACGATTGCAACTCAGAGATCGGTGGCAATTGATGCTGGATTGGCTACCGGATCCGATCCATCCCCGCCATCCCCTCAGCCATCGTCAGCTACTATTGCCGAATTGGATTAGGGTCAACTCCCATCTCCCAAGGATTGGGTTACAGGAGATCGCCGATCCCTTTTTAGATCGGAGAGTGGTCGACTTTGTACATCGTTTGCCCCCTCTACCTTGGATGTTTCGGAAACAGATCCTGAGACGATCCATGCTCGGCTTTCTACCCGATCCGGTACTGAATCGCCCCAAGACCCCGATCGGTTATCTGATCGATTCGTTGCTAGCCCAACCAAACATGGAGTGGGTGGATCAGTGGCAGGCCCATCCCCTATTGCTAGAGTACGTGGATCGGGACCGGATCCCAGATCTGGTTAACACTCCCATCAAAGGGAAACGCATGCACCTGATGCCCCTATTCCTCAACGCCTGGTTCTCTAGACAATCCTAGAGCAGCGATTCAGTATGCTAAGATCTGATTTTGGTATCTTGATTGGAGTAGCAACCGTAATAAGATCCACCTAGGGAAGCCGATAGATATAGGCGGCTCCACTATTGCCACCCAAAGTGTCATCTCCCGCAGTCCCTCTCAGCACCCAATCCTCAGTCACGGATACTGCGAAGCCAGCCAGATCGCCCCCAACAGCTGTTGGATTTAAGAAGGTTTGCTCCAGATCTCCTGTGCCAGCATCGAACAAATAAATTGTTCCACTGCCCCCGCCGCCCGTGTCCTCACGGGGTGCTCCGATCAGGATCCGAGTCCCAGAGATCGAGACAGAAGTGCCAAATTGATCATCCTCTGCAGGATTGGGATTCAGAAAAGTTTGTTCCAGAGATCCAGTGTCTACATTGAACAGATAGGCGGCTCCACTGTTTTCCTCCCCAGTGTCATTGTTCCTAGCCCCGATCAGGGCTCGGTTCCCTGAGAGGGAGACGGAGAAGCCGAACTCATCGCTGATTGTGGGATTGGGATTCAGAAAGGTCCGTTCTAGGTTGCCCGTCACCGCATCGAATACATAGGCGGCCCCAGTATTCTGGCCTGTAGCATCGTCAAACCGTGCCCCGATCAGGATCCGATCCCCCTCAATAGCCACAGAGTGGGCGAACTGATCACTGACGGCAGGAGTCGGATTGAGGAAGGTCTGCTGCAGATTGCCAGTGACCGCATCAAACAGATAGGCGGCTCCATTGTTATCTCCCATAATATCGGCAAAGGGAGTCCCGATCAGCACCCGATCCCCAGAGAGAGACACCGTAAACCCGAATCTACCATTGACATCACCCATGTTCGGGTTGGGAAAAGTTTGTAATAGGGATCCACTGGAGGCATCGAATAGATAGGCTACTCCGACATTGTCATTTAGGCTCCCCTCATCATCAAGGCTATCCCCAATCAACACCCGGTCTCCCGATCCAGACACCGATCTACCGAAATCATCCGTAGTCGCTGGGACGGGATCAGAAAAGCTCTGCAATAGATCCCCAGTGAGCCTGTCGAAGAGATAGGCCTCATCCTCTCCGCTGGCCCCGACCAGAGCCTGATCTCCAAATGCATCTACAGAGGACCCAAACAGTTCACCTCCCACGGGACTGGGGGTAAACACCGTGCGCAGGGGAATCCTCACCTCTCCCCCGAGAGGGATACTCTCCACAATCGTGGGTCCCAAGCTGCTGATGATGCCAAATGGATTACCCACCAAACCTGGCTCCAATACGGGCAACACCGATCCGGCCATCGATACCCGCAGGATCTGACCCTGACCCAAGCTATTGCCGAAATCCGCCACCAGATAGGTGCCTGGCAGAGAATCATCCACCACCACACCCGTCGGGTTGCCGTTGCGCTCAGCCGCCCTAGATGCGCCGATCAACGCGCTCGAGCCGGTTCTTGGCCGCCGGGCGCCCGAGGACCCGCGCGCGCTCGAACGCGGAGCGGGCAT
>CAYSEO010000371.1:0-4460 GCA_964429885.1 uncultured bacterium
AGAGCAGGGGACTCATAAGCCCTTGGTCGCGTGTTCAAATCACGCCTGTGCCATACGTTTCAGCCCTCCCGCCTCTAGGCTTCACTACCAGCTTCACTAAATTGTGGGGGGTGATGCCGATCGGGAGGGTTAATTTTTGATGAGGATTTGACGTCAGCTCAGGGTGTAGAAGCCTCCTTAGCAGCCAGACTCACCCACTCCCTTCGAGAGCTGATGGTAAGCACCAGAACTGTTTGCCCACAAAGAATTAAGAGGTGACTATACAGCAGGCACTGAGCTGTGGGGCATGAATTAAGATATTCTGCGGATTCAGTGCGGAGGAGCCTGTTAAGGAAGATTCTATGACTATAGAGTTAACTTCTCTGGTAGAGCAAGGAATAGCAACTCTGGCTCCCTATGCAGCCCAAGGAGCAGCTATTGCCTCCGGTAAGCTCGCAATTGAGCAGGCATACCAGTGGCTACAGAGTAAGTTGCAGCACCATGAGATCTGGAAACGATGGAAAGAGCAACCAAGCAACGACCGCCGAGGACGAATGCTCTTGGACTTGCTGATGGAGATGGCTGAGGAGGATCCAGCGTTTGCTCAAGAGCTGAAGAGCTGTTTTCATCCTCTCGTTTCGGGGACGGAGGTAAAACAACAGGTTAATCAACATGGAGAGAAGTCAATCAACATAGGGTATGCCAACCGAATCGATCATATAGGAGATAACTACCATTTAGGCTCTAGATAGCACTTGTATTTCAGTTGTATCAGATAGAAATGAATGAGAGATCTCGGAACAGATGTACGCTAAGCAAGACCCACCTCCTGGGCTTCGACTCCGATACATAATTGAGGATCGAGAATCCTCTGATCCCAAGCGCCAAGTTCACAGGTTAGCTTGGTCGCCTGATGGAGAAGTTCTGGCGATCTCTCTTTCAGATCAGTCTATACAATGCTTTGATATTGGCCAAGCTACCATCACTAAGGTTCTAGTAGAGAATCGAAATAATATTGACTCTTTGTGCTGGTCTCCGGATGGTAGCTATTTAGCTGCTAGTGACTATAGCAGTACAATTCTAGTCTGGAACTGGCAGGCTGAATCAGTAGAAAGAGAGATCCAGGGAGGTTCAGGCATTGGTAATGCACTAGCATGGTCTCCGGATGGCAACATACTAGCTGTGGGTGCACAGCAGCCCCCGATCAATCTGGTTGAGATTAGTACAGGTAAGCGAATAGGGAAGATTAAAAGTAAATATGGTAGCAGCGCTTTACTTTGGTCTTCCGATGGTAGCATGATATGCTCTGCAGACACTGCTCTTGGATGGTGTCATAATACGATTAGTTATTGGAACACCTACTCTGGAGATCATGTCAGGACTCTAAGTGGTAATGAGCATCGAAGACTTAGTCGATCTCAAGAGAAGAATAAACTTGGTGGTCTATTATCTGAACCAACAAACTTTATTACTTCGATTGTTTGGTCTTTAGATGAGAAGATCCTGATATCAGGTTCAAGTGACAACAGAATTTGTGCGTGGGATAGCACAACAGGGAAGCTGTTAAAGGTCATTGACTCGCACACAGAGCTGGTGAAGCATCTTTCCATTTCATTTAATGGCTTGCTCTTAGCATCCAAATCCAGTGATGATACAATCCGGCTCTGGTTAATGGAATCATGGGAGCAGGTTGCAATCTTTCATGAAAATACGACCAACTCCATCATTGGGGATCTTGCATTCCACCCAAAAGCCCCAATACTAGCTACTCTTGGGGATGATGATATGTGCCTTCGTATCTGGGAGATCAATTACGATGCTCTGCTAACGAGCCGATTTAGTGAAAGATCAATCAATGAGGCTACAAAGGATATTCCTACAATCATCCATTGGGAGGAGAGAGTTTCGTCGCTTGGACAACATGGATCCTTCTATCCAGCTGCTCAAAACTCCAAATATTCTATCTACATTGGTCAGGTAAATGGCCCTCTTCACATTGGAGACAAGTATTCAGGTAGGGAGCATCAGGAGACCTAAACAAGTTTTCAGCAAGGATCTTTGTAAAGCTGTGCACAGCCTAATCGGAACTACAGTGGCTCTCCAACTGCAAAATCCAAACCATTTGGAATTTGAGCTGAGAGGGATCCCCAGCCAGAGCCAGGGATCCAGCGGGAGCTAGACGAGAGCTACGACGAACTCCAACCACAGGAAGTCGTTGGGGTCGTAGAGATCGGGGTAACCACGCTCCAGCCACCAGAGGGAGGCGTAGACACTCTCAGACCACTCGCGAAACAGGTGTGCGATCATAGATGGAACTCCTTTGTCATTGAGGGGTAAGGGCCTGCCCGGTGCCGCCAAGCTAAGGGGCAGGCTTTTTGATGGACTACAGGTGGGGCTCACCTGCCAGGGGATCTACCCTGCTGATACCATTATACGATTTATTTGCCCTGTGCACAAGACATTTAGAGAGTTTGTCCGGATCTCTGTGAAGGTGTGCCATCTTGAGTAGGTGTTGTGCACAGCCCGATCGGAGCTACAGTGGTTCTGAGGATGATCAGGAGGATCTGATGAGTGGTCGTGGCGGGGCTCGATCAACGACTTGGCAGAAGAAGGAGCCTACGGTATCCAAGGGGGTGCGGTTGCCTGCGGATCTGGTGGCGGAGATCGAACGTCGGGCTCAGGAGGCTGAGTTGACCTATAGTCAGTGGATCGAGAAGGCAGCTCGGGAGCAGATCGCTAGGGACAACGAGGGAAGTTCTGAGGAGTAGGAATAGGGGTAGCGATCGATGCTGCGGGAGGTGTAAGGGTTGGTTGTTATGATAGGTTTTGAGTGAAGAAGATATAAAACTGGGTCTATGATTGCTGTTCCAAATTACATCAGCTCAGATGAATATCTTGAGATCGAGGGCCAAAGTTCTATCCGCCATGAGTATCGGCAGGGCTTGGTGTATGCAATGGCGAGGAGTACTGATAACCATGATCGGATCGCCTTGAATCTCTTGAATCTTATTAATCTGCATCTGGGTGATTCGGAGTGTCGGTTTTATTCTGGTAATGTTAAGGTTAACTATGAGCAGGAGTTTTATGATTATCCTGATGCGTTTGTGACTTGCGATCCTCGTGATCGGGGTGATCGGTATGTCAAACGGTATCCAAAGTTGATTGCTGAGGTGCTCTCTTCTAGTACGCAGGCATTTGATCGGGGTGAGAAGTATGAGGATTACCAAAAGCTAGGCTCTTTGGAAGACTATGTCTTGATCTCTCAAGAGGAGCAGGTCGTGGAATGTCGTTACCGGACATCAGCGAACTCCTGGGACACTGTGATTTATGGAGTGGGTGATCGGGTGGTGTTAAAGAGTATTGGTTTGGAGTTTGCTATTGCTGAGTTGTATCGTGGTGTTGACATTTAATCGGGGTTACTGTGGCTCCTGAGATCTCGATTGGGGAACGGATCACTCATCTTTGCTTTGGGCTTGGATGATCTGCTGGATCGTCTCCAGGATCCAATCAGGGCAAGGATCACCAGCAGCGTCTTGCCAGAGTTGGGCGAAGGTTTCTGCTCCTTGGGTTTGGGTGATCTTTACGAATTGCCTGAATGGGTACATGGAGGAATGTTGATCTCCAAATTGTAGAAAGATCTGGAAGGCTTTGAGGAAATAGGGAAAGGCTTCAGCGAGGTTGCCTTGCGCCTGGGCCACGATCCCCAAACCTTGATAGGTGCTGGCACTGGAGTAGACATCCCCAGCCTGTTCTTTGATCTCCAGGGCCTTGCGATAGTAGCGCTCCGCCTCCTCATACTGCCTTTGCTCCTGGGCCACAGCACCCAAATTGTGATTAAAAGTAGCGATCTTGCTGGCTACAGAGTCATCATCTAAGCCTTCTAGCTCCCTCAAGATCTCCTGGGAGATCTCCTTGGCCTCATCCAAGCGGGCAGTCTGCAATGCTTCATTGGTATCTACAGACCTGATGTACATCCACAGATCGAATCCCTCCTTCCCTTTCTCCCACCCAATCGGAGGATCGTCCCCCTGTTGTGCTGCTGCATGGCCTGCCCTCCCAAAGCTACAGCTGGGCTCCTGTGCTGACAGCGCTGTCGGAGCAAGGGATCCGGGGTATCGCCCCTGACTGGATCGGGTTTGGTCTGTCGGCGAAGCCAGAGTCCTGGGAGTTCTCCTACAAACCGGCGGCCTTTCTGCAGGCTCTGGAGGATTGGGTGGAGGTGATGGAGCTGGAGCGGTTCTCCTTGGCTGTCCAGGGGTTTTTGGGATCGGTGGGTCTGCAGTATGCCCTCCAGCATCCCGATCGGATCGAACGACTGATGATCTTCAACACGCCACTTACCTCGGGGGCGCGGCTGCCCTGGCGGATCCAGCAGTTGGGTCTGCCGTTGGTGGGAGAGATGATCACTCAAGATCCGCTGTTGGTGCCCACATTCAGCAGGTAGTTTTGTAGTATTTTGTGGTTTCCCTTGCTAATGCTGA
>CAYSEO010000372.1:0-4443 GCA_964429885.1 uncultured bacterium
AATTGCTTTGACATGCACTATGTAGCCTGTATAAACGTTTTTGCTGATCTACTTACCCTTAGCTTGGAATCAAATACAGACGGACTACTCATCCAGATCGCGTAGTCCCTCTACGCCATTTCCCAGAAGAGATGAGAAAAAGATGAAGCGCTACTCTGAGTGCCTCGGGGAGGGAACTCTCCGTGTAGAATGAAAAGTACGGTATCTCCATCGGGTTAAGTGGGTTTATGTCGATCCAGTTGCAGGAGCATCATCTGACAGCGATCCGACACCATGGGGAGCAGGCGTTTCCCTATGAGTGTTGTGGGTTGCTGTTGGGCCAGATACAGGGGCAGGACAAGATCGTCCAGGAGCTCTGGCAGGTGGAGAACACCTGGGAGGGGGAGGACAATCCAGTGGCGGACGGGGAATCCAGTCGGCGGCGCTTTCTGATCGATCCCCTCGATTTCAAGCGAGCCCATGACTATGCCCACCAGCAGGGGTTAGGGGTGATCGGCACCTACCACTCCCATCCCAACCACCCGGCCCAGCCCTCTGAGTTCGATCGCCAACATGCCTTCCCCTGGGGCTTCTCCTGTGTGATCGTCAGCATCCAGGCCGGTGCCGCCGCCGAGTTACACAGCTGGATCTTGGATGATCACGATCAGCCCCAAGCTGAGGAGATGCAGGTGATCTAAACCTGAACGTCCGGATCCGATCCCGTTCATGCCCTACTCTGTGAATGTTGAGCCGGTACTGCCTATGTCCGTCACCGTCATGATCCCAGCCCCCCTACGCTCCTACACTGACAATCTAGAGAGCGTGGAACTGGAGGGGGCCAACGTCGGCGAGGTCATGAATAACCTGATCGAGCGCTATGGCGATCTGAAGCGTCATCTCTACACTGAGGCCGGTCAGATCCGTAACTTCGTCAACGTCTACCTCAACGACGAGGATATTCGTCATCTGGAACAGGGACAGGACACCCCGATCCCTGAGAAAGCTACCATAAGCATCGTCCCATCCATCGCTGGAGGATCTGTCCATCATGCTTAACCTCGACACCAGCACCGTTACCCTGTCTCGGGATGAGATGGAGCGGTTCTCACGACACCTGATTCTGCCGGAGGTGGGGTTGGAGGGTCAGAAACGACTCAAGGCCGGTAAGGTGTTATGCATCGGCACAGGGGGCCTGGGATCGCCACTCCTGCTGTATCTGGCTGCCGCCGGTGTAGGACGTCTGGGCATCGTGGACTTCGATGTGGTGGATGCCTCCAACCTGCAACGCCAGGTGATCCACAGCACCTCTGGTGTGGGCCAGCTCAAGATCGAGTCCGCCAAACAGCGCATTTTGGAGATCAACCCCCATTGCCAGGTGGATCTATACAACACCCGCCTGCAGGCCAGCAATGCCCTGGAGATCTTCTCGGACTACGACATCGTGGTGGATGGTACCGACAATTTCCCCACCCGCTATCTGGTCAACGATGCCTGTGTGTTGACGGGCAAACCCAATGTGTATGGATCCATCTTCCGGTTTGAGGGTCAGGCCACCGTCTTCAACTACGAGGATGGCCCCAATTACCGGGATCTCTATCCCGAGCCGCCCCCACCAGGACTGGTGCCCTCCTGTGCTGAGGGTGGGGTACTGGGCATTCTGCCGGGGATCATCGGCGTGATCCAAGCCACCGAGACCGTCAAGATCCTGTTAGGTCAGGGCACGACTTTGAGCGGACGCCTGTTGCTCTATGATTCTCTCAAGATGAGCTTCCGGGAGCTGAAGCTGCGGAAGAATCCCGACACTCCCCCGATCACCGGTCTGATCGATTACGAGCAATTCTGTGGTATCCCCCAAGCTCAGGCGGAGGAAGCCAAGGGTGCTGACGAGATCCCCACATTGAGCGTGGCGGATCTGAAGGCGCGGATCGATGGGGGCCAGGATTTCGTGTTGGTGGATGTGCGCAACCCCAACGAGTATGAGATCGCTCAGATCCCAGGGTCACAGCTGATCCCACTGCCGGATATTGAGAGTGGTTCGGGTGTGGACCAGGTGCGGCAATTGGTGAATGGTTCCGAGCTGATCGTCCATTGCAAGAGTGGCGTTCGCTCCGCCAAGGCCCTGGGCATTCTCAAGCAGGCGGGCATCAGTGGCAAAAACCTGCAGGGGGGCATCCTGGCCTGGGGTGAGGCTTACGATCCCTCGATCCCTAGGTATTAGTTCCTAAGCTCTGGTTGCCTGGGTTGATCTGACTCAGGGAGACGCCTCAGAAATTGGGCCGATCCAGAGACGATCTAGGGGTTTCCCAGGCCATCGAAGGGAGTCATTTCAGCGCTCAATCGGGGCAAACCTGAGTTGGGAGGCCGATGTGACTCTTTTTTTATCCTACTTAGTGCCGATCGGGCTGGGTCGAGTCGTTGGCCTTTGTTATGATGAAACCATCCTGAATAAGGATGGAGTTCACCCTATTAATTGGTCTCCGGATGGATCTGCACAGTGCGCTGGAAGGAGTCGATAGTGGTCAGGTGGTGTCGGGAGCGACTTCACCCCTGCATGCCTTAAAGCGACTCAATGAGACTGTGACCGAAGCGCTATTGGCCTGCCTCAGGGATCAGCCGGATCAAGCCAGTCAACACTTGTCCACCGCACTCCCACAATTATTAGTAGCGATGACTGCTCTGGGGGTGGATCCCACTCATGCCCCGCCTGCTCTGGATATAGAAACCACTTCCGCTGAGGTCCAACGGCTGATTCATATCATCGGCAATCGCGTGGAGGTGCGGGTGGATGACGAGATCCGAGGCAGCTGGAGCATCTGGTCGGTGGCGGATCTAAGAGAGGTCTGCCGCTTGGCGGAGGAGTTTGATTGTGGGCTGGTCTATTCTTTTATGGGTGGCCTTGCTCCCAGTGGATCCGAGTTCAAAACGGCGATGGTGTTTTCCCCCCTATCTCACTCCGAGGTGACCTTTCCCTCCCCAGAAGCCGCAGATCTCTCAGCAGATGACTAGATCCCTTGGTTAAACCGGTTAAACCTCCTGTCCCGAGCGGTAGAATCCGATCATCTCCCTCTCTGAGGGCAAACCTCCGGTGCTCCCATGGCAGAGCCTCAGCGATTGCAAAAGATCCTGGCCCACCTGGGCGTGGCCTCCCGTCGTCGGGCGGAACAGATGATCCTGGCGGGTCGAGTGCAGGTGAATGGGCAGGTGATCCAGGAGCTGGGGGTCAAGGTGGATCCGGATCAGGATCGGATCTGGGTCGATGATCGGGCCCTTGGCTCCCTTGGCTCCCCCTCAGATCAGTCCGCTCAGACAACAGTCTTACTTCATAAGCCCAGTGGGGTGCTATCCACCTGTATTGATCCTCAGGGGCGCCCAACAGTGCTGGATCTGTTGCCGGAGTCCTGGCGGCAGCGACGACTCTATCCAGTGGGGCGGCTGGATAAGGAGACCACAGGTGCCCTGTTGCTCACCAATGATGGGGATCTGGCTCTCCGCCTGACTCACCCCCGCTATCACCACCCCAAAATCTATCGGGTGGAGGTGCAGGGCCTCCCCTCCCCCACAACTCTGCAACAGTGGCGCGACGGAGTAGACTTAGAGGAGGGTCGGACCCAACCCGCTCAGGTGTGCTTCGATCCCACCGCCAATGTGGGACGATCTCAACAAGGCCGTTCCAGCACCCTTTGTATTGTTTTGACGGAAGGACGCAAACGCCAGATCCGGCGGGTGGCTCAACTCCTTGGACATCCCGTACTCTCTCTCCATCGACAAGCGATCGGCTCCATCCAGTTGGGCGATCTAGAATCAGGGCAGTTCCGTCTCCTTACTCAGTCTGAGCTCTCCTCCCTCAAACGTGAGTCACGGTGTCATCATGTCCTTTGATCCGGTTCAGTCCCCTGGGGCCAATGCCATCTCCCCTGAGTCCCTAGAAGCCTTGGGCTCTCTGTTGCGTCAAACCCGTGAGGCCCGTGGCCTATCCCTCTCGGAGGCCTCCCATGATACGTTTATTCGGACCCAGTACCTGGATGCTCTAGAACGCGCCGATCTGAGTCAACTACCAGAGGTGGTTTATGTGCAGGGGTTTCTGAAGCGCTATGCCGATTACCTGGGCTTACCAGGGGAGACCTTGCAAAAACATTCCCTGTTGTTGTTTCAGAATCCCAAAACGTCATCAGCCCCCGCCCCCGCTGCGCCTCTCAGCCGTCAGGAGTCCGTCGCCATTGCCCTACGACCCATGCACCTCTGGACGATCTATGTGGTGGTGGTAGTGTTTGCGGTTGGGGTGTTGTCGGCATTATTGGACGGTCGCTCCGCCTCCCTGACACAGTGGATCAGTCGCGGCTCCTCTCCTTCCCCCCAAGATCCAGAGGTTCGTGAGGATCCTACCCCTCAACCTCCCTCCCAACCCGAGGCGGTTGCCCCGTCCGATCCCGTTCCCCCGACTCCCACCCCCAATCCCACCGTGAC
>CAYSEO010000373.1:0-4414 GCA_964429885.1 uncultured bacterium
TGTCAAGCGCAGTTGGGCTCTTGGGATCGTTCTCAGCGTCACGATCTTCCTGTTGATCAGTTTGGGTCTAACGGTGGTGCCCCTGTTGATCCAGCAACTTTACCAGTAGGGCAACCTGATCCCCCAGAGGGCCGGATCCTTGAGCGAACGGCTCCGCACTCTGGATGCTCTGCCCTTCTCGGAGGCTCTAGATATCGATTGGACCCAGTTGGAGAAGGAGATCACCCGGAAGGTGACGGCGGAGCTGCAGGCGATCGGAGGACAGCTGCTGACAGTGGCCCTGGGCACCTTTACCAGTGTGCTGAATACGATCCTCACCCTGGTGTTCACGGTGTTTCTGTTGATCTCGGGGGAGACGATCTGGAACGGGGTGCTGAGTTGGCGGCCTCCCTGGTGGGCGGATCAGGCGCGGCAATCTCTGCCGGTTAAGTTTCGGGCCTTTGTGGGGGGACAGGTGATCGTGGCCCTGATCCTGAGTGGGGTGCTATCAGTATCCTTTTTGTTTCTAAAGGTGCCTCTGGCGGTCCTGTTTGGGTTTAGTATTGGGCTGGCCAGTCTGTTGCCCTTCTGCGGGGCGATCGCTCAGGTGTTGGTCAGCTTCTTTCTGTTTGTCCAGAATACCTGGCTGGGGCTCAAGGTGTTTGCGGTGGCCTTGATCCTGGGTCAGATCAATGACAACTTTGTCAGCCCTAGGGTGATGGGAGGTCTGATCGGTCTCAATCCAGTATGGCTGTTGTTATCGGTGTTGATCGGTACTCGTCTGGGGGGATTTTTAGGATTGATCGTAGCGGTACCCCTAGCCAGTGTGATCAAGACTATCGCGGACAATTGGCGGGAGCGACAGAGACAGCTGCAGCCCAGCGGGGGGGATCCAGAGCAACCCTCTGCAGAACCTCAAGCTCAGCCGGAAACCGATCCGCAGCCTACGGAGGAATCTGTTGTCAATGCTTAGATCATAGACTTAGGTCTGGATGAGACAGATCTGATCCATCAAATCTTAGGCGTCAAATCTTAGGCGTCAACCTACTACATAATGAGACCCTCATCCCGTTATCCGTCAAACTCTCCCGTGGAAACCAACAGATCATCCAACTCTTGATAATCCGGCAGCGTCCGATCAATCACTTTCCCCTGACGCAACACCACCCGATCCTGTTGAGAACGAGACAGTAGCTCGCTGTACCAACGCCCCTTAAACAACACCAGATCCGCCGGGACCCCTGTCTTGATCAGACCTACGTCGGTTAATCCCATCATCTGGGCCGGAGTCCATGTCACCGCTTGGGGCCAGTTGCCGTAAGGCCGATCCAGATGAGCGATCCGGGCCGACAGAGAAAACACCTCAAAGGCATCATGATCCCCAAAGCCATGGAATGGATCCCGGCAATTATCACTGGCCACCGCCACCGGGATTCCTCGTTGTCTGAGCTCATGCAACAGCGTCACCCCGCGCCAGGTAGGTGTCCTACCCTGAGATCGGTCCTGCAGGTAGAGATTGCACAGGGGCAAACTGACGATCCCGATCCCTGCCTCCTTGACCGACTCCATCGTCTTTTGCGCCACCTCTGGAGGCTGCACAGAGAGATTACAACAATGGCCACACAACACCCGCCCCGAGAATTGATGACGCAGGATCGCAGTCGCCACCTCCCGTAAAGTCATTTGCTCTGGATCATCGGTCTCATCGGTATGGAAATCCAGATCCAAGCCACGCTCCTCAGCCAGTTGGATCACCCGATCTAAGCGATCCTGTAACCCCTCCTGGGGATAAACCACCGCCCCGAGCAGTCCTTCAGCCTCCGCAAACAGATCCGCTAACCGCTCCCCGGCCTCGCCATCCCACATCTCCAGAGGCCCCAATGATGATGCCTGTAACACCAACCGATCCCGCCACTGAGCTCGGAGAGATCGAAACGCCTCCAAACTGATCGCCCCCTGTCCATCCAGAGCATCCAGATGCGTACGGATCGCTTGGGTGCCATGGGCATAGCTGCACTTGAGGCCAAACTCCATGCGTCGATAGACATCCTCCACCGTCCAACGGGAGCCCCGATCCAGTGGCACCACCTGTAACGCCCCCTCAAAGGAGCCATCCGGATTCTCGGCTCTCTCCCAAATATGTCCCTTGTCCAGATGGGTATGCACATCCACAAAACAAGGCCAGATCTGTCCACCTTTCAGATCCATCCCTGGGATCTCGTCTGAGATCGCTCCTCCAGTCAGTTGGATCGCGGCGATCCGACCCTGATGGATCTCGATGTCCACCGGCACCAGATCCTCTCTCACAGCCCCGGCCCTCAGATCCAAGCGTTCTGGATCCAGTAAGGCTACTGGGACTTGGCCCTGTCTCAGCCAATAGTGAGAGACATTGGGGAGCATAGAGATTCCTTGATAGGTCTTGTGATCGATCTTACCGGAGATCAGTTCTCTCGCCGCAGGGCGCTCTCATGCCAACTCTTGAGCACCTGATCCGACAGGATCGTCATGGACACAAAGATCAGCACCCCCAAGCCAGTGGTTAGTAACAGAGCCGCGAACATGCGAGGCACCTGTAGGTTGAAGCTGGAGATCAGAATCTGATAGGCGATCCCTGAGCGTTGTCCCCCGGTTCCAGCCACAAACTCCGCCACCACAGCCCCGATCAGCGATAGTCCGCCACTGATCCGCAATCCGCCTAGAAAATAAGGCATGGCACTGGGTAACCGCAGATAGATCAACGTCTGCCAGCGATTGGCTTTATACAACTGGAACAGATTGATCAGATTGTGATCGACACTATTCAGACCCAGAGTCGTGTTGGAGATGATGGGGTAGTATGGGTCGATCCAGGCACAGACGACCATGGCGGCAAAGGTGTTGTTGCGTAACCAGATGATAATCAGGGGAGCAATCGCCACAATGGGAGTGGTTTGCAGAACCACCGCGTAAGGGAAAAAGCTGCGTTCAATCCACTTACTTTGGGTAAACAGAATTGAGATCAGCAGCCCAGAACCCACCGCGGCCCCAAAAGCCACCACTGTAATCTTGAGGGTGATCAGGAGGGAGGGGATCAGATCGGGCCATTCCTGTAGCAACGTTTCCAAAACCAGCCATGGCCCTGGCAAGAGATAGGGAGGGGTTTCCGTGATGCGAACAAACACATCCCAGATGATCAGGAATAGCATCCCCACCAGTAGAGGTGCAGCGACATCCCAGGATAATAATGTCTTCAAGGGGGAGGCGCGTGGCTGGGGTTGAGGGGCCTCTGAAGAGGTGACATCAGGTTTGCTCAACTGCTCCACCGCTGCCTCTACTCCTCTGGGTAAAGCAGGTGAGGACAATGTGGACCACGGCAAAAGGGTTTGTACCCAGTCCCAGAGAGTATTAAGCAGGGCAGTCCATGGACGATTTAGCATGAGAACCTATTGCAATGGAAAGGAAAGGGAAATAGAGATCAACTTACCTCACCCCCGCCGGTAAAGAGGTTGATCCAGCCATCGCTTCTGACAGCCGCGCTGCCACTTCCCGACAATACTCATTGTAAAGAGGGGACGTGCGAAAGGCCTCTGTGCGGGGATAGGGGGCATGGATCGTCACATCCGCCACCACCCGCCCTGGTCGAGCCGCCATCACAACCACTCGATTGGAGAGGTAAACGGCTTCATATATGTTGTGAGTGACAAAGATAACGGTCCAGCGTTTCTGACTCCATAAATCCAAGAGATCGCCATTCAGCCTGCTGCGGGTGATCTCATCCAACGCGCCGAAGGGTTCATCCATCAGCAGGAGACGGGGCTCGGTCACCAGAGCACGGGCAATGGAAACCCGCATCCGCATCCCCCCTGAAAGTTCCCTGGGAAAGGCCTGTTCTACCCCCTCTAGATGCACCAGCTGCAATGCCCGCCGTACTCTCTCTTTGGCATCCCGTTTGTAAATTCCCATCAGCTTCAGGGGCAGGCGGACGTTATTCATAACATTGGCCCAGGGCATGAGTGCAGGTTCCTGAAATACATAGGCCAGCTGACCTTGTACTTCTGGATCAAGGGTTTCCCCCCAATGAATGTCACCTGCCGATTTTTGTCCCAGTCCGGCAACGATCCGCAGAACAGTACTTTTACCACAGCCGGATGGCCCTACCAAACTGACAAACTGTGAGGCCTCAATCGTCAGGTTCATATCCTGCAGCGCCACTGTTCCATTGGCGTAGACTTTACTCACATGGCTAAGGGTGATCGCAGGCTGGGTGGGCATATGCTTACTGCTTAACAAACCGAAATTCTTTCTATCCTAACTGGAGACTACCTGCGAACTGGTGATGTCCAAAAAGAAAGCCAAGGACATCAGAGACGCATCCAGAGGCATATCAGTATCTCGCCCTTCAATGATAGGGGCATGTCACCTGTATAGACATAAGCAAACCGAAAACCGTGCTCCC
>CAYSEO010000374.1:0-4392 GCA_964429885.1 uncultured bacterium
AACGGCGCCGGGGGCGACCCGCAGTTGATCTCCCACGATCTGGAAGCGTTGATCCGGATCCTCAACCAGGGTGTAGACATAGGGGACATCCGGATCCGGACGTAGGGTGATCAGTTGCCCCACCAGCTCGCCGCCCGTATCGGTCTCAGGTACCGTGTCGTTGTCCAAGACCAGATCCACAGGGGGCTCGAATACTCCCAAACGGGTGATCGTCAGGCTCACCTGAGCTGAATTCCCAGCTAAGTCCTGGGTTTGGGCGGTGAAGGTGTTGTCCCCAAGCTCCAGGGCCACGTTGGTAAAGCTGAAGGATCCAGACGGATCTGCAGCGACAGAGGTGTTGATCAGCTGAAGGAGAACGGAAAGATTCGCTTCAGTCTGCCCCACCAGGGTGACGCTTTCCTCCGTAGTCTGGCTATCTCCTTGGGGCTCCGTATCCGACTCGGGAGTCAACTCCAGAGTCAAAGCCGGAGGGGCGCGATCCAGTTGCAACCCGACTGTCGCGGTGGTGATATTACCCGCCTCATCCTCAGCCCGGATCTCCACCGTGTAGGATCTGTCACTCAAGGAACTCCCCAGCAAAGCCTCCAGTCGAGCTTGATCCAGTTGTAAGCTACCATCAGGCTGCAGCAGATCCAGAATACTGCCGAATCCGTTGCCATTCACCTGGGCTTGGAGTTCTACCACCCCCACATCATCCGTCGCCGAGCCCTGGATCCCTGGATCCATCGTGATCTGATCGCTATCACTGAGGCCTGTATCATTGCTCAAAGCCACTGCCACCTGAGGCGGAGTCGTATCCGGAAGTGCCCCGATCCCTTGCCGATCACCGTGGCCCGACCGTTGAAAGTGATGCTGCCCTGGGCCTGGATCGAGCCTGCCAGCGTCGTATTGCTATTGAACAGGATGTTGCCTTGACTGAGCAGATCTCCTCTTGTATCCGCCGAGGCATTAAAAGTCAGGGTATTCTGAGCGATCACCCGCAATCGATCCGGGCTTTCCAGAGTCCGCGTCGCCCCATTAAACGTGATGCTGCGATCGTTGGCGATCAGACCAGATCCCCCAAACCGAGCCCCGCCATTCATGTTGATGTTGCCAGTGGCCAACACGGACAGATCGATCCCCTGCACCGTGGCCAAATTGATGCCGCCGTTATCAGTGACCAGCACCACATCCATCAGATCATGACCAGAGCCATTGAAGTTGAGGCTGCCCTGCTCGATCTCGATCACCATATGCTGGATATCGACACCGTTAGGCACATTGATCCCGCCATTAATGACTCGCACCACCGTGGGATTGCCTGGGGAGCCGTTGGGGGGAAACCGGTTGGCCCAGTCGCTGGCGTTATTGAGCGGGTTCTGAGAGCTGTCGAAGATCTGCACCGGGGCTCCATCTGGGATCCGCTCCTGAAGCTCCTGCTCCCTCAAATCCTGAAAGCTGGGCACGTCCACAAGCTGATCCGGCACCACCACGGGAGGCAACAGACCGGCATAGGGATTATTAGGAGCGTTGATCGTCGAGTAGCCCGCTGCCACCGTGACGGCATTGTCCACCAGGATCTGTCGTCCTTGATCGTCCTGGAGTGGTTGTCCAGACAGATCCCGTTGCACCGGCAGGGTCGGAAAGGTGTTGATGCTGAAGCCATTCCCACCATGGATTAAGGCATCATCACTGGGGTTGACGGGATCTCCTTCAAAGTTGCCGCCATTGTTAATCGTGACCGTCCCTTCTGCCACCACGGTAAACCCTGGGATCCCTTGGGCGGCAGCGGGCAACGAGCGCGCGACCTCCTGACCGAGCCAGCTCAGAGTGAATAGCAACGGCCAACTGATCAGGAGCGAGCAAACCCCAGACCAGAAGCGTTTTATACTAGGAATACTGAACCAACCGATCAGAGACATGTGCACCCCTGGAGACATCCTCAGGTGTTACTGAACACAATTATTTCAATCGCACCCTCCAACCATCCCCTGATCTGGCTCTCTACAGATCTCTTGTCACGAGAAAGACATAGAACTTAGCCTATCTTAAGCCTATCCTCTTTAGATCTTACCTTCGGCCTCCGATCCTGAAACACCTGGGGTTCTTAGTACCGGAGAGTGGGTATCAATTCTTATTTGTGTTGACAAGCACATCAGTAGTATTCAGCACAATAAAGCTCTCTGGATAGGTTGAGTATGGGCTGGCAGGGGAACTACGGAGGACAGGCCACCGCCCATGAATACGAGTCCATAGGCCACGCGGGCCATCTTCTGTCAAGAGGGGCGGGCTGATATGATGCAGATCCCCTTAGGGGAGTCAGCGCAATGAGGATGCAGGGACGTGTCTACGGCATTGATCGGAATCGGGACCAATCTGGGGGATCGGGGGCACAACATCAGTCGAGCGCTCGCTGCGATCCAGGATCAGGGAGCCTTAACGGCTTGTTCCCGGATCTATGAATCACAACCGGCCTATGTGGAGGATCAGCCTCAGTTTCTCAACCTGGCCTGCCGGATCGAGACTCGCCTAGACCCGGATCAATTGTTAACTCAGCTCAAGCAGATCGAGGTTCACCTGGGTAGACAGCCCACATTTCGCTACGGTCCACGGCTCATCGATCTGGATCTGCTATTTTATGACGACCAGATCCGGGCCACCTCAGACCTGATCCTGCCTCACCCCCGGTTATCGGAACGGGCCTTTGTGTTAGTCCCTTTGATGGATATTGCCCCCGATTGGATTCATCCTCAGTTTCAGCTCACCATCCGGGACCTGTATCAGAAATTGGGGCCAGTTCAGGATCAGATTTGGCCTTTGCCTGACGGGACCTGAGTCTCAGGCAGATCCATCACTCACAGATTCTTCACAACGGCCCTATAGAATTCTACACAAATGGAATAGTTGATCTAGTCATGGATCACGGATTCCGGCAGATTATTAAGGGAGTACTCCATCATGGAAAGCAGTTCCAACTACACTCGCTCTATCGAGAGCACCTTGGCTCAGGTGAATACCAGCATTGAGCAATTGGAAGCAGCTCAAGATCAGGCCGAGGAACAACAGATCTTTAAGGGGGCCGAGGAGATGTTGCAGGCAATGCAGGGGTCCAGTACCGAGGGTCATGCTGTTGCCATCGAGGATGCTTGGAGAAGGCTGAGAGCCGCTCACAATCAGGCAACGACCCGGATCGCTCAATAGGATCTGATGTCTTGACCCTGAGGAGATGCGGTTGTATCTGATCCATCATGCTGGTCTTGATGGATCTTTTGATTGTCTTCGTGATGAAGATGATGGAATTGGTTGCGAAATGATAAATGATAGTTGTGATCCTGTGATCAAGTGTTGAACAGTCTAGTTCTGGCCTCGGCAGGCTTCCCCTGATCGGATCTGGTTGGGGGTAGGGGAATCCAAAGCGAGGGGAGCATCACTGTCCCGATTCGGCAGGGCAGGATAGATGAAACTCTGCAAATGGGGATCCACCAGCAGATCCAAGGGTAAGTCGATCAAAGGAAACCCTGTTGAATCGGGTTGATATCCTCAGGCCCTTAACCCTCCCTGAGTAGTTTAGGATGGCAATGATCTGGCTGTGGAGCGAGCCGAGCTGTGAGCGATACCCCTCTTCGGATCTTGATCGTGGAAGATGATCCCATGATGCAGTTGGGATTGGAGCAGACCCTGGGTCAACAGGCGACCCTCACCATCGTGGGTCTGGTGGAGGATGGTCTACGAGCCGTGGAGTCGGCCAAGCAGCTCCAACCGGATCTGGTGGTCATGGATATCGGTCTGCCTCGCCTGGATGGGATCGCTGCTACCCAACAGATCAAACAGGCTCTGCCTCAGGTGCGGGTGGTGATGTTGACCTCTCATACCACGGAGAACGAGGTGGTGGCGGCTTTAGCCAGTGGAGCGGATGCCTATTGTGTCAAAGGGGCCAGTGTGGATCGGTTGTTGGCGGCCATCGCTGCCGCTCAGGATGGAGCGACCTATTTGGATCCCCAGGTGGCTCGCCTCGTGATGGATCATCTCCGTCCCCCTGCCCCAGAGACCAACATCGGTCAACTCTCTCAACGGGAGCGGGAGGTATTGCAGTTGATGGTGGAGGGATTGAGCAATCCTCAGATCGGTGAGCGCCTCTACCTCAGTCCCAATACGGTCAAAACCCATATTCGCGGCATCATGAATAAGCTGGCGGTGGATGATCGAGTGCAGGCGGCAGTGGTTGCATTACGGGCTGGATTGGTGAAGTAATCCGAGATCGAGACAGGAACACCTGTCGAGCCAGATCCCAGGCCGTCGTATGCCCCATCCCACGGTTGGATCAGGGGTCTAATCCTCAGCAGGTTACTCTCGGGACCTCAATTTACTCAGCAACCGCAAGATCTCGATATAGAGCCAGATCAAGGTCACCAT
>CAYSEO010000375.1:0-4384 GCA_964429885.1 uncultured bacterium
TCAAGGCCGTGGCGATCTTCCTATCTGCGGTGTGCCTGATCCTGACTCCCCTCTATCTGCTGTCCATGTTGAAGCAGGTGTTCTACGGCAAGTACGAGTCCGGCATCATCATCGAGCCCTATCAAGGGGATGCGAAGCCCCGTGAGGTGGCTATTGCTCTATGTCTGTTGATCCCGATCATCAGCATCGGTCTGTATCCCCAGGCCATCACCCGCACCTATGATGTCAAGACCGTCGAGGTGGCCCTCAAGACCCGCACGGCGGCCCAAACTGTGATCGCGGAGAGAGCAGGAGCAGAGCAGAATACCATCGCCTCCTCCCCCACCTCTCCCTTGGCCTTGATCTCTCGGGCTCAGTAAGTAGATCAGCAAAAACGTTCATACAGACTACATAATGTACATCAAAGCCATTTTGCCGATCCACTTAATCAACATCTTGATCTAATTCAGTCCTCATCAGCATCTTTAGATCCCTCAGTTCTGCTCGTTACCCGAGATCCAGACTGGGGGATTTCCGTTTCGTCAGTGATCCACCGTGGAGCTAGAGGGACTCACAGATCTGGAGAGGGTTATAGCGATTCATCGCCGTCTGGAAGTCCTGCTTCACCATGAGCTCGACGCTCTCCGCAGAGCTATCCAGCACCTTCTCCAAGCAAGGTTTCTCCTCGGCAGTGAATCCCCCCAACACATGACCCACCGTACCCTTCTCCCCTGCAGGCCGACCCACCCCTACTCGTAGCCGGGGAAACGTCTGAGTGCCCAGATGTTGGATCAGCGACTTGATGCCATTGTGTCCCCCCGCCGATCCGGAGGCCCGGAGCCGCAGTCGCCCCAAGGGAATGTCCATATCGTCATAGATCACCAGCACTGACTCTGGGGAGAGCTTGAACCAATCCACCGCCGCCCGCACGGACTGCCCCGAGAGATTCATATAGGTCTCCGGCTGTAGCAACCGCAGCTTGCCCTGAGGACCCCGCCCCTCCCCATAACGCCCTTGAAAACGCTTCTCCTTCTGTAAGAGGATCCCCCACCGCTGGGCCAGCCGCTCCAACACCATAAACCCACAGTTATGGCGGGTGCCCTGATATTGACTGCCGGGATTACCGAGGCCCACGATCAAGGTGATCTGGGGTGTGATCTGACTCACGTTCTCACTCCCTGCCATCCGCCTGTCCCTCTGCTTGTAGAATTGTAAACGCGGAGAGGATCGATCCTCTTGCCCAGGTAGATCTTTGGAAGCCTCAGTCCCATGCCACAGCCTGCCGTGTCCGCCAGCCAGCGCTATCACCAGTTCACCAAGTACTCACCGGAGGGTCTGGCCCGCAGTCGCCATCAACTGGACTGGAGTCAGCAACCGCTCTCCTATAAAGAATATCCAGTTGGGGTAGGTAGCCAGATGCCCCTGAAGGCCTATTTGAAGCGCATTCCCCCTGGCTCCACAGGAGAATCCGCCCCCGAAGGTATCGATCCTGATCTGTCTGAGTCCACCATCTGGCAACGGCAACGGATCTCGCAGCTGCTGTTCTTTAGTTATGGGGTGACTCTAGTAGTGCCCTATCCCGATCAGCCCTTCTACATGCGCTCGGCTCCCTCTGCTGGTGGACTCTATCCCGCCGAGATCTATTTGATCTCCCGTGGTACCGACGGGATCCCCCCTGGGCTCTATAACTATCAGGTTCGCTCCCACAGCCTGATCCGGTTCTGGGATGAGAGCCGCTGGCCTCAGCTGCAGGAGGCGTGTTTCGATCCCCTGGCTCTGAGGGAGACTCCTCTGGCTCTGGTGACCACGGTGGTGTTCTATCGCTCCGCCTGGCGCTATCAGGATCGGGCCTATCGTCGGGTCTGTCTGGATACTGGGCATCTGCTGGGCAATGTGGAGTTGGCGGCCAATCTGACGGGATTTCGATCCTTTTTGCTGGGGGGCTTCAAGGATCAGGAGGTGGCGGAGCTGCTGTTTCTCGATCAGGCTCAGGAAGCCCCTTTGTCGGTGATCCCGTTGGTGGATCTGTGGCAGGATCCCAATCAGCTCTTGCAGGGATATCACAGTCCTCGTCCCCAGCTCTATTCCCCCACCGCCTTGCCCTCTGAGATCGAGTCCGCTGCTCCAGATCTGTCCACGGGAGAATGGCTGCCGTTTCTACATCAAAAGAGTTGTCTTGCAGAGGACCCAGAGTTGCCCACTCCACCCAAACGACCTGCTGATCCGGCTACCTCTCCTGGGGATAAATACAACTTTCCTTTCTGTTTGAAGGTGAGTACCCAAACCGAACCCCTCCACTGGGAGGCCCATCTTCAGAGTCTGGTGCGCAGTATTTTGGAGCGCCGTTCCACCCGACAGTTCACTGGCGAGGATCTGGAGCTGGCGGATCTGTTGCTACTGTTAGATTTCACTTATCACCCCGATCACTACCAAGATCAGGGCATGGATCCGGAGCCCGATTACTTTGATCTGTCTTTGATGGAGACCTTTATCGTGGCCAATGGAGTGACTGGCTTGGAGACGGGCTGTTATTACTATGCGCCCCAAGCGGAGGAGTTACGCCAGATCCGGTTCAAGAACTTTCGGGAGGAGGTGCACTATCTCTGTCTGGGTCAGGAGCTGGGACGAGATGCGGCAGCGGTGGTGTTTCATACTGCCGATCTGCAGACTGCTGTGGGGATCTATGGGGAACGGGCCTATCGCTATCTCCATATGGATGCTGGACATCTGGGGCAACGGTTGAACTTGGGGGCGATGCGTTTGGGCTTAGGTGTCAGCGGCATCGCGGGCTTCTTTGATGATCAAGTCAATGAGGTGTTAGGGATCCCCGTGACGGAGGCGGTGATCTATATCACGACTTTGGGATGTCGCCGTCGCTCCTAGGGCTCTCCTATTGTTGTTGATCGGTTGATCTGATCCTGGCCTCACACCAGCTGCATCAGCATATCCGCCATCTGATCGATCCAGAGACCGTTGAGGAAGCGGCTGGCCTTGAGGTACTGGATTGACAGGGCGATCACCTGGGAACGCCGTTCCACCGGGATCGACTGCACATAGATATACAGGCTATCCAGATCGGGCTGCAGATGGGGAAAGCTGAACCGGGTCTGAGTGACTTGAGCAATCAGGAGGGCTAACTGCTGATCGGTGAGCTCCGGGGCTCGTTGGATCTGATCCAGCAGGGTAGGGAGTGAGGTCATCATCCGGCGGAGTGAGGGGCCGATCTGCCAGGAAGTGGAACGGGTTCCGTATGTCTCAGGTCCGTTATAGCCCAGATCAGAGGACTCGGATCTCGAACTCGGGTGATGGATCGGAAGACTCCACCAACGAGATCAAGGCCGGAGGTTATACTCTGGATTGGGGTCTCATGTTGATGTTCCATGCAGCCAGATAATCCTAATCAGTTTACAGAGAAAGCTTGGGGAGCCATTGTCAAATCCCAGGATGTGGCCCGCGCCTACAAACAGCAATATTTGGAAACCGAGCACCTGATGCTCTCCCTACTGGATCAGGAAGGGGGGTTGGTGCCCACGATCCTGCAGCGGGCGGAGATTAACCCTCAGGATATCCACCAACGGATCGAGACCTTCATCCAACGGCAGCCTAAGCAGGTGAGCACCGATGATCGGCTGTTCTTTGGCCGGGGCTTTGGGATCACTCTGGATCGGGCGGAGGAGGCCAGACGCCAGTTTGAGGATGATTTCATCTCCGTGGAGCACCTGTTGCTGGGGATCGTTGGTGATGAGCGGGTGGGTCGTCAGGTGTTGGTGCCCGCAGGCATGACGGCGGAACGGATCCTACCAGGGATTCGGGATGTGCGGGGTAAACAGAAGGTAACCGATCGCACCCCCGAGGCTCGCTATGAGGCTTTGGAGCGCTATGGTCGAGATCTGACGGTGGCGGCCCGTGACGGCAAGCTGGATCCGGTGATCGGTCGCGATGAGGAGATCCGGCGGGTGGTACAGGTGCTCTCCCGGCGCACGAAGAATAACCCGGTCCTGATCGGGGAGCCTGGTGTGGGTAAAACCGCCATTGTGGAGGGTCTGGCCCAACGGATCAATCGCGGGGATGTGCCGGAGTCCCTCAAAGATCGGCGGGTGTTTGCCCTGGATCTGGGATCGCTGATCGCTGGGGCCAAGTATCGCGGCGAGTTTGAAGATCGGCTCAAGGCGGTGCTCAAGGAGGTTATGGAGTCAGAGGGGCAGATCATTCTGTTCATCGATGAGCTGCATACGGTTGTAGGAGCCGGGGCTGCGGAAGGGGCGATGGATGCCGGTAACCTGCTGAAGCCCATGTTGGCGCGGGGGGAGCTGCGGTGTATTGGGGCCACCACCCTGGATGAGTATCGCAAGCATATTGAGAAGGATGCTGCCCTGGAGCGTCGGTTTCAGCCGGTGTATGTGGA
>CAYSEO010000376.1:0-4363 GCA_964429885.1 uncultured bacterium
CCTGCGGCCCCGAGCCCTCGAACCCCAGCAGGTACTGAACACCGCTCTGGATCTGATGATCCGGGCTCGTTACCCTATCATCTATCTGGTCACCCCTGAGGAGGAACCGGCGGAGGAGCTGCTGGTGCGGGTGGCCGATCGTTCTGATCCCCCTCGACAACTGCAGATCTGGGATCTGGTACGGGGCTGGGAGGATACTGGTGAGGATCGAGGCTCCGCCATCGCGGCTCTGGGGCGGGTGCTGCGGGCCAATCCCGAGGAGGACACAATTTTTATCTTGCGGGATCTGCATGTGATCTTACGCAACGCCACCACAGACAAGAACGCCCCGGTGATCCGGGAGCTAAAGAACCTGAGTCGGGAGCTGAAACGTAGTCGGAAGCTGGTGGTACTGCTCAGCCATACCCTGGAGGTGCCCACGGAGCTGAGTGAGGAGATCACCGCCATCGATATCCCTTTGCCGACTCCAGAGGAGATCAGTGGTTTAATCGATCTCTACGTGGCTCCAGATCTACTCAAGCTCTCCCCCCTAGCCCGGGAGCAGATGATCAAAGCCTGTCAGGGGTTGAGTCGAGAACGGATCCGGCGGGTCTTGGCCAAGGCCTTGGCGGCCAAGCAGGAGGTGAATGAATCGGATATCACCCTGGTGTTGGATGAGAAGAAGCAAGCGATCCGGCAGACAGGGATCTTGGAGTTCTTCTCCGCCCGCGAGACCCTCAAGAGTGTGGGGGGATTGGATAACCTGAAGGGCTGGGTGAGGGTCCGACAGGAAGCGTTTAGTGAGGAGGCCCGTCGCTATGGTTTGCCCAATCCCAAGGGGATCCTGTTGGTGGGAATCCAGGGAACGGGCAAATCCCTGTCCGCGAAGACGATCGCTAACGAATGGCGGTTACCCCTGCTGCGGTTGGATGCGGGGCGTCTATTCGGGGGGATCGTGGGGGAGAGCGAAAGCCGGGTGCGGCAGATGATTCAGCTCTCAGAGGCCATGGCCCCCTGTGTGTTGTGGATCGATGAGATCGATAAGGCATTCGGCAATCTCACCAGCCAATCCGATGGGGATTCGGGCACCAGTCGGCGGGTGTTCGGCACTTTGATCACCTGGATGCAGGAGAAGACCAGTCCGGTGTTTATCGTGGCCACAGCCAATAACGTGCCTCTGTTGCCGCCGGAGCTGCTGCGTAAGGGTCGGTTCGACGAGATCTTCTTCCTCAACCTGCCCACAGAGAAGGAGCGTCAGGAGATCTTTCGGGTTCACCTGCAACGGCTGCGTCCCAGTCGGCTACGGGAGTTCGATCTAGCGGCGATGGCTCAGACAGCGGTGGACTTTAGTGGGGCTGAGATCGAGCAGGCGATCGTGGATGGCATGTACCAAGCTTTTGGGGGGATCGGCACGGGAGAGCGACGGGACTTTACCACGGAGGACATCCTACAGGCGATTGAGGAGACGGTACCCCTGGCGGAGATCGCTCGGGAACAGATCGAGGAGATGAAGTGTTGGGCCGCTCAAGCTGGGGCCCGGACGGCCTCGATGGATAGCCAGGTGCTGGAGGAGATGAAGCAATGTCTGATCCCCGGCTCAACCCGCGTACAGCCACGCTAGATCAGGGTTTAGAGGACCCTAAAACACTTTGGTATTGAGGATCTCTTTCACCCGAGTCACCACCTGGTCCATGGTGATCTGGTGTTGAGCGTTGGCTCGGGCCTGATCGGAGGAGATCATCTGCCAAACGCTGTTGTCGTCTTCGTGATCGTGCATCACCACCAGAGCTAAGCTGCCTTGCTCCAGGAACTTGCGACAGGTGGCAATGGCGGCATAGCGGGACTGATGGGAGCGGAACAGGCTGAAATGCTGGCCATAAAAGGTGAGTGAGGCACCCTGATCAAGCTGATCAACGTTTGAGAGCTCCAAGCTGCTGGCAGATAGGATAAGCATTCCTGTCCTCCGACTCTGGGTACCGTGACAATACTTAGATGGTATGTCTTCGGCTCACGGAAGAGCTCCAGAAAACCACCTAAGCTCCTACGCCATCTAGCGTAACCTACCCCAGACCGATGGGGGATGGATTCGTGAGACTACGGATCCGCTCCGGCAGGCTTAGCGGGTGACCGATCTGAGATGACCTTAGGGTTCCCCTATCGAGGCCAGAGCTTATCTCTCAATCCATTTAGGATCCCTTATGGGATCCAGCAACTGGGTCAGAGATTCAGAATCAGTAGATCGGCAAAATTGCTTTGACATGCACTCTATGGCCTGTATAAACGTTTTTGCTGATCTACTTACTGAGGAGATCCTAGGGCTAAGGGGAGATCAATACCGCACACCACCAGAACAGGCTATCCACCACCAGGGTGCTCAACACGGCCCCACCAAACGCGATCCAGGGCAGTCGGAATCGCACCTTGCCCCGCCAACCTCGATGCAGGCTCCTCAGCCCTACCACCAGCAAGATGATCGAGATCTCAATAGCCCAGATCACGCCCCACAGGGTCTGCATCTTGTCCAAAGCCGAGGCAAAGGGCATACCTGCCTCCTCGATCACCTCCATCTGCATCACCTGTCGCCACTCAGTCAGAAGTCCAACGGAGTGGATGTAGAGATCTGTCAAGGCAGTGCCCAACAAAGAGCCCAGGAAGAAAAAATTACCGATCCGGGCAAAGCCTCGGGAGAGTCCCCAGATGGCGATCGGTAGCCCCACCGCCTCCACCGGTAGATGCCAGAGAGGTTCTGTCCGTAGCCAACCCCAGTAGAGGGATCCAGCCATCCAGGTCAGGGTGAAGCCATACAGCAAGCTACCCCACCGTTGTGTGGATCGTTCGGAGAGCAGATGCAAGCTGAGCCCTAGCCATCCCAGGGTCAACACCAGACTCGTCCACGGGGCGTGACGCACCAGCGGAGCCTGAAAGAACACGGGCACGGAGACCAGGAAGGCTGATCCCAGCAACACCTGACCCGACGGCGATCCCACCCAGTCCGCCAGCCGCGTGAACCAGGTGATCTCCGTGTAGGAACTCGGGAAAGAAGAGGATGACAAGGCGATCTCAAGTTAAGTCTCTTTACAGAGATTAACATAGACTTTGCCCTGGGTGCCCCCCTGGGGGATAAGAAACCCTGAAGATTGGGGCCTCGATCCTTCACGATCGGCAATGAAGCTTAATGAACAGGTCATGACAGATGGGGATCTATCTGGTCTCTGGGCTCCCCGGTGGGATCTGAGGGGGGAGCGGTGTGATGTGTTGGAGCTGGTGAATCTGCTGGATCTATCTGCTCTGCGGCCTCCCGTTGGCGTTGCAGTTGGTTGATCAGGGAGAGCACTCTTGTGCCCCGCTCTAGGGAGGGATCTTGCTGGAAGACAACTACTGGTGAGCGACGCAGGTTTAGGCGCTGGCTGATCTCGCGGCGGACAAACCGGGTGGCGGCCTGGAGTCCCTCCATGGTCTCTGCTTGGGCCGCCTCATCCCCATAGATACTGACGAACACTTTGGCATGTTGCAGATCGCGGGAGAGCTCCACATCGGTGATGCTGACCATACCCGCCCCCACCCGCTCATCTTTGATGCCTACGGTGAGGAGTTGACTGATCTCTCGTTTGATCAATTCGGCCACGCGAGCCACCCGTCGATCCGTTGCCATATGGGTTCCCCACTGATCCACATCGGAGGACTAGCACTGATCTGGGAGTCCCCTCATCTCTTAGGCTAGCCTGATCTGGATGCCCTGGGCTGGACCTGGAACGGATCGCCCTCATTGACCCTTTCGTTTGAGTTGCCCATGACCGCCCCTGTAATCGTTTGGCACCGCCGTGACCTGCGTCTCCATGACAATCAAGCTTTGCAGGCGGCTCTGGATCGGAGTGCTGTGGTGATCCCAACTTTCATCCTGGATCCTGACATTCTGACCCGTGAGGATACGGCTGCGGCGCGGGTCCAGTTCCTGTTGGAATCCCTCAAGGAGTTAGCAGATCGCTATCGCCAGATCGGGGGACAGTTGGTGATCTGTAAGGGAGAACCGATGGTTCAACTGCAGGATCTGATCGAGAGAACAGGGGCCGGGACCGTGATCTGGAATCAAGATGTTGAACCTTATGCCCTGCGACGGGATCAACAGGTGAGCGAGGGGCTACAACAGAGCGGTATCGAGGTGATCAGTTGTCAGGATATGTTGCTCCATGGTCCAGGGCAGATCCTGACTCAGGCAGGAGAATACTACTCGGTTTATACTCCCTTTTGGAGAAATTGGATCGACCAACCCAAGTTCCAACCGTTACCCCAACCCGATCGGATCCAGACTCCTGAGTTGGAGTCGTTAGCGATCCCCAGTCTCCAAGATCTAGGGTTTGTATGCGATCAAAGTCTCCCTGCAGCC
>CAYSEO010000377.1:0-4360 GCA_964429885.1 uncultured bacterium
GGCGTCGCATTGAGGAGCGGGTGCCTCTACAGTATCTAATCGGTGAGGTGATCTGGCGTGATCTGCCCTTGCAGGTGAGTCCGGCAGTGCTGATCCCGCGCCCGGAGACTGAGCTCTTAGTCGATTTGGCCTTGGACTGGATCCGGTCCCAACCCATGGGAGGGATCTGGCTGGATCTAGGCACAGGCAGCGGAGCTCTGGCGATCGCCTTGGCCCGCGAGGCTCCTCAGATCACAAAAATTTACGCGACTGATCTGAGTGGCGACGCTCTTGCTCTGGCCCAAACCAACGCACAGCGCTGTGGCGTGATCGACCGGATCCAGTTCCGACAGGGATCCTGGTTTGAGGCTCTAGGGCATGATCTGGATCTACGAGGCCGGATGCAGGGGTTAGTGGCCAATCCCCCCTATATTCCCTCAGTCCAGATCCCGCAGCTGCAGCCTGAGGTGAGCCAGCATGAGCCCCACCTCGCCCTAGATGGAGGTACGGACGGTCTGGAGGCGATCCAGCAGCTGATGGATCATGCCCCTGATTATCTGCATCCTGGGGGATTCTGGGGGATCGAGATCATGCAAGGGCAGGCCAAAGCTGTTGGACAACGGTTGGCCCAGACACAAAACTATACTCAAATCCAAACCTATTTTGATCTGGCGGGACGGGATCGGTTTGTCAGTGCAAAGATCGTCTAAAGTAGTCTTTAAGCCCAGGTATCTACGGAGATCACCCGCCAGCCTTGCCCGATCATCGATATTCTGGGGTTGCATTTCATCTGGCCCCTAGGGGAATGTCCGTCATGGAAGGGACTATGGTCGAGATCTCAGCCGCCTCATCCCAACTGGATTGGCAGTTCGCCTACGAGCGTTCTGAGATGTTGCGGGATTTTCAGGCAGGGTTGTTGATCAGTATCGGTCATGAGTTACGTAGTCCCCTCAGCAGCCAGATCGGCTCCCTCCAGATGATCCTATGTGATCTATGCGACTCTCCGGAGGAAGAACGCGACTATCTAGAGACCAGTAAGCGCTCGGTGGAACAGTTAGTGCATCTGTTGGAGGAGTTCAGTCATCTGGTGCGCTATCCCCTGCCGATCCAGCCCGTGACTCCTACCCAGACGGATCTGTTTCCCTTACTCAGAGATGTCCATCAGCTCACCCGACTGCAGGCTCAGGATCAGGGTCTACGCTATCTCTGGCCCGATCTGGAGAGGGATGCGCCACCCTTAATGATCCATGGGGATCCGGTGGGCTTCGCTCAAGCGTTACTGGGTTTATGTTGGTGGGGGATCCGGCAATTACGGTATGGCACCATTCAGATCGGGGGCTTAGCTGAGGACATTTTTGATCAGCAGGGATCGGCAGTCTTGGGATTTCCTTTACGATTCTCTGGACATCTTGAGGTCCCAATAGATCCAAGAGAATATCGTTATTGGCGGGTTTGTCAGCGGTTATTCAGAGAGATGCAGGGAGATCTACAAGCTTTGGACTGTCGCGAGAGTCAGGTTGAAGTGGAGATCAAACTACAGACCTACTGCTCATCCCTTGGTTAGAGCCCAACATCGCAAGAGCCCTAGACTCAGTATAATATAGCGATGCCCACTCCCGATTCATCAGTAGACCCATGGTTGCTCTCTTGACTCTCCCCTTCAACGCGTTACCTCGACTGGCTCTGGTTACCCTTCTTTCCCTCTTGCCAGCTTCCTTTGGGAATGTGGTGGAAGCAGCCGAGCGAGTATCGGTCACATATGGACCTTTACAGCGGTCTATCTCAGTGGCATCCCTGGAGGCCTTTGCTAAGGATGGAACTACAGATTCCACCCTCCGAGCCTTCCTAAGACGGGTTGGACCTGAAACCCAGGAAGGGCTGCGGACGGCTCTCACGGCCTCTCGTGAGGTGAGTCCAGCGGAGCTTTCTCGGCTGCTCCATACCCCCACCGGAGATGCCATGTTGCAGTACACAGGCCAACTGATCCAGACCGGTGCTAACCAGAATGGGGCTGTGGGGATCAGGGGGGCTCTGGTCCTAGGTGCGACCCAACCAGAAGGACTCTCCCTGCTCAGCTTCCTGAAAGCCTTTCCTACCCGCGAGATTCGTCTTGATCTGGGACTTGCGGTGGCACAGTTTCGCCAAGCGACCCGAGAGATCGCGGAAGTGGATGCCTTTCTCGCACAGGTACAACAGCTTTCAGAGCTGGAGTCATCAGCATCTGCATTCAACTATGCTTCCCTGCCTAACATTCGAGAACAGGGGCCTTATGCAGTCTCCAGTCGAGCCTTGATGCTTGAGGATGCCAGTCGAGATCGTTCCTATCCAGCAGACATCTATTATCCTCAAGATCTCAATCAGATCGATAGGAATCTGCCCGTAGTGGTGTTGTCCCATGGATTGGGATCTTCGAGAGTCTTATTTGGGGATTTTGCAGAACATATCGCCTCCTATGGCTTTGCTGTAGCCCTCCCGGAACACATTGGTAGTAACAAGGAGCAGCAAGACGCGGTCAGGAGATGGTTGGAGGATGAACTATTTAAACCCAGCGAGTTTATCGATCGTCCCCAAGATGTTTCTTTTCTTCTGGATGAGTTGGAGAGGCTAAACGAGTCTGAGTTTCAAGGGCGATTGGATACCACGCAAGTAGGGGTGATCGGTCATTCCTTTGGAGGCTACACCGCTCTGGCTCTCGCTGGAGCCACAGTTGATTTCGATCGGGTTCGACGTCTCTGTCGATTCGATGCTGGGGTGGATGTCGGTTTAGTATTGTTGCTCACCTGTCGATCGTTGGCATTGCAATCCTCTCCAGAGGCGGTGCAGCTGCTGACCTCAGGCGAGTTGCAGGATGATCGAGTAGCTTTGGTGATCGGGTTTAATCCGGTCAGTAATCTATTCGGTGAAACTGGGATGGGTCGGATTCAAGTGCCCGTGGTGATGGCTGGGGGAACCGATGACATTGCCACTCCGATCTTGAGGGAACAGGCAGAACCGTTTACCTGGCTGACCACTCCAGAGAAATATCTGATCGCGGCAGAGCGGCTCTCTCATAATGCTGAGCTGACCACGTTGATCAATCGGGCGTTTTATGCTGTGGATGAATCGGATGAGAATGCGGAGATGACCAGAGGGGAAACTCGCACGACGGTAGCAGCCTTGTTATTGGCCTTCTCACAAGTTTACGTGGCTGGGGATCAATCCTATCGTCCTTTTCTCAACTCAGCCTATCTACAGGAGAGCAATCAACAAGGATTCCCTCTCCACATGACCCGTTCCCTCCCTCCTGACGCGGTTCCCCAAACCCTGGATTGATGCAGGATAGGATAGATCAAACAACATCAACACCCGATGCCCTCCCCTGATCACCAAACCCCAGCTCAGATTCAAGCCCTTTTCGATCGGATTGCTCCTCGCTATGACGATCTCAATCATTGGCTCAGCCTCGGTCTACACCAAATCTGGAAGGGGATGACGGTGCGTTGGGCTCAACCGCCTGTAGGGGGAAGGGTCCTGGATCTCTGTTGTGGATCCGGAGATCTCGCCCTGCAGTTGGGGCGACGGGTGGGGCGGCAAGGCATGGTGATCGGGGTGGATTTCTCGGCTTCTCTGCTGGCGATCGCTCAACAACGGGCTCAACGTCAGTTACCGAACCATCGCTTTCTCTGGCAATGGGGAGATGTTTTGGATCTGCCCTTGCCGGAGGATCATGTAGATGCAGTCACCCTCGGTTATGGTCTACGCAACGTGATCGATATTCCCCAAGCCCTGGGAGAGATCTATCGGGTCTTAAAACCAGGTGCCCACGCCGCCATCCTGGATTTTCATCACACTGAGGATCCGCGAATTCAACAATTTCAAGTCTGGTATCTGGGATCGATCGTGGTGCCTGTAGCAACAGCCCTGGGTCTACAGGAGGAGTATGCCTACATCCAACCCAGCCTGGAGACTTTTCCGACCTCCGCTCAACAGCGGGATCTGGCCCATAACGCTGGATTCACATCGATCCGCTTTTATGAGCTAGCCGCTGGTCTCATGGGGGTGCTGGTGATCCAGAAACCGGATCGGATCTGAGGGACGGACCTCCCCTGCCATAACCTGACTTGCAAGTCGGAGTGGATATGACTATGATCATGATAGTACTAGATAGGAGAGTCTTAATGATAACTAAAACTCAGATCGACGCACCTCAACACCGCAACGGATCCCAGGATCCCCGTCCTGTCAAGATCGTCGGCATTGGAGGCAGTTTACGACAGAACTCTTACTCCTACCAGGCTTTGGCGTTGGCGATGCAGCGGGTGGCCGATCTGGGGGCTGAGGTAGAAACTCTGGATCTACGGCAGATGACCTTACCCTTCTGTCAAGGCCAGGGGGATTACGA
>CAYSEO010000378.1:0-4357 GCA_964429885.1 uncultured bacterium
CAGAGGTGCTGGTCCTGGAGAAAGCCAACATCCGTCGCAGTGGAGCCATTGCTATGGGCATGGATGGCGTTAACACTGCGGTTATCCCTGGCAATTCCACTCCAGAGCAGTACGTTAGGGAGATCACTGTAGCTAATGATGGGATTCTTAACCAAAAGGCTGTTTATCAAACCGGCAAACTTGGGTATGAGGTGATTCGAGAGCTGGACAGTTGGGGAGTCAAGTTTCAAAAGGACGAGTACGGAAACTATGACCTCAAGCAGGTTCATCGGGTCGGTAAATATGTGTTGCCTATGCCTGAAGGTAAGGATCTCAAAAAGATTCTGTCCCGTGAGGTTAAGCGCCACAAGGCTAAGGTGACGAATCGGGTCATGGCAACTCGAGTCATTATTAGCCAGGGTAGAGCTGCAGGGATCATAGGATTTGATGTTCGCAATGGGGATCTCTATATCATCCAGGCCAATGCTGTCATCCTGTGCACAGGAGCCTGTGGTCGATTGGGATTGCCGGAATCGGGATATCTGTACGGAACCTATGAGAACCCCACCAACGCAGGGGATGGCTACTCAATGGCTTACCATGCTGGGGCTGAGCTGACTAACATCGAGTGCTTCCAGATCAATCCGTTAATCAAGGATTACAACGGCCCTGCCTGTGCCTATGTGGCTGGCCCCTTTGGAGCATACACAGCCAATGCTGAAGGTCATCGCTTTGTGAGCTGTGACTACTGGAGCGGCCAGATGATGCTGGAGATCTGGAAGGAGCTTCACTCAGGTCGAGGTCCAATCCATCTGAAGATGCACCATCTTGATGAGGATACGGTCTCTGAGATTGAATCCATTCTTTGGGCTAATGAGCGTCCCAGCCGGGAGCGGTTCCATCAAGGTCGGGGAGAGAATTACCGAACTCATGGAGTCGAGATGCACATCTCTGAGATCGGGTTATGTAGTGGTCATAGTGCCTCTGGAGTTTGGGTCGATGAATATTCACGCACTACAATTCCTGGGCTCTATGCGTCTGGTGATATGGCTTCGATTCCTCACAACTATATGATTGGAGCGTTTGTTTCCGGTCGCTTGGCAGGCACTCATGCTGCAGACTATGTTCGAGACCTGGCCCATTTAGATCCTGATCCCGAATTTGTCGAGGCTGAAAAGGCGAGGATCTATCATCCTCTGACCCAGCCTGATGGTGTTCCTCACACTCAGGTTGAGTACAAGCTCCGCCGGTTTGTAAATGACTATCTGCAGCCACCCAAGAATACCCACCGCATGGAGATCGGTCTGAATAAGTTTGTGGATTACACAGGCACTCTGGAGACCATGGGAGCTCAGGATCCTCACGAGCTCATGCGGTGCATGGAAGTTCACTTCATTCGTGATTGTGCTGAGATGGCCGCTCGTGCCTCTCTGTTCCGTAAGGAAAGCCGTTGGGGCCTGTATCACTACCGCGTTGACTATCCTGAGAAGAACAATGAGGAGTGGTTCTGCCATGTCAATATCCAGAAGGGTCCAGACGAACAAATGGATCTCTTCAAGCGCCCGGTGGATCCCTATATTGTGAGTGTGGATCTGGATCATGAGGTATACAACGTAGCCTTGTCCAGCTCAAAATCACAATCGTGATCCGGGCCAAGAGCCCAAGCTCCAGTGTGTAAACTTTCGAGGAGGAACTATCTTCATGGCTTTGACAACACAACGGGTTGATGTTCCCGTGATCGTAGATGAATCCAAGTGCCTTGAGAAATGTACTGCTTGTATTGAGGTCTGTCCTCTCGATGTCTTGGCGAAGAATCCTGAGACAGGCAAAGCCTACATGAAGTACGATGAATGTTGGTTCTGTCTTCCATGTGAGAAAGAGTGCCCTGTTGATGCGATCACGGTGCAGATCCCCTTTTTACTACGGTAGGGCCAATCGCAGTGACAGATTCAGGACAAGAGACTAGAGACACAGGGAAGCGGATATGGATAGTGAGTTGAGCCAATGGTTGGAGATGCTTCAGTCCCCAGAAACCAACGATCGGTTGGTGGCGGTTAAGATGCTACAGCATTTAGGTGAAGAGGAGGCGATCGAGCCTTTGATCCATGCTCTGCAAGATACAGACTATGGGGTGCAGAAGATCGCGATCTCTTCTCTCTGGGAGCTGGCTACTCCTCGGGCCGTTCGTCCTCTCCTTGATTTACTCGGCTCTCCAGATGAGGAGGTTCGCCAGGAAGCTCTCGGGGCGCTCCGGGAGCTGGTGCGGCCTGACGATCTGCTTCTTTTACTGGATGCACTGCATCAGGACAATCTTCATCTCCAACTCAATGTGTTGGTGGTTCTCAGAAAGATCCACGACGCTCAGGCTTTGCCCTATGTGCTTCCCTTCTTTGAGTCTGATCGTGAATCTCTCCGGGAAGCTGCTGTGATCACCCTCCGCTATCTCAATCAAGTTAGGACCTGTCCTCCGGCGTTGGCTCTGGTCAAGGATGAATCTGCAAGTGTTCGACGAGCAACAGCCTTGACTTTGGGACATCTCGAAGATGAGGAGGTTGTGCCTTTGCTAAATCAGGCTCTGACTCAGGATCCTGATTGGCAAGTTCGCCGCAATGCAGCTCAATCTCTCACCTTGAGGCTTTCCCCAACCTCGATTCCATATTTGATCGAGGCCATGACAGATCAGCATTGGCAGGTCCGAAAGTTTACGGCCAAGACGCTGCAACAAAACGCTGATCAGCGGGCAGTTCCTGTGTTGATCGCGGCATTAGCTGATGAGTACTCGGACGTTCGACGGGATGCTGCGGTTGCTCTAGGAAACCTTGGAGATCAGAACGCCTTACAAGCACTCCAGCAAACCCTTGATGATCCCGATGCGGATGTTCGTATCTTCTCTCAACGGGCGATCAAGAAGATTCAGGAGAGTCGAGCAGAAGCATCCAATGTCTAGCTCCCATTCCCCATTCCCTAGAGCTCAATACGAGCACCCTGACAAACAGATCAGCTCAGATCCTGAGATAGAATCTCATCGGTTGGAGGTGATCCAGTGCTTAAAACAGGTGCAGGAGCCTGTGTTAGGAAAGGATATCGTTAGTTTGGGCATGGTCCGTAATCTACGGATCCAGCCTAACTTTGTCTTCCTTCGTCTCTACATCGGCTCTCACCAGGATTACCTAGAGCAAGAAGCTAAACAGGCCTTAGCTGCTCTGGAGTGGTGTGAGAGATCCCATATCCAGATCAAACGGATCCCGGGGGTGAAGATCACCCTAGCTGTTAGTAGTGGTAAGGGGGGAGTTGGGAAATCCACCACCGCTGTCAACTTAGCAACGGCTTTAAGTCTCACGGGGGCTCGTGTGGGTTTGCTCGATGCAGATGTTTATGGACCCAATGTGCCTCAGATGTTGGGTTTAGGCCAATCTACAGTAGAGGTGCAGGACACTGAGCAAGGTCAACGATTTGCTCCTCTACAAGCCCATGATCTCAAGATCATGTCAGTAGGTCTACTGGCGGAACCTGATCATCCTTTGGCCTGGCGAGGTCCTATCCTACATAAGATCATCACCCAATTCATCCAGGATGTGGATTGGGGCGAGTTGGATTACCTGTTGATCGATCTACCCCCCGGTACAGGAGATGCTCAGATCACCATCATCCAGGAAAGCCCGATCTGTGGGGTCCTGATGGTGACAACTCCCCAGAAGGTGGCCTTGTCTGATGTCCGTCGGAGCATTCACATGTTTCGGCAAGTGGGTGTACCCGTCCTGGGTGTAGTTGAGAATATGAGCTTCCTGCTTCAGCCAGATGGTCACCAAACCTCGATATTTGGCAGTGGTGGGGGACACGCTCTAGCCCAAGAGCTTCAGACTCCCTTGTTGGGGCAGATCCCGATCGATCCTCGGATTTGTCAGCAGGGAGATGCAGGTGTCCCTCTTGCTCTAATCGATCCAGATTCGCGGGTAGCAGAAGTCTTTCGTCAGATCGCTATGGGGCTCAATCAAACCTTTGGGTTGTTCCAATAGCGAGGGTCCCCCAAACTTCTCCGAATGGACTAAGATACGAAACCAAAATGGATCGAGATCACTTTTCTATCCCAGTTTCTGATTGAAAAGGCTATCGTCTTGACAGTGGATATCTCTCTTGACTAAGAACTCTGGGTGAGCTCTATGGGTCTATCATCATCCATCGTATTCTGGCTAATTTTTCTGCTTTGCTGGTCACCGTGGATCTCATCAGCAGTTGCCTTAGCCCTTGGTGTCGGTTTCAGTTTACTCCTAAATGTACCTCACTCTTCCCTACGTCGTCGTTTAGCCTCGCTCTGTTTGCAAGTTTGTGTTGTGGGTCTGGGCTTTGGGATGAACCTGTTTGAGGTTCTGAAGGTGGG
>CAYSEO010000379.1:0-4347 GCA_964429885.1 uncultured bacterium
GTCAAAGAGGTTTCAAATCCGGTGAGGTGTCGCGCAATCTGTCGTGAAATCTCAATGGCTTCACTTCCAGAGCATAGAAAGACGCACTGCCCCTCGTGCATGCCAACAACGTCAAGTAACCGTTTTGCCGCTGATTCCAAAATCTGGCTTGAATAGGCGAAACCGGCGTGTACGAGTTCGTCCCATTGACTCAATGCAGCCTTCCGAACGTCGGCGTGGTTATGACCCAATGACATACACCAGACCCCTGATTCCAAGTCTAGGTAACGCTTGCCACAGCGGTCGACAACGTACCCGCCCTCTGACCCGACGATGTTAGGTAATTTCAGTTCGTGCCCAGTACAGTTGTATACGTGCTGCATACGCCCTCGCTATCATTGCATTTCGGTCGCGTGAACGCCACATAACAGGGGAACTCACCAGTCTGCAAGGGATCCAAAACGAAGCCAGGAAGCTTAGATCTGCAGATCTGAGTGCAGTGGATGTTAGGTGGGTTTTGGGCACCCAACCACCTCATTCCATTAACTCTAACATTTGGGTGATCGTCAACTGTGCTGAGTAAAGAAAACCTGTAGTTGTCGCTAACTATTGAGGATTTAATCCAGGCTTTATAAATGAGTTTTGGTGGAAAGATTGTTGAGTTTATGCGAGCCTAGCGGAAAAGCGCACCGATCGCCAGACCAGAGCGAGAATAAGCCTAACACATTCATTGGGCTATCCCTGGTGCTCGCAGTGCTTGGTGCCTAGTACAGCGCAGCTTAGATTCGTTCCCTATTCCGTAGCCACACCAAGCCTACCAAGAGCATTCTATGGTTACCCTATCTCGGCCATTATGTATTAACATAAAACACGTTTACACAAAATGCTTGACATATCCATAAAGAAGTTAGGTAAACAAACTCACGATCCTGCTTCACGAGCTTCTGCTAACCACTGATCAAAGATAGCCCGATTAGACTCTACCCATTCCTCAGCCATCCGCTTAACATCCTCACGATCATCTTCCCCATCATTAACCCGTTGACTAATAGTATTGATGTCAGTTACCGACAAATGAATTTGTTCTAAAAATCTAACAGCTGCAGGATGAGTCTTGACGAAATCTTGGCTAACTACAAATGTGCCAAAATCAATTGGCCATCCGTAATTGACACCATTTAGGGTAGTATCTGTGTCTCCAAGAGTGCTTTGTTCGCTAGGCAGATCAGTATAAGGGACAGCTAAAACTACAACATCTTGGTCCCATTCCAACAGAGAATGTACCCAGTAAGGCGTGTAAAAATAATAGAGGACAGGTTCCCCCTGTTGGTGACGAGTGATCATATCTGCCATTAAAACCGAGTAACTGCCAGCATCTTGCTCAACGGTTTCAGTTAATCCATAGATGTCAAGGTGATGATTGATCACCTCGTGACAATTCCATCCCACTTCACAGCCCACTAAGTTAGCTTTGCCATCTCCATCGGAATCGAACACCTTGGCCAAATCGGGAGCCTGTAACTGATCAATTGTCTGAATACCATACTCTTCTGCTGTGGGTTTATCGATCAAATAACCGTAGCGGAGTTCATAAAGTTGACCAACACGCTGAAGCTTGTCCGTTCCACCACTAGCCTCAAACAGGTCTTCCTGAAGTTTCTCGTAATGGATCCCTGTAAAGTCTAGTGCATTGTTGGCAATTCCTGTCAACTGAAGGGTATAGTCCATTAGTGTAATTTCCGCAATGTCATACCCTAACTCCTCCAATCCTAGGCTGGCGATGTCTGCCGAAAAGATCTCCTCCTGATAACTGGATGCTGTGGGCCGCAGTGTGATCCCCTCTCCAGGCTTTGCTGGCGTTTGGGCCTGTACGAATGAGCACACAGACAGAAGCACCAAGCAGGTTCCTGAGTACCATATCGAGAAGGGAAACCAAGATTTTGAGAGTAAGCTCATAATGGAGGATATCTATTGGATCGGTGTAATGTATTATATGGAATCCTAGCATGATATGAACAGTTCTGGCAAGTGAACCATACACAGAGCCTCAGGTCGCGGATTGATCAAGCCCTAGGCATTTAAGGTTTACTTAACAATTTAGCTCTAAGCTGCCTATCTAGATCCACTCCATAGCCTTGAGCTGCTCTCCCCAGCCCTACGGAACCCAGGTCACCCCCGCTCCAGAGATCTCCAGAGGCTCCGCCAAGGCATCGGTCTGTTCCAGGTCCAGCCACCATAATTGCCCATCGGCGATGCTCTGTCCTGTCGGCCCGATTGGGGCTCGCGGCTCCGGAACCCCCTGGCTAGGCTGCAGAACGCTGTAGACCAAACTACGGCCATCTGGGGCCAAACTAAAATCCAACTCCGTCGGAAAGGGGGCTCGGATCAGAGTCCGACGCTCACCGGTCTGCCAGTTCAGAGCCAGCAGTTGAGGGGATTCCGTGAAATCCTCCGGGTCTCGCTCGGTCACCAAAACATAAAAGATCGGGTCCGCAGGGGCAAACTCTCCACCCAAATAGGATCCTTCTGTGCTCAAGATCTCCTGACTGTCTCCTGTATTGCTCACGATCCAAAGGCTGCGACTGTAATCGGGATTGAACTTAACCATGGCCGCCTCCGATCCGTCCGCTTTGATATCCAGAGCCTGTCCAAACTGAGCCAAAAAGCTCTCTGCCCCCTCATCTTGATCTAGGGAAAGGATCGACAGCCCCTGTCCCTGAGACATGATCAAACCCGTGTCATCGGGGGTGATTAGAAAATCTCCTGCCAGTTGGGTATCTAAGTCCAGCCGTCGGAAGTCTCCCGCGCCCCCGCGTCGGAACCATAATTGGGTCCCGATGGGATCCTGGGGATCGATGCGCTCGACGATCACCACCTCCCCACTGGGGGATACCTGCAGCCGTAGATTCTGATAGTCCTGATGATCGAGCACTAACGTTGAGGTTTGACTGGAGAGGGAGAGTTGATAGAGGTCCTGATTCTGGATCGTGCTGCTGGTGCCCAGGTAGTACACCGTCTCCTGATCCCGTGTGGGATACACCTGAGTGATCTTACGACCCGGTGGCGTTAAGGGGATCTCTCGGTTGACCTCCAGATTGACCAGGAGCAGCTGACCTGCGGTCTCCCCTCCGATCCCAGTGGTCAGGAACTGTCGGTCGGGGGTCCGAAAGGCGCTCACAAACTCCCCTGGGATCTGCCGTCCCTGTTGATCCTGAGCCCCAGCCAGTCGGATCTGATAGGTGCGACCGTAGGGAACCGGCTGAGGCACCGTCAGCACCAAACGGCGTCCCACCCAGATCTGGCGATAGGCGAGATCCGGCTCGATCACAAGATTCTGCTCCACCGAGCTCTCGTCCATAACCCGATTAAAGGTCAAACTCATCTGGCGATCCCAGGCTCCGATCTTGCGCTGCTGCCAGTTGAACTCCTGCACTCCAGGGGGAGAGAAATAGCCCCAGGTCAGGAGCAGGGTGAGAAACAGGAGCGAGATCCCGCTTACCCCACCCACCCAGCGATCCAAGGGCTGCCAGCCAGAGAGCCACTGGGGCAGAGGATATCCAGAGGGGGGAATGGGGGTATCGATCCTGGACTCAGGGGTGGGCTCAGTGGTCATGGCCTGTTCCTCTCCTCTGCAGGTCGCGAGCGGGCTAGCTCCCTAGTAATCGTAGGGATTGATGGGGGTGGGGATCGGGGTCACCTGACGAGCCAGGATCTGCAGCTGATCGGTCTCATTCACCTGCATAATCCCCTCCACCTGCTGCCAGCTGTCGGCAGGTAACTGTTTCCCCTGGGGCCAGATCACGGGCAATCCCACGGGATAGGCATCTGCAGCACAACAACTGATCAGAAAGCGAGCGATCCAGAAACTGCCCGCTGCCGCATCAGGGGGATGCAACACGAACCCATCCACATGCACCGGCTGATCCACATAAGTATAGGGATCCGGATTCACATCTAGAGTCCGCACCCAATCGATCAGCGACCGTTGGCGAGGGTCCACCTGAGGACGAAACGACTGGGGCTGATCATGGGTGATACTCAAGGTCTGAGACACCCCCCGATTCAAAGCCGTCTGACCCGATAACGGTTTCGGGGGCAGTAGCCACCCCAATACCGCTGTGGTCAACAACAGGATCATGCCCCAGCGCCCGAGTTCCCATCCGGTTCTCGCCCTAGAGCCCATGGGCTCCCCCGTAGGTTGCTGCCGCCAGCGATAGATCCCCAAGCCGATCAGACAAAGCCCCGTCACCGTCGCCAGCCACAGGTAATTGGAGTGGATCAATAACACCAGCGTGTTCCGCAAACGGTGATAGAGTAACAGCCCCCCCAACAACAACAGGGATAGAGCCTCCCACCCCGGCAACGGCA
>CAYSEO010000380.1:0-4323 GCA_964429885.1 uncultured bacterium
ATGTCGACGAGGCGTCCGGCTGTGTCGTCTGTCTCGGCCTCGCCGTCTTCGCCGGTGCTCGGCTCGGCGTCGAGAGCGGTTCTGAGGTCGTCGACGACGGCGACGAGCTCGGCGCGGGTCTTGGTGCCCACACCTCGGTTCTGAGCCCCCATCGAGTGACAGAAGTGGGCCAGATCCAGCAGCTCAGGCTCCGTCGCCGCATTCTCGATCACGGTCTCCCCTTCCGCCAAGACCGCAGCCATCATCAGGGTCTCCGTCGCCCCCACACTGGGGTAATCCAGATAGATGCGGGCCCCTCGCAGCTGACGGGCGTAGGCATGTACCACCCCATGCTCGATATGGACGCTGGCCCCCAACATCTGCAGGCCACGCACATGCAGATCCACAGGCCGACTGCCAATAGCACAACCTCCCGGTAGAGGCACCCGCGCCACCCCCAGGCGAGCCACTAAGGGTCCGGTGATAAAGAAACTGGCCCGCAACTGGCTGACCAACTCATAGGGGGCCTGGGTGGATCCGATATATTGGGCGTTGATCTCCAGAGACCTGCCTTGATGGTTGACCTTGACCCCCAAGGACTTCAGGATCTCGGCCATGCGACGGATATCTACTAGATGGGGCACATTCTGGATCCGGCATTCATCAGAGGCCAGTAGCGCCCCAGCCATTAACGCCAAAGCTGAATTTTTGGAGCCACTCACCTGGGCCTGTCCCTGCAGCGCTTGCCCGCCCCAGATCTGTAAAGCCGGTTCTGGCATCTGAATCGCTTTGGGGTCTGGGGATAGGATCGAGGGTTTCAAGGGACCTCCTTACACTGCGTGCGGGTTGAGACAGGAACGGATGGGACGAAGTTCACCTCAATGATCCCGACAGGACCGAGAGATGACTCGCCAACGCAGGCCCTATTGCCAGCCTGAAGGGAAATGCCTGAGCAGATCTGTAAGACCTCTAGGACATAGATTGAGTGACGGCAGTGAACTTCAGGCGAAGACAACAGAACAAGTGAGGAGGAGATGAGATGGAGATGAGAGATCAAGCTCGCTAGCCACATTTTATCGAAATCTTGGCACTCGACCTGCGGGGATCAGCACAAAACCCTTGATCTCTCCATGAAAAGCATTGATTGGAATCTATGGATCTAACACTATCTATTCGTAGATCCAGTGGGAGACGGCACTGGACCAACTGATCAGCTCGCCTTCGGAGAACCAGAGGGCGATCTCTCGCTCGGCGGTCTCGGGGGCATCGGAGCCATGGATGATGTTACGCCCGATGTCGATGCCGAAATCACCTCGGATGGTGCCGGGTTCGGAGTCCAGGGGATTGGTCTTACCGATCATCTTACGGGCTGCAGCCACCACCCCTTTGCCCTCCCAGACCATGGCGATCACGGGGCCAGAGGTGATGAACTCCACCAAGCCTTTGAAGAAGGGACGTTCCTTGTGTTCTGCGTAGTGGGTTGCCGCCAGCTCCTGGCTGACTTGGATTTGTTTGAGGCCCACCAGCTGAAAGCCTCGGCTCTCAAAGCGTTGCATGATGGTGCCCACCAGCTGACGCTGGACTCCATCGGGTTTGATCGCGATAAACGTCCGTTCCACGGTTTGTCTCTCGATGCATCGGATGAACGCTATCACTGTACCAGGTAGGGTCGAGATGAGAATAGCCTCAGCTCTCTGCCGATCTCTCCATTGAATTAGGATCGATGGGTATGTTGCCGGATCAATCTATGGCTCCTCCCCCCAGCGTTGCGGATCTGAGAAAGGACTATCGCCTCAAGACCTTGGAGATCGAGGATCTGAGTCCGGACCCCATCGAGCAGTTCGGTCGCTGGTGGCAGGAGGTGTTAGCAGCGGAGATCCCGGAGCCCAATGGCATGACCTTGGCTACCGCCACACCCCAAGGCAAGCCCTCGGCCCGGATCGTGTTGTTGAAGGGATTCGACGATCGGGGGTTCGTGTTCTATTCCAACGGCCTCAGCCGCAAGGGTCAGGAGATCGAGGCCAATCCCCAGGGGGCGCTGGTGTTCTGGTGGGAGCCCTTGGAGCGGCAGGTGCGCCTTGAGGGATCCCTGGCACCGATCGACCCGCAGGAATCCGATGCCTATTTCCAGAGTCGACCCAAGGCCAGTCGTCTGGGGGCCTGGGCCTCAGACCAGAGTCAGGTGATCGAGGGACGAGCTGAACTGGAGGCTCGACTGCGGCAGTTGGAGGATCAGTATGCGAATACAGAAAATGTGCCTCGGCCTCCCCATTGGGGTGGGTTTCGACTGGTGCCCGATCGGATTGAGTTCTGGCAAGGACGCCCTAGCCGCCTGCACGATCGGTTATGTTACCTAAAACAGTCCCAGGGTTGGTCAATTGTGCGACTGTCACCCTAGGGATGATCCTAGATAATTAGGGAGATTTGCCTAGCATCAGACTGCATGGTTGTTTCCTCTTATGTCGTTGAGCTCACTCCACCGGATCTCCGCCCCTATCAGCAGGGCAATATCGGGATCGAGTATGTGTATCAGTTTCCCTCAGGACACCCCGGTCCCCATGTGTTGATCAGTGCCATTGTCCATGGCAACGAGATCTGTGGAGCGATCGCTGTGGATCATCTCCTGCAGCGATTAATCAGCCAGCAGATCCAACCCTGGCGAGGGATCCTGACCCTGGCGTTTATGAATGTGGCCGCCTTTGAGCGCTTTGATCCGGAGCAGCCTCAGGAGTCCCGGTTTGTGGATGAGGACTTCAATCGCCTATGGACCCCTGGGGTGTTGGGGAGTGCTCGGGATAGTGTGGAACTGCGTCGCGCCCGTCAGATCCGACCCCTACTGGATCAGGTGGACTACCTCCTCGATATCCATTCCATGCTCAACTCGCCCACTCCCCTGATGATGGCAGGTCCCCTCGCGAAGGGACGGGAGTTGGCTCAAGGTACCCAGATCCCGGAGATCGTGGTCACGGATGCAGGTCATCTGTCTGGCAAACGCATGCGGGACTATGGGGCCTTTGTGGATCCCGCCAGCTCCAAGAATGCCTTATTGATCGAGTGCGGCCAACATTGGCTGCGATCCAGTGCCACCCTGGCCATCGAGGTGGTCTATCGGTTTCTGTCTCATCTGCAGATCCTCCCCATGGATCTGGCTGCTCCTGATCTCTCCCCTCAGGATCCCCCTGCCCAACGGTTTATCGAGGTCACAGGCCCTGTTACGGTGCAGACGGATCGGTTTCAGTTCACACAGCCCTTTGTGGGACTGGAGGTGATCCCGCAGGCGGGCACGATCATTGGTTACGATGGCGACCGCCCAGTCAAAACCCCCTATGACAACTGTGTCTTAGTGATGCCGACCCAGCGACTGAAGGCAGGCCATACGGCGGTGCGCTTGGGCCGATTCCTCTAACCTTGGGGTTCTTTGTGAGACTGACCGCTCGATTATCGCTGGCTCAGATCCCGGCTCGCTGGCTGGGGATCCTGGGGATGTTGGCAGCTACCGCTTGCTTTGCGGGGTTGGGGATCTTTGTCCGCCAGCTCTCCCCCCAGATGCATCCGTTTGAGATCGCTTTCTTTCGCAATCTCTTGGGGTTGCTGATCTTCTCGCCGCTGCTCTTCCGTTCCGGCAAACAGGTCTTGGTCACCGATCGGTTCTGGCATCATGCTCTCCGAGCGACCCTGACCACCATCGGTATGAGCCTCTCCTTCCTGGCCTTCAGCGTTCTACCTCAAGCGGAGGCAACGGCCCTCAGTTTCTCAGAGCTGATCTTCTCCAGTGTGTTGGCCATGGTGATCTTGAGGGAACCGATGCGCTGGGACAAATGGGGAGCTCTGGCCCTAGGCACCCTGGGCACGCTGGTGATCCTACAACCAGGGGTGGAGGTGATCAGTCCAGGGGCGATCTGGACCCTCTGCGCGGCGGTGGCGTTGGCCGGATCGATCATCTTCCTCAAGATCCTGTCTCGCACGGACTCCAGCCTGACGATCACAGCCTATATGGGCCTGTTACAGACCCCACTGACCCTATGCGGGGCGATCTGGGTGTGGCAATGGCCCAGCGGGGAACAGATCCTGTGGTTTCTGGCCATGGGGATCGTGGGGAACACGGGTCACCTGGCCCTGGCTACGGCCTTTAAGTCAGCGGAGGCCACGACTCTGTTGCCTTTGGGATTCGCCCGTCTGATCTGGGCAAGCCTATTGGGCTTCTGGATCTTTGGGGAGGTGCCGCAGGTGTGGTTCTGGATCGGGGGGGCGTTGATCTTTGTGGGGGGGACCCTACCAGGAGTGATGGAGGCTCATCGTTCCACAGCCTTACGGATCTGGACGTCTCCCGTGTGCTCGGAGGCG
>CAYSEO010000381.1:0-4322 GCA_964429885.1 uncultured bacterium
CGTTGCAGGTGAAATTCCCAATGGATGTGACCGAATAAGATCAGACGCACCTGGGGGGACCGATCGATCAACTCAAAGAAAGTCTCTGCATTGTGTAAGCCCATGCCATCCATGATCGGAGATCCAATCGGCACTGGGTTATGGTGTAGGGCCACCAGTGTGGGTCGCTCCGGATCGACTGCCAAAGCGGCCTCCAGCTCCTGTAATCCTTGAGTGGACAGCTGACCATGACTGGCCCCTGCGACCACGGAATCCAACAGGATCAGCCGCCAGTTGCCCACCCCCAGAGACTTATCGGGCCGCACCCAGCCCTCCGGATCCACAAACAGTTCCGGCATGATGGCGGGATCATCATGATTGCCAGGGATCCAGTAGGTGGGGATCTGCAGGGGAGCGACCAGATCCATTAGATGTCCATAAGCCTCCGGTTCCCCCAGATCCGCCAGATCCCCTGTCAACAGCAACAGATCCGGATCCGTCCCCTTTACCTCCGCCAGCACCGCCTTCAGGGTATGCCAGGTGGGAACACCCCGCAGTTGGGCCTCCCGATCCTGCATGAGGTGAGTGTCGGTTACTTGGGCTACTCGGATCCGGGTCATGATCAGTTCCTCCTGCTCCTCGCCTAGCCTACCTTCATTCTCAACTCGTTGAGCTGGTCCTGATCCTGATCCTGGACATCTTGTCAATCCCCAGATCTGGTTTCATCTCCGCCGCAAGTCAAACCTGCAGCGGGTCTCATTGCTTGGGAGTACGGATCCCCTCACCTGCGACCGCACCGACCCCTTCGTAACGGATTGTTAAGCTGCTGATAGTTGAATCGAATACTGCACACCAGAATCGAGGTCTAATCTATGAATGGCGCAATCCGCGCTGGATCCCTTTTAGGTATCCCGTTCTATATCCACCCCAGCTGGTTCTTGATCCTGGGCCTGGTCACCTTTAGTTATGGCAGTGGGATCGGGGCTCAGTTTCCGGGGTTGACGGGGGCCGCTCCCTGGATCCTGGGATTCGTCGCAGCGCTCTTGTTATTCTCCTCTGTGCTGTTGCATGAGTTAGGTCACAGTCTCGTGGCCCGCTCCCAAGGCATTCCAGTCCGATCCATTACGCTGTTTCTGTTTGGGGGCTTAGCTAACCTCCAAGAGGAGTCCCGCACCCCGGCAGAATCCTTCTGGGTGGCTGTGGCTGGACCCTTAGTGAGCTTGTCCCTGTTCGGGATCTTCTTTACCCTAGGAGCCGTGACCGGGATCTCAGGTCCTCTGGGAGCGATCGTGAGTCTGCTGGCTACGGTTAATTTAATCCTGGCTCTGTTTAATATGCTGCCTGGCTTGCCCTTGGATGGCGGTAACGTGGTTAAGGCGGCGGTCTGGAAGTTCACCGATAATCTGTACAAAGGTATTATCTGGGCTGGACGGGCCGGACAGGTGTTTGGCTCTCTGGCGATCGCTTGGGGCGTGATCCCCTTCATCCTCTATGGCAGCCTGGCCAATATCTGGTTTCTGGTCATCGGCTGGTTCTTGATCTCTAACGCGGGACGGGCGATCCAGACGGCCAATCTGCAGGAAAAACTCTCCCAGTTCACCGCTGAGGACGCTATCCTACCGGATGGACCTGTGGTTTCTGCTGATCTGACCGTGCGTGAGTTTGTGGATGAGCAACTGGTATCTGCTCGGGGCAACTGGGAACGTTTCTGGGTTGTGGACGCCGACAATCATCTGCAAGGGTTGATCCGTCCTGAGGATCTCCGGCAAGTGAACCGGGAGCAGTGGGAGCAAGTGAGGCTACACCAGATCCTGCAGCCCTACACCGACGAGCAGGGGATCGAGCCTGATCGTTCCTTGTTAGATGTCACTCAACTCTTGGAGCAGCGAGACATTCAGGAGATCCCGGTGATCCGTGATCACATCCTCCTGGGTCTATTGCGGAAGAGCTCGATCCAGCAACTGCTCCGGCGGGCTCAGGCTCAGGCCAATCCAGCCTAGGTATGGATCTCTCGCAGCTTTGATGTAACCTAATGGGGCAGCGATTTTTTCAAACATGAAACTCAAGCGTGTTGATCAGATCCTGTCCCAATGTGGCTACTGCAGTCGCCGAGAAGCGGTTCATTGGGTCAAACGCAAACGGGTTTGGACAGTCTCAGGTGAGCCTGTCCTTTCTCCATCCCAAAAGATCGACCCCATTCAGATCCTGGTGGATCGCGAACCCATTGATCATCCAGAGGGTCTGTTGATCATGCTGAATAAACCAGCTGGCTATGTCTGTTCCCATAGCGATCAGGAAGGGCTGACGGTATTCGATCTCCTGCCCGAACAATGGATGCTTCGCAATCCCAAACCTATGAGTGTCGGGCGCCTGGATCGAGACACCACTGGGTTACTGTTGATCACTGATCTGGGCTCGTTAGTCCATACCTGGACCTCCCCCCGACGCCAGATCCCAAAAGTCTATGAGGTCATTGTGGATCGTCCTCTGGAACCCTCCCTGATTACAGCGTTTGCCACGGGAGATCTAATCCTATCCGGGGAAACCAAACCCTGTCTGCCTGCCACCCTACAGATCACAGGGGAGCGGACAGCGGCGATCACGGTTACAGAGGGAAAATTTCATCAGGTAAAGCGGATGTTTAACCAGTTTGGCTACCAAGTAGAAGCCTTACATCGGTGTCAGTTGGGCTCACTGACTTTAGATGATCTCAGTCCGGGTCAGTTTGTTGATCTACCTCTGGATCTAACTCTGGAGGATACTTCAATATAAACTCTGATGATATTCAAACCGGAGATCGGGTCACAGGGTTAATTTACCTGTCCCTGACCTGAGTTAAGCCGCAAGTGTTGTGTTCTCAAAGCTCCTGATCTGAGGGACAAGACCAAGCAGCACAAGAGGGCTATCGACGACATGAAGATCTGAGCGGAGGCCCGTTCCTAAGCCGTTGGATGGATTTGGATCTGGAGGCAGATGAGGATATAAGTAGATCAGCAAAAACGTTTATACAGGCCATATAGTGCATGTCAGACCAATTTTGCCGATCTACTTAACAGCGATTACACCGTCACCAACTGGGCCAATGGATATCTTCGTCTACAAGGGCTGGATCTGTGAGATCTGGCAGGAGCAAGGGGAGTGGTACTTTCAGTGTTGTAACGATGCCCAGCAGGGACCGGCAGCAGGACCGATCGGTTCCCAGCACCAGGCTCGGTTTGGGGCCAGACGATGGGTGACCCGGTTCACCACCCTGGGGCGTCATCCCTAGATCAGGAGTTTGTTATGTTGGATACCGGATGGGATCTCTATATCGTCGATGTCTTCGCGGAGACAAGATACGCGGGCAATCCGCTGGCGGTGATCCGAGGTGGGGCCGATCTGCGGACGGAGACTCTACAACAGATCGCTCAGGAGATGAACTACTCCGAGACTACCTTTATCCTCTCCGATCAGCCGGAGTCGGGGGGCTATCCAGTGCGGATCTTTACTCCTACTGAGGAGCTACCCTTTGCGGGGCATCCCACCCTGGGAACGGCCTTCATCATTCAACAGCACTTGATCGGATCGCCCGTTGAACAGCTGTTACTCAAACTCAAGGTTGGATCGATCTCGGTTCAGTTCAGCTACACCTCGGGCTCCACCCCAGAGCTCCTGTGGATGCAACAGAATCCGCCCCAGTTTGGACAAACTTTTGATCCGGCTCAGGTCACGCAAGCCCTCGGTCTTTCCCCTGGAGATCATGATGATCGGTTCCCAATCCAGGTGGTCTCAACTGGAGTACCCTTTATCATTCTGCCGCTGAGATCCTTAGCTGCTCTTCAGCAGGCTCAGATCGATCCACTTCCCTATCGCGCCCTGATCGAAAATGCGGAGGCTCGTTGGATCCATCTCTTCTGTTCGGAGACCCATCAGCAGGGCAATCATCTGGCCGCTCGGATGTTTGTGATGGATCGAAAAGGGATCTGGGAGGATCCGGCTACAGGCAGTGCCAATGGCTGTCTAGCAGGTTATCTCTGTCAGTACCGGTATTTTGGGCAGGAGGCTGTGGATGTGCGAGTAGAACAGGGGTACGAGATCGGTAGACCTTCATTGTTGTTGCTCCGATCTGAGAGGCAAGCAGATCAGATCTCGGTTGCGGTTGGGGGGCGAGTGATCCCAGTGGCGATCGGGAAGCTGGTCTGATGAATGATCAGGGTCACAGGAGTAAGGCCTGAAATCCAGTTTGGATAAAGTGATGATCGGTGGTAGCAGCATCGATGCAGGCAGATCTGATCTCTATTCATTAGAGTTAAGTAGATCAGCAAAAACGTTTATATAGTCTATATAGTGCGTGTCAAAGCAAT
>CAYSEO010000382.1:0-4269 GCA_964429885.1 uncultured bacterium
AGCATAGAGTTCATCTCTGACTATCATAACCTGACTTTCAGTGTATGAAGCCTAAAGAATCTATGTAAGCCGTCAGGGAGAGCTAACCCACCGATTCTGAGTGTACCCTGATCCCTAAACTACTACTGACCCAGAGACTTGTCGTAACCATTCTCACCCTAGATCTCGGAAAATTCAAGTCTGTCGCCTGTCTGTATGAGCCCGGCTCCCAGTCTGCCCAGTTTGAGACCCTCAACACCTCTCCGGCTGAGCTCCAAGACCTGATTCAGCGCTGCTCTCCCCAAAGAGTCATCATCGAGGCTTGTTCTCTCTAGGGCTGGATCCACGATCTCTGTTTCCAACTCGGGTTCCCCCCCCACGGTAGTCAGCACCTCGCGTCCTCGATCAGGTAAACCTATGGGTTTCTGCTGAGAGTTAGCGATCTTATAGGTAAGCAACGATACACAAGACCTCAGGTCACGGATTGTTCACGCTCTAGATATTTAAGGTTTACTTAATAATTTAGCTCTTAGATCTCGATCCCCAACTCCATCTCTGGACGCGGGTAAATCACATCAAGGAAAACGGCGATCATCACAGCAAACCCGAAACCCAATATTGCCGCTGAAGATGGCTAGCTGAACATGGTTACGGTAGGCAGAACGGCAGTTGTTAGGGTGGGAGAACCAAGATCCGCCCCGTAGTACCCGTCTAGATTGATCTCCCCCCTGCTGCCATATCTGACCGTTACCAGGGGCCCCTTGATAGCTGTCATGCCAGGGATCTGCACACCACTCCCACACATTGCCATGCATATCGTAGAGACCAAACGCGTTGGCAACCCCAAATGATCTAACCTGAGTGGTTTCCTCCCGGTAGATCCCTGCGGGTCCAAGCCCATAGGTATAGTTGCCCTGGTAGTTGGCCAGCTCCGGCGTCATCGTGGGTCCCCAATGAAAAGGGGTTACCGTCCCAGCTCTACACGCATACTCCCACTCAGCCTCACTGGGTAAACGGTATGCTTTACCCGTCTTGCGAGACAGACGAGCACAGAATTCCACAGCATCAGACCAACCGATCTGTTCCACTGGACGATGAGTCCCTTTCCAGAAGGATGGATCCGGATCCAGAGCTCGATCGACTCTCGGCAAGGCAGCAACCGCTCTCCACTGAGCTTGGGTGACCGGAGTACGTCCCATCCAAAACGGACCCGCGATCGTAACCCGATGTTGAGGGCTTTCCCCCTCCCAGCGACCTGCTTCAGCAGGGGGAGATCCCATGATGAACTCCCCTGGTGGAATTTGGATCAGATCTAGAAAGATCCCATCCCCCGGACTCTCTCTAAATCCATCTACGCTTTGCTGTTGCCGATCGACTCGCTCTCCTCTGTTGTTAAGCGTCACAACCTCAAACGAGAAAGATAAGTCATTGACAGGACTTGAGGAGGATAGTACAGGCAGAGTGAATCCAGCTCCTCCTAAGCCCACTATGGATCCGCAAACCTGCAGCAGTTGCCTCCGATGCAAACGAGAGGATAAGTCTAAAAATGGGTGACAAAGAACCATGGATATCCTTGGTGTTCAGAACCCTCTGCTCAACCGTACCTATAAAGCGCAACCAGATCCCAACAGAGGCTCCGACTGGGTCATCCGTCCGAGTCACCGGTCTGTTGCCCTAAGCTCACCTGTGGATCGGGATCCCTGTTAGGTGGAGCTGTCCCCTTGCGCAGGTTTATTCCCTAGGGATGCCTTTAGGATCTGAGAGCATCCGACTGGGACGACTGATGATCGAGGCCATCGCCATTCTTGCCGCACTCGTGATCGCTATCCTGACCCTGATCTGGGCCATCAAGGTGATCAAGGAGACCCTAGTAACAGGTCTGTTATTGGTGTTGATCTTCGTGCTCCTCTACCTAGCCTTCCGCATCACCCCCTCCGAGGTATACGAGGCCTTTCTACAGATCCCCCAGGTGTTGCGAGAGCTGGTGCGATCAGCCCGTTCCCCTGAGGGTTAGTCTGGGGTGAGCTGGTGGGATCGCTGATGACCATTGGGATAGAGTAGCGCCCGCTTGGGGCCATGGATCGGATCCTCGACGATGATGGTCTGATCTCGACTGGCTCCTAGGGAGACGATGGCGATCGGCACCTCCATCAGCTGAGCCAGGAATTTGAGATACTCACAGGCTTGCAGGGGCAGTTCCTCGATAGATCGGCAGTCCTGGGTGGAGGTCTTCCAGCCCGGTAGGGTCTCGTAGATCGGTTGACAGCGGGCAAAGGTGCGGGCATCGCTGGGGAAGTGGGACAGGGGCTGACCGTCACAGTCATAGGCCACACAGACCTTAATCTCCTCCAGCTGATCCAACACATCCAGCTTGGTGATCGCCAGACAATCCAGACCATTGACCCGTACTGCGTAGCGCCCGATCACGGCATCAAACCAGCCACAGCGCCGCTTGCGTCCTGTCGTGGTGCCGAACTCCGCCCCCTGTTCACCGAGATATTCCCCGATCTCGTCCTTCAGCTCCGTCGGAAAGGGTCCTTCCCCGACTCGCGTCGTATATGCCTTGGCCACCCCGATCACCCGATCGATGCAGGTGGGTCCTACTCCAGCTCCGATACAGGCTCCCCCAGCGATGGGATGGGAGGAGGTGACATAGGGATAGGTGCCAAACCCCAGATCCAACAGGGTACCCTGGGCGCCCTCAAACAAGATATTCTGACGGGACTGGATCGCCTCCATCAACATCAGAGAGACATCGGTGACATGGGGCTGCAGCCGCTCCGCGAAGCCCAGATACTGCTCGATCACCTGTTGGGGATCCAGAGGAGGCAAAGTGTAGATCTTTTCCAACAGCTCATTCTTGTAGGGCACGGCCCAGGTCAAGCGCTCCCGCAGATCCTCAGGGTGCATCAGATCCACCATCCGGATGCCGATCCGATCCGCTTTATCTGCATAGGTGGGTCCGATCCCCCGGCCTGTTGTGCCTAACTTGTGAATCCCCCGTCGTTCCTCCTCGGCCCGATCGATCAGGCGATGGTAAGGCATGGTGACATGGGCAGTTTCGGAGATGTAGAGCTGATCGGTGGAGACCCCCAGCTCATGCAGCTGATCGATCTCCCCCAGCAACACCTCAGGATCGATCACGGTGCCCCCGGAGATCAGACATTGGGTATTGGGGTAGAGGATGCCAGAGGGGATCAGGTGCAGCTTAAAGGTTTGGGATCCCACCACCACGGTATGGCCCGCATTGACGCCGCCCTGGTAGCGGACAACGGTGTGAGCCTTCTCACTCAGCAGATCGGTGATCTTGCCTTTTCCCTCATCGCCCCATTGGGCACCAACGACAATGACGTTAGCCAAGAGCCTCTCCCGTCCTCATCTCTAGGGTGGATCCGTAGGGGATGTCGGTGGAGCCGTTCCCGCTACGCGTGCTGATCTGGGGTGTCACAGAACACCTAAACCATAGCTAGCACAAGCAATGAAATATAGCGGTATCTGGGATAGCTGTCAATAGAGAGCGCCTCTCTCTTAGATCTCCTCGACTCTTTGCCACCGGGTCCTCGATCCTCTTCTCCCTGGGAAACGGTTGAACGGCAGCTGCAAGCGGAGAGAGGCAGAAGATCATATCTAGTAAGCTTGACTTGGCAGGCTGATCAGGTCTTTGCCTGTGGCCAGAACTCTCAGGAGTCCTTATGCAAACGGTGAACATTGAAGATGCTCAAGCTCATCTGAGCCAGATCATTGCTGGAATGGATCCAAGCGAGCCTGTGGTCATCACTCAAGACGGTGAGCCTGTTGCTACTTTATTTCGCAGTCCGAAGAAACAGTGGCCCTGTAAAGCTGGCAGCGCCAAAGACACCTACCCCTGGATGGCACCCGACTTTGATGCTCCGCTCAATGACTTTCGGGACTATATGGAATGATCGATCTCCTCCTGGACACACATACCTTCCTTTGGTTTGTTTGGGATGATCCGCAGTTGAGTCCTACCGCAAAGCAGTGGATCGAAGATGTCAACAACCGCAAGTTGGTTAGCATTGCCAGTTGCTGGGAAATCGCCATTAAGGCTGGACTGGGTAAACTCCAACTCGGTTCGCCCAGTCGCTCTTTTTTGGGGCAGCATATCCCACGAAACAATTTTGAGCTGTTGCCAATTACTCTTGCTCATGCTACTCAGGTGGAGGTGTTGCCCTTCCATCATAGAAATCCTTTCGACCGTCTCTTAGTGGCACAAGCCTTAATTGAATTGATCCCAATTGCAAGTGCCGATATCATCTTTGATCGCTACGG
>CAYSEO010000383.1:0-4213 GCA_964429885.1 uncultured bacterium
AAACCAAACAGAAACCAGCCGCCCCATTGTTCTACAGATTGCCGAGGCCAGCGCTGCAGTTGTCGGGGCATAATCCTTAAGGAGATCTTTTGGACCACCTCGCCATAGATCATAAACGGACACACAGCACACCAGATCCGGCCTAGGAAGGGAAACAGGATCAATACCACGGGCCACCACCAGGCCCAAAACAGGTTCAGACCGATATTATGTTGCCGATCTTGAGGTCCCCAGAATAAAAGGAAGACCACGAGGGCGAAGGAAGGCATCACCAGCCAGGTGTTGATCCGATCGGGCCACCAGGGGCTTCTGAGGAATTTTCGCAGGGCAGGATAGGCGTTGAGTAGATTAAGTCGGAATCGTTTGGTGCGACTCTCTGTGGACCAGAATACCTCCTCGGTTAGGAGACGGGCTCCACCTGATTGATCCACCGCTCTTTCCGAAACACTGCGCAGCTCCCTGAGATTACCCGGAAAGTCGTAACTCTGTAGCCGCCGGATCGCCTCCGGTGTGAGCTTTGGTTTTGGCAACCCCCGAGATTTGGTGAACAAGCTCATATAGTATTCCACTAAAGGCTTGATGTCGGTCTTCTGCACCCGCAAAGGGGGCACCTTGATCGTCTGGTTCACGCACCCATCGATCTCCGGTAGGGCGCGCTCTGAGATCATAATGATCCGAGCCTGACAGGGACGGGACTCCACGGGTTGATCCTCAAACCGTTGCACGGGGGTATAAGTATTGGTTTCTAATAATTGGATCACCTGGGGTTTGAGATCCTCAGGGAGATCGTGGATATTGTTAAGGATCATCGTCCCCTCCCCCAGCCACTCTAATAACCCTGGTTTCCCCCCAGCTCGACCAAATAGATCTGCACCACTGGGTTGCAACATGCGACAATTGAGCTTGATTAAAGGCTGGCGCCGCGCCGGTGAACTGAAGTGGATCAGGCCCGCTAGATTATCTTTCTCCAACCCCGGTTCCCCGAAGATCAACACCGACTGTCGATCCTCAGTGGCCTGGATGATCTGTTGCCGCAGCCGTACCGCATAGCGACTATTTCCCACTACTCCCCGTTCCACCTTAGGCACGCGATAAGGGAGCAGTTCCGCCTGACGTTGTTGTTCATAACTCAGTTGAGCCGAGATCTGAGCCAACTCCTGAGCCAGCCACCGGGAGAAGATCTGATTGGCCTCGGGATATTTATTGACCCACTGTCGAAAGGATCGGGCTGGAATGAAACCGACGATGGCCTCATGCCGAGCTCTGAAGGGTCCGAGGTCGGGTTGTTTGAGGAGCAACTCCTGGATTTTGATGAACTCGCCTGGTGATATCTGAATGCCTCGGGTGCTAGATCCACTCAGAGCAGGACGGGTACACTCTAGATCTCCCACCTGAATGATGTAGAGCCCAGTCGCAGGAGTATTTTCCTCCACAAGCCGTTGATCGGCTGAGATCCGATGGGTCTCCGTGATGGTCACAAGATCCTGGAGAGCGGCGGTGGAGAGTGGTCCTAATAGGGTGTGAGTTCGAAGCCAGGTGACCGCTGCGGATCCGGTGAGGGGGGCGTTGGCTTTTGAGTTGACATCTGACATGAGATCACCTCTCGGGAACATGAGTCGCTCCGCTTAGTCGGGAGGACCCAGCTCATTCAGCCTACCAGCAGATCTCAAAAGATCTCCTCATCGGTCACAGAGGGTAACTTGGGGTCGCTTGAGGATCCAGACATCAGGTGCTGCCTTGAGAGAATTGACCTGCAGCCAAGATCTGATCCACAGTGAGTTGTAGGTGAGAAAAGGTAGGAGAGTGCACCGAATCGCCGGACCTGAGCAGCTGTCTCTGATACCAATCACCAACGGATGTACAGATCATTAAGGTCGGTTGCTGAGGGGTGCCAATGTAGTCTCGGCCTCCCAGTCCCAGAGAGTCCACGATCCAGTATTCGGGCACGCCAAATAGGGTATAATCCTCGGCTTTATGGGCATAGTCACTCTGCCAGTTAGAGCTTACGACTTCGGTGATCAACTTGATGGATTCCCCTCGACAGATCACCAGTTCCCGTTGCTAAAGGGGTGCTTGCATCAGTTGAGTTTGATCTAACACGATCAGAATAGGACGAAGTCTTGAAAGATCTAAGCTTTGATCCAGCAGAAGCGGCTCCTCAAGCACCGTGATCGCCTCACGATCCCACCTGAATCGTCGCCTCTGCCAAATAAGGGATCTCCCGCTGCAACTGGGTCCGGATCTGATCACAGAGGGACTCCGTCCGCGACACCGTCAACTGCGGATCCACCCCAATCACCAGCTCCGCCATCAGTCGATGACCCATCCACCGAGCCCGTACCCGCTCGATCCGCTGTACCCCCGGACATTGGGCCGCCTCAGAGATCTCCGCCGTCAACTGCGGATCCACCCCATCCAGGATCCGCTCAAATAAAGTCTGTCCTGACTCCCAGACGATATGTAATAACCCAATGGTGATCCCCACCCCGATCACAGGATCGGCCCAGGTATAGCCACACCAACTGCCCAAAGCACTCAACACCACCGATAAACTGATCAACCCATCCGCCCGAGCATGATGACCATCCGCCACCAAGGCCGCACTGCCGATCTCCTCACCGATCCGGATCCGAAATGAGGCCACCCAGGCATTACCCATACACCCCACAAAAGCCGCGATCACTAGAGCCTCCAAATGTTCCGGTGTATGAGGGTGCATGAAGCGCTCGATGGACTCATAGCCCGTCAACAGGGCACTCAGTAACACCATGGTCACGATCCCCAACCCCGCCAGATCCTCCCCTCGACCATAGCCATAGGAGAACCTCCGACTGGGTCGCCAATGGGAGATAAAGAAAGCCACCCCCAAAGGCAGAGCAGTCAACGCATCACCGATGTTATGGATCAGATCCGCCAGCAAGGCCACACTGCCACACATGAGAAACACCAAACCCTGTAGGACCGCGATCCCCAGCAGCGCCACAAAGGAGAGTTTCACAGCCCAAAGCCCCCGCTGAGAAGTGGTGATCTCCGGATCGATCACCCCATGGGCATGGTGATGGTGATGTTGTCCGACATGATCCGGATCAACCATTGTAGGTGGAGCAAAGGAACGAAATCCGGCTGACAGAGTGGAATCTTGCATAGGAATTCAAGCTTAAGAAACGGTTATCAAATTGGGAATCATCTCGGAATGTTAGCCACAATACCAACACACAGGATCACGGAAACCTTAGCTACCACAGGTGATCTAGCCCTCAGCTCAGTAGAGATCGGGCTGTCATTGACCTGATCTTGACTGATGAAATGGCTGACTCATTCTACATCCTCAACCTCAGACGATCAGATCGTTAAAGAATGATTGCGGTAGATTACGAGCTAGAGATATTGGATCTGTAGATCTTCATAAGATCCAAGATCCACAGCAAGAGTAGGGAGCCAGGCAGCTGGCGTTGGGGCGAGGGATCGCTACACTGGACCCAGAGCAGCAGTCGCTGAGCAGGCTTTATCAAGGATAGGAGTGGGCAACATGGAGAGAAGTTGGATCGCATTGGGGATCTCGACCCTGGCCTTAGGGTGTTCAGGAGCCAGCCTGTGGATCGTGCTACGGCAGCCCCAGCCAACGGTGACCCAGGGATCTCCCTCTGGATCTACAGATCAGCCCGTCAGTTTGAGGCGAGTGCAGCCTGAGTCATCCTCTGCCTCTGGTATCCGTCAGTCGAGTGCTACCCCAGATCCGGTAGAAGCCTTTCAGGCCCAGCTGCTCCGCAATGAGGAGATCCTGCTGCAGCTACGGCAAGGGGAACTGACTCGATCTCAGGATCAGTAGGTCAGATCAGACCAGGGTCTCGTTGGATACTTCAGTATCACTTAGTGACCGCAAACTGATCCTCTCGTAAAAGCTAGATCCTAGCCTTGAGGTCAAACGGTCGAACTCACCCTGATTGAACCCATTGATCAGCAGACCAGGATCGAGGTGTGGGAAAAGCAGAAAGCGTTTATCCAAAGCCTGAACCGCTGCACAGCCTCAGGTCGTGACTGGAAACGGGAGGATCTTTATGACCGACACCCGCACTAAGGTTTTGTTCGCGTCAGCGTTGCGAAGCAGATCGATACCAAGATCCTTGTGTATGCTTACGATAGCATTGATCCTAAGAAACGCCAGAGCGCAATCGAAACTCTGGATCAACTCATCCGCAATGGCCAAGCTGTC
>CAYSEO010000384.1:0-4210 GCA_964429885.1 uncultured bacterium
CGCCGGATCCGATGCTGCCCTACGGTATCTACGGGATCGAATCAACGTCCCCCGAGACATGTCCCTTTACGCCGCCCGCCGCCTCCGATCAGCACTGGAGAGTACAGCTGCCTTAGTTGGTAACGGTCAGGGTCCGCCGATCCCGACTCGCCATCGTCGGGATCAGAACCCAGCTGAGTTTGCTAAATCTTAAGATCTCCGGCAGTTCCGAGCCTTCCCTTAGGTCTGGGCAGTACTGGATCTGGATCTATGGCTATGAGTCATGAACCGAGGGATACGGATTGAAGTTCAAGATTGCCCCGTAACAGATCTTTTAACGAAGCGAGCCGCTGATCTAGGTGGTGGAGTCTGGGTCCGGTATAGATCCCACTCGGCAGCACTACCCAGGAAGTTACGCCAGATCGCTGACATGATTGTGAGTCTTGTCTGAATCTGATCGAGGGCTAGGGTGCGAAGATGGTAGGGCAGTGATCATTTCTACATTCCCTATGGTGTTCCCCCAGCTGGAGTCAAGTATGGAGCAGTTCAAGCGGGAGAAGGTATCCGACCTACGCCACCGGGGGACGAAACTGGTGGAACGGCTGTATGGTGAGCGGGTTCGGTATCATTTGAATCTCCAGCAAGTTCAGTTGGATGGAGAACCCATTCCTGAGGATCTGTTCTATCTGGTGTTGCACCGGGACCATGGCCTCAACATCCCGAAGCGACTGGCCAAGGAGTTCCTGATCAAAGTCGCCCATGACCATCCCTTCTCTGATCAGCCTGGTGCCCCCACTGAGCTTCATCTGTCTCGGGAACGGGTGGAGCCGGTGTTGATAGATAATTCTCCTGAAGGTCCTAGTGGTCTAAGCTCTTGGATGACCCAGCTGCGGTCCATGATGGAAGGTCGATCTCTCCACTAACGCTCTCACTCACAGCAAGTTCACGCCCATGGGTTAGCAGCCCTGAGACTAAAGTAGGCAAACTGAGTTAAACCAGAAACTCACCCTGATCCCGTCTCCGTCCTAGATCCACCAACTTACTCTCAGTCAAGTTGTCCTCCGATCATGCCACCCAATGTGGTGAGGTCTTTGCTCTCCTGTGGGAGTTAGTCTAGGACAAGATGTGTTATGAGGTGAGCGACGATGAGACGTCAAATTCACTCCTTGTCTCTGATTATGGCTCTTGTGTTGGGCGGATCGATGACTTTGCCTTTGGTCCCTGCAACAGCTCAACAGTTTGACCTAGGGACTGTCCAATTGCAGTCGGGTTCTGTGGTGCCTGCCACTGCACCTACTACCGGTGAACCTCTCTACTTTGATCCCAATGGCATCCATTCCCTTACCTTGACGGTGCCTAGAGATATCTACAACCAGAGCGGCTTCCGCGTGATCCCAGCAGGTAGTCAGATCCAGGGCACCCTCCGTCCTGCCCAGGGAGGATCCATCTTCACCGCAGAGGCCTTGGTGATCAAGGGTCGTCGTCTGCCTTTACAGGCGTCCACAGGATTGATCAATGACGAGAAGGATCCGAGACAATATGACACTGAATCCACTGTGGGAGATGCTCTGATCGGTGGAGCGGCAGGGGCGATCATCGGCGGTCTAACCGGGGGTGTCAGTGCTGGAGGGATCTTGGGTGGCGCCGCAACGGGGGTCGGTGTTGGTAACGTTACGGCTCCTCAGGCTGTTGTACTGCGACCTAATCAGGTCATCAACTTGACCCTAAGCGCGCCACTGCGTTTCTAGGATCATGGCCCATTGAGAGGGGCAGACTAAACAGGATTAGCTTCCAACATCAGTTTGGATCGCTGCACCCGATTGGGAATAGCAATAGGGTAATCTCCATCAAAACAGGCAGTACAGAACTGCTCCGGATCTTGACCCGTACAGGCCAACATGCCCTCTCGACTGATGAAGGCCAGGGAATCTACCCCAATGCGTTGAGCGATCTCTGCCTCCGACAGATGAGCTCCGATCAGTTGATCCTGACTATCCGTATCGATGCCATAGAAACAGGGATGGGTGACCGGCGGACTGGAGACCCGCATATGCACCTCCTGAGCTCCGGCTCGACGGAGGGCCTTAACGATCTTCTGGCTGGTGGTGCCCCGCACGATGGAGTCATCCACAATCACCACCCGTTGTCCGTCCAACACATCATCTAGGGGATTGAGCTTCATGCGGATCCCCCGCTCTCGCATCGCCTGGGTGGGCTGGATGAAGGTGCGTCCCACATACCGGTTCTTGATCAATCCCTCCGTATAAGGGATCTGCAGCTGACGAGCGAAACCAATGGCGGCAGGAGTGCCCGAGTCCGGCACCGGGATCACCCAATCCGCCTCCACTGGGGACTCCAGAGCCAATTGCTGCCCCAGTCGCACTCGATAGGAATAGAGGCTCTCATCGTGCATCCAGCTATCGGGACGGGCAAAGTAGATCATCTCAAAGATGCACAGCTTAGGCGTGGGCTCAGCCCAATACTGAGAGTGCAACCCATCCTTCGTGATCCAGACCAACTCCCCCGGCTCCACCTCCCGCAGGAACTCGGCCCCAATGATGTCCAGGGCACAGCTCTCCGAGGCGAGAACGTAATACAGCGGCTGCTCCAGATGATCCGACAAGGTGCCGTCACTACAGACCATCCGCTGCCCCAACAGATCCTCCAACACGGGGTTACTGGAGAGCATACCGATCACTAGAGGCCTCACCCCATAGGGATCCCGAGCACCGATCAGCCCTGCTGGTGTGCCGATCACCAAACTAAAAGCCCCCTGACAGCGACGGAGCGCCTCAGAGGTTCCCTCGATCCAGCCTTGGCCTGTGTTGATCGCTTGGGCCACCGCATGGGCAATGCCCTCCGAATCCGTGGAGGACTGTAACGAGACCCCCGCCGCCTGAAGCTCAGCCCGCAACTGATCGGCATTGACCAGATTGCCATTGTGAGCCACCGCCAAGGGACCTAGGCGAGTCTCCGCCACCATGGGTTGAGCATTGGCCACCCGACTGGCCCCCGTTGTGGAGTAGCGGGTATGTCCCACCGCCAGATCTCCCTGTAACTGAGCCAGGTTCCCCTCGTTAAACACTTGGGACACCAGGCCCATGTCCTTGTGGACTCGACAGAAGGCCCCGTCAAAGGTGGCGATCCCTGCCGACTCCTGGCCGCGATGTTGGAGGGCGAACAGACCGAAGTAAGCCAGCTTGGCAACCTCCTCCGGTGGGGCTAAGATCCCAAATACACCACAGGCTTCCCGTGGCTTATCTGCTTGGGGATCCCAATCTGAGTGAGGATGATCGACAGAAGGTGAGGTCATGTCTAGAAGCGTCATGTCCAAGGGGTAGTCACTTGAGCCGGTGCCAGACTCTCTAGTTTACCTTACGTAACATCCTGCTGTCTTGGCTGGATCTCCTGATCTGCCCTCTGTTGCATAATTAACATTAATCCCCTCCGTCAGGTCCACCATGCCCCCTGATCCCGTTTCCTCGACGTCCCCATCCCCTCGACCCCAAGCGGATCATCGTTGGTTGGAGGTGGTGTTGGGGTTGGCCACGGCTCCCCTGATGTTGGGCTTAGTGGCGGCTCAATCCACAGGTAAATGGCTCCAGGATCTGAAGATGTCGGAGCAGAGTTGGTGGTCGGAGCAGCGATTGCCCCCCTTAGATCCACAGGCACTCCAGGATCGACAAGCCCGGCTCCAGGATCGATCTCCATCGACCAACACCGCTCCAGCCCATGCTGCCGCCTCAGCACCACGGGATCCCGCAGAAGAAGAGACCCATAACTCATCCCCGGATCCGGAGAGCGAGGTTAACCTAGAGAACTGACGGTGTTGAGTTCGAGGATCTGGTGTGGCCCGCAACCGCTACGTTTCCGGTAGGCCTGCCCCCAAGCGGCGACAACCGCTCAAGTCCCTGCTGGCCGGACTGCCCACGACCTTTCTATGGATCAGCGTGTTTATCTCCACCGCTGTGCTCAGTGCTTCCTTGGGGTATGTGTTTGGCCAGCGCGCCCTCTCCGGGGTCTCCTCCCCCGTGGCGGATCTCTCTGGGGACGGTGGCGAGGATGAGGTAGAGTTTCGCGATCCCCGCACGATCCCGTTGATGAATGAGCGCGAGATCATTGCCCGCTCTCAGCAAAGACTGGCTCCTTCTCCCCAGGCCCCCCCCGCGGGCCGGGCGGGCGGGGGGGGGGGGGGCGGGGCCCGGCGGGGCGGCGGGCGGGGGGGGGGGGG
>CAYSEO010000385.1:0-4202 GCA_964429885.1 uncultured bacterium
GGCACAGGTGAGGGGTTGATCTCTAGCTGTCGCTCCAGATCTTCGAGATCATTCAGGACATCCAACATCTCCAAGCGCAGCCGCCGGATCTCGGAACGTAGGGCGGGCACATTGAGGGATGGGGTGGGCACAACGACCGGGGTGGGGGGCGCCACAGGTTGCAGGATCTGGGGATTGGTTGGGGGCTGAGCAGACCCCTGTTGACTCCACAAGGTGGCGCCGGAGACCAAACATAGGGCAACCATAAATGGTCTGAGGGATGACACGCTGCTACCTCCACAGATCCCGACAGGGCACGGGTCAGGATGGACGATGCGATGCTCGAGGGCCGCTGGAACTGAGGGACCGAACCGATCCCATGGCGGATCTCCACTAATCCTAATGCCGAAAGCCGACACAGCAAGAGCGATCTTACTGAGATCAGCTCCAGATCGAGGAATCCAACAGCGAACCGCTCTTTAGGAATGGGCCTGATCCTAACTGTGATCCTGGGCCTCAAACCGTTCGTAGGCATCAATAATCCGCTGCACCAGAGGATGCCGCACCACATCGGTCTGATCAAAGTAACAGAAGGCGATCCCGTCCACCCCCCGCAGCACCCGCTCCGCCATGGCCAGTCCTGAGATCTGCTGCCGCCCCAGGTCGGTTTGGGTCAGATCACCGGTGACCACCATACGAGAGCTAAATCCCAGGCGAGTCAGCACCATCTTCATCTGCTCTGGTGTTGTATTCTGAGCCTCATCCAAGATCACGAAGGCATTATTGAGGGTACGGCCCCGCATGTAGGCCAAGGGAGCCACCTCGATCATGCCCTGTTCCATAAATTTAGGGGTTTTGTCTGGGGCGATGAACTCATAGAGGGCGTCATAGAGAGGTCGCAAATAAGGATCGATCTTCTCCCGTAGATCTCCAGGCAGAAACCCGAGTTTCTCCCCAGCCTCTACTGCTGGACGGGTTAGGATCAGTCGTTCATATTCCCGATTCTGGAGGGCGGTGACTGCCATGACCGTGGCCAGATAGGTCTTACCTGTGCCCGCTGGACCCAGACCAAAGCACAGATCATGATTGCGGATCGCTTGGACATAGTGTTGTTGACGCGGGGTCTTGGCTCGGATCGGTTCTCCCTTACGGGTACGGGCCAAGACATGGAGCTGAGCGCCGCGCTGGGCCTCTCCCTGTTGTTCATTCAGGGCTCGATAGGCATTCTCCACATCCACACGGGTGACGGGGTTACCACCCTGCCAGATCGGCTCCAAGATCTCAACCCATTGATGCACCTGTTCTCGTTGCTCGTCGGTGCCACAGACCCACAGATCGTGACCTCTCAGGGTGAGTTTGGCCCCGGTGCGGTGGGCGATCAGTTTCAGGTTAGCTTCCTGGGGACCCGCCAGACTCAGGGCTTGGACGGGGGAGGAGAGGGGGATCGTTTCAAAATCCAGCTCGCTCATGGGGTGTCCGCCGGATCCGTGAGGGGTGGCAACCGAGGGCATGGAACCCAGCGGATGATCGGGGTGCGGATGCGAGCTTGGGTCATAGGCTTCAGAGTTTCCCTTAGGGCTGATCCTAGCAGATTCGTTTGGGGCCACGGGGTTGAGAGCTAGGGTGGAGGGAAGGACAGTTGTATCACTCCATTATCTAGGAATTATGGGACTTTTCAGTTCGACAACGAGCCGATGAAATCAAACCTTTTCGATGCAAGAATCTAATCGCTGTCATCGAAGATCCAAGTAACATCAAGAACACCGGCACGATCATAGGAAATGTGGATGCCCTGGGGGTAGAAAAGATATACATCACATATATCGTAGATCCGAATGAAGCTTTGCCTCTGCTCAGGTCTTGTAACACCATCTCGATCGAGGTCATCAAGAGCGGGATCGTCCACCTAGAACGGATAGTTCCAGCCGAAACGGGCAAACTGCAGACTATACTCTAAGATCGTCCCACGGTGACTCAGAGGCAAGCTATGGCAGAAGGCCAGTACAAACCCGGTCTGGAGGGCGTTCCCGCCACAAGCTCCAACATCAGCTACATCGATGGCCAACAGGGGATCCTGGAGTATCGGGGCATCCCCATCGAGGAGCTCACCCGCCATAGCACCTTCCTAGAGACCGCCTACCTGCTGGTCTTCGACAAACTGCCCACTCAACCGGAGCTGGAGCACTTCCGACAGGCGATCCACAGCCACCGTAAGATCAAATACCGGGTGCGGGATATGATCAAGTCCTACCCCGACAGCTGCTCCCCCATGGATGCTCTGCAGACCTCTGTGGCGGGACTGGGATTGTTCTATCCCCTTCAGGAGTACGACGACGACTACGTCTTCGGCACCGTGACTCGACTGTTGGCCAAGCTCCCCACCATCGTGGCCTCCCACTTTCAGATGAGCCACGGCGATGATCCAATCCCCCCCCATGACGAACTCGATCTCTGCCCTAACTTTCTCTATATGCTCTCTGGTAAGGTCCCTGACGAATGGGCGGCTCAGATCTTTGATACCTGTTTGATCTTGCATACGGAGCACACGGTCAACGCCTCCACCTTTGCTCTGCTGGTCAGCGCCTCCACTCTGGCCAATCCCTTCAGCGCCATGGCCTCTGCCATCGGTACCCTCTCCGGTCAACTGCACGGCGGCGCCAATGAGCGTGTGATGATCATGCTACGGGAGATCGGGAGCGTGGAGAATGTGCGGCCCTATATTGAGGATCGGCTGGCCAACAAACAACGGATCATGGGTATGGGTCACCGGGTTTATAAGGTGAAGGATCCCCGCGCCATCATTCTGCAAAAATTTGTGGAACAGCTGTTCGATTACTACGGCCATGACAAGTATTACGATGTGGCTATGGAGGTGGAGAAGGTTTGTGAGGAGCTGTTGGGGCCGAAAGGGATCTATCCCAATGTGGACTTCTATTCAGGGTTGGTCTACGCCAAGCTGGGGATCCCTCAGAATCTATTTACGCCGGTCTTCGCCATGGCTCGGACTGCGGGCTGGCTGGCCCATTGGCGGGAACAATTGGGTGACAATCGCATTTTCCGCCCCACTCAGGTGTACACAGGTCAGCACAATCAACCCTATATTCCCATCGCCAACCGGGATCACTAAGATCTTGATCTGTGGAGCTCAGATCAAACCACCTCAGTTAAGGGCAACTGGATCGTGAAGGTGCTGCCCACCCCTACCTGGGATTGAACAGAGATCTGACCTCGCATCTGTTCCACCAACGCCTTACTGATGGCCAGCCCTAAACCTACTCCCCCCTGACTGCGACTGCGGGCCTCGGAGACCGAGTAGAACCGTTGAAAGATATGAGGGAGTTTTTCCTCCGGGATCCCGATCCCCCGATCCTGAACCTGCAGTAGGGTCTGATCCTCCTGACGTTTCAGACGGAGCGTGATCGGGGCATGATTGTCGGAGTAGCGGATGGCATTGGTGATCAGATTTAACACCACCTGTTTCAATCGATCCCGATCCACCTTGACATAGAGGACCTGATCGGGCAGCTCCACAGAGATCGGATTCACCCCCAGATGTTGAGCCAGGGAACACAATTCCTTGGTCAATTCATTCAAGCACAGGGGTTGAAGCTGCAGATGAATCGATCCAGATTCCACTCGGGCGAGATCCAGTAGATCCTTGAGCATCCGGATGATGCGGCGACATTCCTCCTGAGCGATGGCCAGGTTCTCTAACTGGATCTCGTTGAGGTTCTCGCCCCGGCGCAGGGTGCTGTCCAGATAGCCTTGCACGATCGCCAAGGGGGTGCGTAGCTCATGGGAGATGGTGCTGATCAGGTGCCGTTCATGTTCCCAGGCCCGAGACAGGCGATTCAGCATATCGTTAAAGGCTTCCGCCAGATCCGTCATCTCCGTAGGGGAGTCATCCAACACCAGACGGGCCTCCTGCAAGGTATCCGCTGAGACACTATGGGAGAGGGTACTGATCTTGCGTAAGGGTCTGAGGGAACGCCTCACTCCGAACAATCCCACCACCGCCACCAACAGTACGGAGCCACCGCCAGAGATCGTCAACGTGGTGAGAAACACCTGATAGACACGGGCTGAGCTGCTGACATCTGTGATCGTCTCTACTTGGGCCACTGTCTTATCTCGCAGGGTGATCGGTTGACCACAACGGATCAAGGTATAGCCCTGATGACGGACGATCTGGGGCATCAAGGGCGGGGGACTGGAGAATTCGG
>CAYSEO010000386.1:0-4190 GCA_964429885.1 uncultured bacterium
GGCATTGAGGTCAAACATAGGCATGTGCCGATAGGGATCGACTTGGAGCCGCTCGGGGGGATGCTCGGGTTGTAGAAGAATCAGCTGATTTTCCTTACCGATCAAAGTCCGTTCCACTTGCAATCGAAATCGCACCTTGGGATCGAGATCTCCTTGTAAGAGTTTCTGACCATCTTCACGCAAGAATGCCCCCTGCTCATGATAGATCCATAACAACTGGTCTCCTCGAAGGTTAGCCCTGAGAATGATTCCTCGGGTTTTGAATATCGAGGTGGCGACCACGGATCCACGCACTGTGATCGTTTGCTTTACTGCTCCGGATCTCAAACAATGGGGACAGGCGGATCGACCATGTTCCAGGCCACACAGGGTACAGGTGGTCCACTGTAGTTGATCCAAAAGCTGACGGGGAAATCGGTCTCGATGATCTTTAACAAAGGTCTGATGAAAATGGTGGAGTAGATCATCTGGCAGGACATCATAGGGCAGCGCAGGCTTAGGATAGCGAACCTGAGGATGAAAGACCGTGATCCGGTGTAGCGGACGGGCCTCATGGGAGATCTTCTGAGTTGGATCCTGGGGCCGATAGACCCCTCCATAGGGTGAGACAAATAACAGACACTGCATCAACATGACGCTAAAGGCATACCAATCCGATAGAGATGTGTAAGGTTTGCTCAAAATCGGGATCGATTCCTGCGGATCACACAATAACGGATCTAAGAAGGGGGTCGTGTACATCCGACAGAGAAAAGCATCGAACTGATAGGAATCCGTGTCGATCAGATACACCTGTTGATCTTTAACCAGAATGTTGAGATCATTAAAATCTCCGATCACCACCTGGGCCTGATGTACCTCAGCCAGAATGGTATGGAGATCGCGAAAGATCTCCACGACAGTTTGAGCCGAGATCCCCTGCTGTCGAAACCGTCGATCACTGTAGCGATGTAAGGTTACGGCCTCCCTGATCAGAGTCATGATGTAGCCCAAGATCTGCGTTTCACTTCGATCCGTTGCCAATTGCAGGGGAGTCACCACCGATGGGGGTAGCGAGTGAGGAAAGACCCGCAGTTTGTATTGATGTTCATGGAGTCGCTCTCGGGCCGCGCTCTGTTCCCCCGGAGATCCCTGTAGATCCGGATGATCAGGGGATTTGAATAGCTTTAAGGCCCGATCGTTGCCGATGTCGAAGATATCAGCCTCGCCCCCCTTGCCAATGGACTGGCTGGGATCTACGGTCAACGGCTTGCCTTCAATAAAGATCTGTGGCGTGTTCATAGGTGATGCTGTCGTATCACGATCAGACTAGTGTCGTCAGGCAACAATCCTTTCTCTCGGATCAATCGCTGGGCCTCCCAATCCGCTCGCACCATCTCCCGATTGATCAGATTCAACCGCCGATGAATGGCCTCTGGATTGGCAAAGTAACGATCCTCTTCCCAAAATTGGCGGAGAGGACCGACGCATTCCGAGCGTCCCGGTAGGTGGTGATCCTCAACCGCGATCAGATCCGCCACCCCGTCCGTACCAATCAGGATGGACTCCATTTCGTGCAAGGGCACCAGCGGATGGATCTGCATCTGGGTGCCCATCAATTCCGGCTCCACCAATTCGTAGGCCAGATAAGGGGGGGCGTTGTCCGGATAGGGACCAATTATGGTGATCTCACCATTAATACAGAACACTCCATCCCCCAACGTGAATAGGGTGGCCCCCTGGGGCGTGATCACCACCCCGATGATGGTGAACAGGAAATGATCCAGCAACGCCTGCACCGGCTCGATCCCCATGGCCGCGATCAGGGCCTCGATCTCCCCCAACACCGACTCATGTACCCAACGCCAGTCCGGCTCTTGATCCCGGAGCAGCGACTGAGCTAGAGACTCCGCCACCAGCTTGGCCCCCAGGGTGGCCCCCACCTCACTGTGCATCCCACTGCTACAGCCATCACACACCACCGCGATCAGGGTCTCATCCATCCAGATCACCTGCAGGGCATCCTGGTTGTTTTTGCCGATATCCCGGTGGAATTGACCGATCACGGAGCCGCCAGCTACCTCAAATTGCGTCAAAACCCCGTCCTCGATGGACTCCCATCCAAAATCTTCTGACATTTGGTCTTGAGCAGCAGAGGTCACCATCGATCCACCCTAGTTTTGGTTGGTTTCACTATAACAGATCTGGGTCAGATGTCTACCCCCTGGGAAGGAAAGCTGAGGAGACGATCCTGAGAACTCCCCTCTTGGTACCCTCAACAGCTCCGGGAGGGCCTGAGTGGCTGGGATCTGACCCCTGATCGGGTGGATCGCACTCTGGGATCTGGGAGTTGCATTATAGTAATTTTTACTATAAATTAGAATGAAGCGCCTAAGAGAGGACTCTATGTTGACCCCAGATCTTTCCCTTGATCCTCGGGATTACGGGCTGTTGACGGACCTATATCAGTTGACCATGGCAGCCTGTTATGTGGGCGAGAATGTGGATCAACAACCGGCGGCCTTTGAGCTGTTTATGCGGCGGCTGCCTCCGAATTTTGGCTATGTGATCGCCATGGGGTTGACTCAGGCGGTAGAGTACCTCTCCACCCTTACCTTGACTGATCAGCATCTGAGGGAGTTGGAGGGGACGGGGTTGTTTGAGGGGGCGCCCCAACGGTTCTGGACCCAGCTGCGGGATTTTCGGTTCACTGGGGATCTGTGGGCAGTGGCGGAGGGGACGGCAGTGTTCGCTAATCAGCCGTTGTTACGGGTGGAGGCTCCCCTGTGGCAGGCCCAGTTGGTGGAGACCTATCTGCTCTCGACGTTGAACTATCAGAGTCTGATCGCGACGAAGGCGGCTCGGATGCGGGATGCGGCAGGATCGGATGCGGTGTTGTTGGAGTTTGGCACCCGGCGGGCGTTTGGGCCTCAGGCGGGTATGTGGGCGGCACGGGCGGCTCTGGCCTCGGGATTCAATGCCACTTCTAATGTGTTGGCGGCTCTGAAGTTGAAGCGGAAGCCTGCTGGGACGATGGCCCATTCCCTGGTGATGGCGTTGGCCGCCCTCTCGGGGGATGAACCCCATGCCTTTCAGTCCTTTCGACGTTATTTTCCCCAGTCGGCGTTATTGATCGACACCTACGATCCACTACAAGGCGCTCGCACAGCAGCTCGATTGATGACGGAAAATTCTCCCTCTGGGGGCGAGATGGGGGGAGTACGGATCGACTCCGGTAACCTGGAGGAGTTGTCCCGAGAGGTGAACCAGATCCTGCCCCAGGGGTCGCCGATCTTTGTCAGCGGGGATCTGGATGAGTATGAGATCGATAGGCTGCATCAGGCTCAGGCTCCGATCGCGGGTTATGGGGTCGGTACCCGACTGGTGACTGGGGGAGCGATCAATGGGGTGTATAAATTGGTGGAGATCAAGGGGATCCCAGTGGCCAAGTCCTCTATCTCGAAGGCGACGATCCCCGGTCGTAAACAGATCTTTCGGGGGCCTCAGGGAGATTATCTGGGCACAGTGGGGGAAGTCGCTCCTGAGGGGACGGAACCTCTTTTGCAGCGGATCATGGTGTCTGGGGAGTTGGTACAACCGCTGCCTGGTTTGGAGGCGATCGCGCAGCACACACGGCAATCGGTGGTCACGCTACCGGAGTCAGTGCGACGGTTGAGAGATCCAGAGCCATGGCCTGTGGAGATCACCGCTGATCTAAGGTCCCTACGAGATCGAGCTCGCTCACAGGATCTGCCCAATCACCCCTTAACGGAGACTTAGGATTCAGGATTACCATCATGACCACGATGCTGATCGCTCTACTTTACGTCTCACTCAGCTGGGCTTTGAGCTTGGATCGTGTGTTGGATCAACTCCAGGATCCAGTCAGGACAGGGCTCACCTGCGGAGTTTTGCCAAAGTTGGGCGAACGTTTCTGATCCTTGGGTCTGGGTGATCTTGATGAACTGTCTGAATGGATATGTCATAGCGCTGTACTGATCTTCAAAGTGTAGATAGATCTGGAAGGCTTTGAGGAAATAGGGAAAGGCTTCGGCGAGGTTTCCTTGATCTTTGGCCACCGCTCCCAATCCCTGATAGGTGTGGGCACTGGAGTAAATATCCCCAGCCTGTTCAAAGATCTCCAGGGCCTTGCGAAAGTAGCGCTCCGCCTCCTCATACTGCCTTTGCTCCTGGGCCACGATCCCCAACTG
>CAYSEO010000387.1:0-4187 GCA_964429885.1 uncultured bacterium
TGACGATCCAGCGAAACTGCAGGGTATTATCCGCCATGGGTTGGCCATCGCTGTCAGGGTAGTGGATCAGATCAGGTTGGGAGGGAATGTGAGAGACCATCGGGATCGCTCTGAGCAGGTTAGGATCTAGTTTAGCTGCAAAGACAGCATTAGAGATCAGGACCCTGGATACAACGATCGAGGGTCCTTGAGAATTCAGTGGGAGTCGGCTTGTCCTTGACTGAGGAGTTACAGCGAATGCATATCAAAGCAATTTTGCCGATCTACTTAAACACTCCTGTCGCCAAGAACGCCCCTAAGATCCGAACATGATTCCAATAGATCTCCTGTAAATTTGTGTCAATGTGAGAGGACTGAGTGAGAGCACCTAATATGAGAGGCTGGGTGCCTTGTGGATAAAGGAGTCATCCGTCAGCTGTTTGAGGATGAAATCCGCTACATCGGCACGGGAGATCTTGAGTTGTGTGGTCCTATCCGTTCCTGGGAAGCCATATCGGTACTGACCTGTCCTCTCCCCCTCCACAAGGCTACCTGGACGGATCAGGGTCCAGTCTAAAGCGCTGTGTTGAACGGCGTTCTCTTGGCATTCATGATCAGCCAGCACATTTCGCAACAGGAAGCCAAACATAACGAACTTCCAGAAAAACTTGACGCTACCCCAACTGTCCCCAGCCCCCAAAGTAGATTGACAGATCAAACGTCGGACACCAGCTTTCTCCATCGCCTGGATGATCTGTCGGGTGCCCTCAGACCGAATGGATCCGGTCAACTTAGACCCAGCCCCCAGCACACACACCACTGCCTCTTGACCCTGTACCGCCCCTTCCACTGAAATAGGATCCAGAACATCCCCTTGAACCCGCTGGAGATCAGGGTGATGGAGGTTGAGCTTCGCCGGATCGCGGACAAACGCTGTCACCTGATGTCCTTGCCCCAATGCCTGCTCCACCAGCAGACGACCCGTTCCCCCTGTTGCTCCAAAAACAAGTAGTTTCATGTGGTGTTCTCCTAATTAACCTTATTCCCAGCCTAGGCAGTCCACTCCTAGCTGACTGTCACCTGCTTGTGGCGCTATCATCTTCTTGTGATCCGTTTTGTGATCTCTCGCCCCTCTGCCATTGGACCCATGGAGAAACCGACACACCGACCGATCCAGACGGCTTCCTCCTCTAGCTCAGGCCGGATCTGGGAACAGATTCAGATCAAACGCTCCCAGAATCCCGAAGGGGAAGGAGGATTTCATTTTGAAGCCGATCACACCCTTTCCCTATCCCTGGTATCTCGCCCGCTGCGCTATGTACAAAGCCAAGATGGCAAAACTCACACGGGTCTGTACCGCCAAGGGGACTTTACCCTGACCCCTGCAAACCTGCCATTTTTCGCTCGGTGGGAAGGACAAGAAGATTACTTACAGATCCGGCTCAAGGCCCAGTTTGTCCGCGATGTTGCGTTGGAGACACTGAATCAAAATTGCGATCGACTGGAGCTGAGACCAGAATTTCGGAAACGGGATCCTCACATCGAGGCGATCGGATCAATGCTTCTTGCTGAACTGCAGCACCCCCCCTCGAAAGGCAAGCTCTACATCGATTCTCTGGCCACTGTCCTGGCTGTCAACTTGCTGAGACAATTCGCCACGATCAAAGCGCAACAACCTGTTTATGAAGGAGGTTTACCTCTGAGACACCTGCGACAAGTCTTAGATAACATCGATGCCCATTTAAGTCAAGACATTAACCTTATCGATCTGGCCCAGTTGCTAGACATGAGTCAGTTCCATTTCAGCCATCTCTTTAAGCAATCCCTCGGCATCTCTCCCTACCGATACCTGATCCAGCAACGGATAGAACGAGCGAAGGTGCTGCTCAAGCAGTCAGATCGACCCATTATGGACATCGCTTTGGAATGTGGATTCAGCAGCCACAGCCATCTAAGCAAACAGTTCCGACAGCTGACAGGGATAACCCCCAAAGCCTACAGATCCCGTTAGGGAGATCCTAGAGATCAGTCACTGTTCAATAGGTAACAGGTTCTCTCTACACAAATGACACTTTGGTCCTCGGTTTTGGTGTGATCGACTCCTTGTGATCTGGGATCGATCTTACTTTTGGTAGCGAGTGCTCTCCTCCCGGATGCCATCCGCCAACAGATTCAACCCGATCACTAAACTGGCGATCGCTAGGGAGGGCCAGATCACCGGCCAGGGGGTGGTGAAGATCGACTTGCGAGCCTCGTTCACCATGGTGCCCCAATCCGGATCGGGAGGAGGTAATCCGATCCCAAGAAATCCTAAAGTGGAGATGGCAAACACCGCATAACCGATCCGCAACATGGCATCCACCAATAGCGGTCCTCGGGCATTGGGCAGGATCTCAAACAACAACACATACCCGAGATTCTCCCCACGGGTCTCCGCCGCTCGAATGTAATCCCGAGTCCGAATATCCAAGGCGAGACTGCGAGCCAACCGTGCCACCCCCGGAGCTCCTGTCACCATGATCGCCAAGATCACCACCCAATCCCCTTGCCCCAGAGCCGAGATCACCACCAGATACAAAACGATCACCGGAAACGCGATCAGGGCATCCAAGATCTGCATGATGACTTGATCGATCCAGCCCCCTTTATATCCCGCCGTTAACCCCAGCCCACAGCCCAGAGCCAGGGATCCGGCCACTCCCCACAATGCCACTCCACCCGGCAAAAACCAGTCTCCTGGTAGACGGGTCTTGAGTAACACCACCTGAGTTCCCGTCATCAAGCGGGAGAGAATATCACGGCCCAAGTGATCTGTCCCTAGCCAATGATCCCAACTAGGGCCTGCATTCTGGGCAAAGTCTGGGGCATTGGGGGGATAAGGCGTGTAGACGAAAGAGATCAGACCCAGGATCACCCAGAAACACAGGATCAGCAGGCCGATGGTGCCGATCTGGGAATCGAAGAGGATGGAGATCCCCCGGGTGATCCACTGCCACCGAGAGGCAGAGTGAGGGGTCGATGTTGAAGCCGGATCTGGGGATGGAGCGATAGCCATGGTGATCCTTCAGAATCTCATCAGTGGCAACAAGCGACAGCGATCAGGGTGGATCCCCAGAAGTATCCACTCAATTCACCGGGGTCAAATTCTCCACCCAACGTTTAGCTCCGGTGGCACGCCGGATCTCCCGCCAGATCTGAGTGGCTGCCAGGGCACCATCAGCTGCCGCCACCACCACCTGATTGAGACCCACCTTCAGATCCCCAATGGCGAAGATCCGAGGATGGGAGGTACGGGCCATCTTGTCTGTGATCAGGTTCCCCCCCTGCTTCTCCAGGTTCAGGTCATCGAGATAGTCAGCATGATATTGCGATCCCATCGAGATCAGACCCATCTCCAGATTCACCACCCGACCATCGGCCAACTCCACCCCGGTCATCTGATGATCTTCACCAAGCAACTGAGCGATCGGGGCCTCCACAATGGGATAGCCATGTTCCTGCAAACGGCGCCGCAGATCATCCTCCACCTCGAAGCTGCCTAAGGTGAATAGTGTGATGTAGGGGGTAAACCATCCTAGCGGGAAGACCACCTCGGCGTTGCTGGCACTGTTGACGAACACACCGACTTGTTTATCGGTCATCTCATAGCCATCACAGATCAAACACACATGCAGATTGTAGCCCGCATAGTCAAAAACATTGCGCATGTTCTCTAGCTCTGGCAGATAATCGATGATGCCACTGGCCGCGATCAGGTATTTGGATCGGAAGGTGTGATATTCACTATTCTGGCGTCCCACCTTGACCCGCACCGCGAAGGTCTCCCCCTCATCCACCACCGACTCCACATAGGCATCCAACAGATCACCCCCCAGGGAGAGATAGTGCTCTTTGCCCTGCCGCAATACGGCTCGCCCAGGGGTATCTGGGGGTAGACCCAGGTAGTTGTGTAGCTCCTGCATCCAAAAGGATCGGGCTTTACCCTTATCGAGGATCAAGCTGGACAGCAGATACCGCTGCAGATAGATTCCGGCGGATAAACCTCCGGCCCCACCTCCAACCACGATGACATCGTAGACCTGATCGGTGCGTTCTGTGAGATTTTTTGGGGTGAGTTTCATGGCAGATCTCTGCTGAGGCAATGTGGATTGAATTCAGAGCCAATGGACATGAAGATTCAGACTGGACTTGAGATTAAACAATAGCTA